>NZ_SRYB01000012.1:0-119923 GCF_004793975.1 Lepagella muris
ACCATACTGCAAAAACCGTGCCAACATATGTACATTAATTTTTAGAAACTACTTATCAGCCGATAGTTGCCATTTATTATTGGGAAGCCAAAGATATTGCAAGCCAATATGATGGTTCCAATAGTTATCAAGATCGGGATTGCCGGAATACCACATCAGCTCATCTTGTACACACGCAGAGAAACACTACCTTTTATAACAGTGCCAGTGCGTTTGTAACTATTGGTGTCAGTTGATTTGCCGCAATTCCGGTTGCAATACCTTGAACAGCATTCAGTGCGACTCTTAAAGTTCTTTTTGCCCAAGAAGGTTTATTGCATTCTTCTGTTATCAGATCTATAGTTTCAGTAAGGTCACTATTATTAAGACTATTGGCCTCTTCTTTAAGCTGACTAACTAAAGATAAGAATTTTTCTTTTTGCTCTGAATCTGAAATTATCTGAAGAGATGTATTATCCCTAATATCTCCTGCGCTCACAGAGCCAGCTCCCGTATTAGCTATAGCGGAATTGATATAGTACGTGTTCATAATTTGAGTTATTTTATCTTGTTGTTCTTCAATTTTTGAAAAATTAATTCCTACATTCATCTCTTTCTCTATGTCAAGAAAAAATGATAAAAGTTTAGATTTGAATATGTCTACTATATGAATCAGCGATGCCACTGAAAACTCTTGTTTTAATTGCTCAACATTTCCAGAAACATATTTATTTACTTCGGTATATGCCATTGCTGGTAAATTTGTGGAAACGTTACCGCCTTTTTTGTTTTCGTATATAGTTTCGATTTCTTGGAGTGAATGTGTAATGCGAACCTTACATATACATTCTTCAATAATGGGATCATCATAAATTCCTGCAGGAATAGTATAATTTCTCACATATCCAGAAAAAGGAATTGACAAGTCTGCTTTAACTATTGCATTTAGAACTCTATAATCAGGTAAATTAGAAGCGTCGGGATAGCCATTTTGTTCATTCTCTATCCAAGTTTTAAAATCATTGTTATTAAGCTTTGAGGCAACTATCTGGGCTTTTAACAATATCCCTTTTATAGGTTTGTCCTCACCCAAATCTTGTATTATCCTATCAACTAAATTTTTCATTATTAAGCATGTCTATTATTGAACTACTTATTATCTGTGCCAATCTTACAGGGACTGCATTACCTAGCTGACGCATGGATTCAGTCCATGATCCTATAATTTGGTAATCATCTGGAAAAGTTTGAATTCGTTTTGCTTCGAAAACAGTAAAGTATCTAACCGAACCATCGGGATATTTAATCATATTTTCTCCGCCTGGAACACCATGTGCTCCCGCTTTGATTGTTTTTGCAGGTTCGTCTATTGGACTACCGCTATGGCCGTAATACTCTTTAGCTCCACTTCTAACCACATGTTCACTAGGGTAGAATGTCAAATCACCTTCTTTAGGTAAATCTACAAGAGCATCCCGCACAGTTAACCAAGGTAGCGATTCAGGTGGGAAAAAACCGTATTTATACTCTAAGTAACTTTTATTTCTTGCAAATGTATTGTATTCAGAATTTGAAGGTAATATGCTATGTTTTTCCCAATATTCCTTGGTAACATACTTACTCCATAATAGAGCGTCTAACGAATGGGTAGGTGTAGGAAGATTCCATTCAATATGCAAGTCTTTTCTTACACCTACAATAATAACACGCTCTCTTTTTTGTGGAACGCCATAATCAGCCGCATTAACAAGATTTATATAAACATCATACTGTTCATGAAGAGGGACATCAGTCGCGCTCTGTTTAATTTTATTTATATGATTAAGGCAATCTGAAGACTGTGTAATTGTAGGGAAAGATAATTGTAATAAAATATAGTCAAGATAGCCTTTGAAATTTGTTCTGAGAAGACCCTTGACATTCTCAAATAAAAACACTTTTGGCTGAAGTTCACGAATCGAACGGATGGCTGAAGGAAACATGTCTCTCTCATCAAGATTTCCTTTAGCTTTTCCACCAAGAGAAAATGGTTGACATGGAGGTCCCCCTGCAATTATATCAATACCTCTATAAGAGGTAAAATCAAAATTTCTTATATCTCCTTCAAAAACAATATCACTATCGTAGTTCATTCTAAGCGTTCTGCATGCATCACAATTCCACTCTACAAAAGCGTTATGAGAAACACCTGCTAATCCTAACCCGGTTGCTAAACCACCCGCGCCGGAAAATATTTCTATTCCTGAAATCATTTTAGCCCTAAGAAATAATTGGTAATTGTTTTAAGTATAGCAGATGTATTTTTGGATGATTCTACACATTTAAGAGCCCATTTTCTTCCCGGATGAATGATATCCCATTCGGAACGTTCCTGATTGTAACGACCACTACCTGGATCGTGATTTCCAAAACCATCTATTAAACTGTTCCATAGTGGTAGATAATGTCGAATTAATGCCGCTTCAACGGTTCCAATAAGATTACTTGCTGCATTTTCAAGAATCATAAATCGGCATAGGAAATCATCTTTTGATAAATTCTTCGCAGCATTAATACTCTTTGTGTGGTCACACAATCTTCGATAAAGTTCTTGCGATGTGCTCTCGGCAATACGACCTTGACGCCAACCACGGGGAACAGCTTTACCTACATATATAGGCAATCTAAACTCCAATCTATTTATTTCATGAAATTTATGATAAATACCTTTCTTGCCTATAAAGTATAAAGCATAAACACCAGCACCATCAAAAGGCTCTAATGGAGGCAACGGCTGAACTGGAGTACCGTTGAAAAACCGTATAGTGTCCTTGATTAACTCTTCAAATTCAGGCGAGTAAAAGACATGTTTTGATCGATCAAAAGAAAAATTCATTTATACATGGAGTCCTCCAAGTAGGCTGACAAGTGACCAAATCTTTGCGTCTACAAGGAGAGTCTCGACTATATTGTTTTAATATTGTTCTTACATGGTGGCCATTGTCAGCATATACGCTTTGGACTGCAAAGTTAATAGAAATATTTGGAATTTTGACTGAATGAGTAAAAAAAAGTTAAATCTTTGGAGCATTGTAGGTTCATTGTAGGTTCAGCGTATGTCTCATATATCTCTTCCTCTAATTCCGAATTTGTCATATTTTGGATTTAGTTTGGTTCGGACTTTATATATGCCCGACTAAACCTAAACCAATATATACATGGAGCTGTGCAAAAGAAACAATGATTGGCAGGTGCTGGGCGGCAAGAGGCGATTAGTACGTTAAGAATATATAAAAACACCCAAATTTGCGATTTTGGGTGCAAATTTGGGTGTTAGTCTTGCAACTTGCTGATATTCAGCGTTATTTGCGGAGAGAGGAAAGTGAACTATTGTCGTAACTTATTGCCTTTCAAATTGCTATATTTCAAACCAAATCCCTTGTTAGGGTATTGTTAGGATTTTTTATGAGTTGGACAATGTTAATTTTCTTGACTTTTAAGGTCTCCGGAGGTGTTCAGCAGCCATTCGTAGGCAGGAAACACTTTGATGATTTTATCTTCAACAATTATGTCTTCACGCTGATGATCCGTTATGATATACATATTGTCACATCGAGTTATTTTGGCGCCGGCAAGACACCCACGTATTTCCCTCTTGCGGGTCTTTTCATTGGAAATATCGTATGAAACCTGGTATATGCCGATTGTCTGATTGCCGTTGCAGACTATGAAATCTGTCTCGCTGGTCTTTTCTTTGTGGTAATAAATATCACATCCTTTTCCTACATATCTTCTTTTTAGTTCCAGATACACGATTGTCTCCAATCTCCAGCCCAGGTTCTCTCCGGCAAAGGCGTTCTCCCGCTTGTCCATGAAAGCCACGTCGATGGCATAATACTTCTCATTGGTTGACCGCTGCCTGCTTTTGGGGGAGAATTTCTTTACTTGTGAAATCAGATAGGTCTGTTGCAGATATGACAGATATTTCAGTATCGTATGATTGCTTTTTACACCACTTATATCCATCAGTCCATCAACAGTGAAACAATCCGGCACCTCATTCAGCATGTGGTTGGCCAGCTTCATAAGCTCCTCCACGTTCCTCACATTGAACCTGTTTTTTATGTCCTGATTAATTATGTTGTCGAAGAGCGTACTTATATAAGTGGTATTTCCTGACTCATATATCAGTTCCGGAAAGCCGCCCGTATGTAGATACTCATTGAATTCTTTACCAAGCAGGCCTCTGTTGCGGGTTGTCATGCCATCATAGTTTAAGTCTTTTGCCTCACACCAATCCTTGAATGAGAATGGGAACAATTCAATTTTATGATGCCTTCCGGTAAGGTGAGTAGCCAAATCCGTACTGAGTAGTTTTGCATTGCTGCCGGTTATAATCATGTGGATACGTTGGCGCAAAAGGCGGTTGACAAACAAAGGCCACCCATCTACATTCTGAATTTCATCAAAAAACAGATAATCGAACTTGCCATATATGCGATACAATGCTTCCAATATCAAATCAAGATGCTCTCTACGGCATTCGGCAAGACGCTCATCATCAAAATTCACATAGGCATAGTTGACATTTGCTTTTTCAAGTGCCTTGAAGCATAAGGTGGACTTGCCGCTTCTCCTTACACCGATGACCACCTGAGCCTGTCTGCTCCGCAGGTCTATCAAATTCTCTTCGGGGCGAGAGATCAGATTATCTTCCCTCAAAAGGTCAAGTTCGGTCTTTTGGTCCCGTAATATGGTTTCAAGTTCTATCAGATTCATCTGCTTCGTATTTTAATGCAAAGGTAATATAAAAAATTGTACTACTGCACTTATTGGGAAGATTTCTATTATCACTACTGCACTTATTTGGGCGTTTTATATGGTTTATACTGCACTTATTTGGAAGTTTTCGTTGATTAACGGGATAATCGAAACTGAAAATTTCAAAACTAAAGCTTCGAGATGTGTGGCGCCAACGTTCCGGCATCTATCTTGTCAAGTATAAGCAACGAGGATTCAGGACGCGATTCAATCAACGCATCCGCCATATTCATCTGTCGGTCTGTTTTGGAATTGCGTCCGCATCCGGCAAGCAGCAGACACATTGCAATTATATGGAGAAGATACTTCATTACGCTCACAAAATATAACTGGACGGTCAGTTATTTGGAGTGCAAAGATAGTGCTTTTTAGCCACATATTCACTATGTTGGCAAAAAATGGTAAGGATAAGATGAAAATTCAGTATGTAAGTAATCCAGACCTACTGCCGCAGACGGCAAATAATATAGATAGAATGAAGTTTTATTCGTTGGATGTGATTATTTTTGTCAGTTATAGGGTAAAACACATCAGAGGAAGTTCCCTACCGTTCCCGGCATCACGTCGGGAACGGAATAGGATTGTATGATTAAATTGTTTTTATTTCATAATTGCGGAGTTGCCTGTATCCATTGTCTGAACCTCATCACCTCTACGGATTTTCTTTCCGAATCCGAATGTGTAGCTTGCGGTGATATTGATGAATTGATGGCTGTTGGCACTATACTCGGTGGAATACTGGTCAAACCATTTGCTTTGTAGTGAGTATGTGCTGTTGATCCAACTGCGACGGAATATGTTGACGGCATTCGCCGAAATATTCCATGCTCCATTACTCCATCCTATCTTTAACTGATAATGTGACTTTGGAGTATAAGATGTGGCATCAAGACTGTATTGTATCAATCCACGGTTTGCCAATGAATAATATGCCGAGACGTAGATGTTGCCGAGGTAGTATGTAGCAGACAGATTAAGCGACAGATAATTGGCTTTATCGGAATACAGCCCTGTTGTACGTTCGAACCACATCTGCGGGGTGGCACGTAGCACGAGACTGCGGTTAAGAAGCTTTGCCGACAACGTTGCTCCAATGTGGAAATCCTGATAATCTCCATCGTTTTCAAGTGAGCGTAGCATCATTCCATTCGGTCCTTCGGGACTGAACACTGGCACGACTCTGTTGAAATATCTGCTCCAGCCGGTAAATGCCGATAAGGATATCCTGTTGTTGGGGAGATAGGTGTAGTCTAATGTCACTTTACTCCAGTGGGTGTTTCTAAGGTGGAGGTTGCCTGTCTTATAAAGCAATTCATTCTCTTGAATCATATCGGGAGTCTTGTCGGCAGCAGTGACCGGATTGACGTTATATTGGGCGGAGAAACTGAATTGGTTTTTAGAATTCGGGGCATACTGAGTGCTCAACTGGACAATAGGTATGAAGCTATTTGTACGCACACCGCTAATTTTGTTTGACTCGCCGGCAAAACCGACAGCTAATTGGGCGAAGATTGGATCCTTGGTAAAAGTGTATGCAAAGAATCCGCCGTAGGCAAACTGGTTGAACTCCGGGGATGCTACGGTATTGCCCGAATACTTCACCTTGTCATAGTAATAGATGCCGAGAAGGTTGAAATCAACGGTATGATTTTTATGGAATGTCTTGTTCAGCTGTATCTGCAATTGTCCGGTCAAGGCATCCTCGGTTGCGTCTGTGACTATATCGGTTTCTTCTGACGAATACTTTCGGTTGCTTTTGGTATGCTCATAAAAGAACGAGGGTATAGCGTTGAGTTGAAAACCGTTTCCGAGATCAAAATAGTAGTTGCCACGCCAACGCGGATAAATGTATGTGGAATTTAGCGAATTGGAATAGCTGTTGCCTGTTGCGACTTCGGGTGAGAATATAAGCCGTCCGTTGTTGTCTTGGTGCGGTGTGTTTAATGCTGTCAGGAAAAAACTGTTGGAGATCACTGTCTTTTCCGATATGTATTTGGCGCGGAAGGATGCTCCGAATTTATTATTCTGAAATCTACTGTCATCAAGAAGATTGCTTCGGGTTATCTCCTTGACCGAACCGTCAGCCATAGGAAAACGGAAGATCTGCGTCTGATCTGAACCGGTATGATGGCGGTCGGTATATTTGTCGTTGACGCTTATGTCGTATGTCATCCGTTTATATGCAGTCTTGGCATAAGCAAGTCCACTGCCTGAACCTGCCATAATATTGCCAGTTCCGGAGAATTTGGCATATCCACCGTAATCATAGTGTTGGAGTGTGATATTGATGACATATCTCTCATGATTGAAACGAGGATCGGTCGGATATACGAAGTATTCAACTTTCTTTACATTCTCCGGACGTAGGGCGTCCTTCTCTTCTTGTGTGGCCTGTTCCATATCTATGTATATAGCCACTGCATCGCCACTTGGTGTGGCTACAGAACCGTCGGCTGGATTAACATTGATCTGCGGGATTGCCATACGGTCGAGCAAGTCAATGGCATTTTGAGCCGTTCGCTTGCTGTTCTTGTCAGGGTAGTAAGTGGTGACATTTGAAGAAGTCTTCTGCATTTGTGCCTCCACTACCACCTCCTTGAGATCCTTTGTCTTGACGGTATCCGTCGGTTCCTGTGCTGAGGCGATTGAGACGGCAGTCGCCGTGATGATTAATGATAACGTTGTTTTCATGTTGTTCATGACTCTATATGTATTCTGTTTTGGCGGTTTATCGCTGTGTTTTCTGCTGCAAAATTACTGCCGGATACTTTCATCCCAAAATAAAAACTTTCATATTGTTACAACTGTTATAAGTTTTATATTCTTGTAGCATAATGTGTTATATGATGGTGCTGTTTTTGTTTTTGTAAAAATAGTGGCAAACTTTCATCAACAGGGGATTCCCTTCGGCTTTTTTTACGGTGAGATTTATTTTTGGAGCCGTGAGCCCTTCTGGGTTGCAATATCTAAACCAAGTAACATAGCAATGCACGAGAACGATAAGCCCAATGCACTTGAAACCCTAATAGACAAAGTTTCAAGTGCCAACAATGAAATCATAATATACCAGCCTGATTCCACAGTGAAACTGGAGGTCAGACTGGAGGATGAAACTGTGTGGTTAACCCAAGCTCAAATGACCGAGTTGTTCCAGACTACCCGAAACAACATTACTCTCCACATACGAAACATATTCAAGGAGGGCGAATTAGATGAAAATTCAGTATGTAAGGAATCCTTACTAACTGCCGCTGACGGTAAACGATATAGAACGAAGTTTTATTCGTTGGATGTGATTATCTCCGTCGGTTACAGAGTAAAATCCATAAGAGGCACACAGTTCCGGCAATGGGCTAATAAGATTTTGAAAGAGTATCTGTTGCGAGGATATAGCGTAAATCAAAGATTATTATATCTTGAAAGCAGAATTGACCGAAGGTTTGCTGAACACGATATTCAGATCGCGGAATTGTCTGATAAAATGGATACCCGACGATTGATGTGAAGACCGTCGCCAATATCCACGATCGCTTCCTGATCGTGGACGAAGACCTGTATCATATCGGAGCATCCATCAAAGACCTCGGTAGAAAGCTCTTCGCCTTCTCTAAAATGGAAATGAAACCGGATATTATCCTCAATAATCTTTGATTATATTTCCGTTCCCGGCATCACGTCGGGAACGGAAATATATTAGTATGAGCAAATTGTTTTAGAAGGTAAATCCACAACGGATATTTATTCCGCCAATGTTGTGCCTTTCTCTGTTTTCAGTAGATATCTCCAATTTACCATTGACATATCGTCCGCTTTCAACTTTAGATGTTGTGGCTCTTTGATACATGTAGCCCACAGAAAGTTCCAATCCGAATCGCTTGGCAACAGACCAGGTTACGCCAACGGAAGGATTAAATAATGCCCCGCCATCATTGAAATCCCATTCCAATTTTCCACTGTATCCTGCACGGAGATCAAGGAATGGAGACCATTTGCCCGTAGGGAGTTGGCTGCGAAAATCCAGATACATCGGAAGTAGAACACTACCTGTATTAAAACCGATTCCGGCTCCGACAAATAGATAGCCTGGCACAACCTGATAGCCGTGTGTCGTGGAAATAGTCAAGGCGTTCTCTCCATGAGATCCCATGCCGATTACGCCTCCTAAATCGGCAAAACCTCGATAACCCTTTTGCGTCTGCCAATCATCGGCATAAGCAACGCTTGCCATTACAAGCGAAAGAATAAAAATTAGTGATTTCTTCATACCTTTTTTGATTTTGTGGAATCCGATCTTTCGCCGGACCTCTTATGGTTTGTATGATTAGCTGTTTATATTTAATTGGATTTTAAGCCTGTCTATCATTTCAGAAGAGTTTTCACATCCGAGGATATACTTTTTGCCATTTTTAAGTTTGATCAAGAAGCACTCATACCTATCGCCGTAATATGCGAAGTATGTTCCTATCTGTGAATTTGCGTACCATCCCCAGTATCCTGCAAATCCGCCACTACCAAACATTCGGAGCCCGATGCGTATTATTGGAATAGTCGAGGGCGTAATAGCTCTGACGGTTTCAATGTTTGAGATTAATATTCTCTTGTTACCTATTCGCTTACGTACTGTGATTGAAGTGTCGTCAACTGAAATGCTTATCGGTGCGACTGTCCACATAGCGACGAATACCAGTACTGTTATGGTAGCCCAAACAATAAACTTTCCGAGTATATCTCTTGTGCAAATCAACCCAACGCACAAAACCACGGTTACGAGAATAGTAATGACCCAAACATACATATCCCACTTTACTTTTTGTTTCATAAACAATGACTTTTTATTTTAGTATGGCAGAACTGGCTGTGCCAGATCCGGATATTTCATTATTACGTTGCACTTTCTTGCCGTAACTCATAGTATATGTGACGGATACGGTATAACGTGCATGGCGTTGTGTCCCGTAAGTAGTTCGGTCAAAGCTATAATACTCGCTTGTTAATGTTTCCTTATAATCATCCCATGAGGTGTGGAAGAAATTATAGGCAGCGGCATTTATATTCCATGTGCCATTCCCCCAACCAATTTGAATTTGATATGTTGATGGAGTGCGACTGATGATCCCGCTATTCCTTTCTTGATATTTGCTTGGAGTCTGATACCAGCCTGTAAAATAGAAATTATTGAGATAGTATGTAAGTCTTACGGTGCAAGTCAATTGATTATTACTCCATGCGTAATCACCGGTTGTCTTTCTGATCCAAAACTGTGGACGCAATTTAGCTATAAGTTTCCCTCCCAAAAATTTCCCGGTTGCGTTGAACCCTATATAGTCTCTAAAATAGTCACCACCGTTGAAATATTGACGGAGCATTGTACCATTCGGACCTGTGGGAGAATATAGGGTAACACATCTGTTTTTGACATATCCGAAATAAGCATCTGCGGTCAGTTGCCATCGGTTGTTGGGTAGCCAAGTGTATGAAAGGAGGGCATTGGTATACTTGTAATCTTTTAATTCCGGTGTCCCTCTATACCACATCAACTCATCTTGTTGGAGTGTGTTCGGACTCTTTTGCGAGGCGTTAGGAAACATAGAACCATAATTTGATGTAAAATACATTTGATGCTTGTTATTCGGTGACCAAGTGGCATTGATATTAGTCTGCGGAAAGTTGTTGTCGGCTTTTATCCCCGATATTCTGTTGGTCTCCCATATCCATGCCAACCCTGCTCCAATATTCCATTTCTCATTGAATATATGCTGGTAATTCTGACCAAGGAAATATATGCCTACATCATATTTCTGCTTGGAGGGGGAATTCCCGTAGTAATTGATTATATTCCAATCGTGTTGTACTCCAAAGTTTGTGAAGAATTGGTTGTGCTTATTTGGATTCCAGTTCAGATGCAGATACACACTCATTTTGTGAACATCCTCCTTGGCGTCATTTACAATTGACAATTCATCATGTACACTATAATTTGAATTGGATGTATTGCGACCATAGGTGTAAACCGCATCCACATTAAGAGCCGCACACTTTGAAAGCATAAAAAAATACCATCCGTTGTAATTAAGTGCCCAATCTTTAGAAGATGAGGTAGTTGAGGATTTTGAAATAGGGAATAGGTCAGATGAATAGGAGATATTATTGCTGAGGTCATTATGGGGAATATTGGTCAGACTGTACGCTAACTTATTCGAGAACTGAAACCTCTCAGTGTTGTATAATGCACGAAAACTGAAATCATTGCTGTTGTTCCTGTAACGTGACGAACCAGTTTCAGATTTTCGTATCACAGACATTGGACCTTCTCCATTCAAGTCAAGAAAATTGAAATGTTCAGATGAATTTTGCCCCATGTGAGTGTTAGTCAGATATATTTCATCGGCAAAAACATCAAACGTCATCCGTTTATATTTTATCTTGGAGTACAATTGTCCCTCAGTTCGGTTGACTCCTATCCATTTGTTTGCGTTAAGTTTGGTGTATCCTCCCCATTCATATCTCTGCATTACGAAGTTTATCACGTATTTTGCACCTTGAAAGCGTGAGTCAGTCGGATGAAGGTAGTATTCAACTTTCTTTACGTCCTGTGTCCTCATTCCTTGCAAATCTTCGGAGGTTGCCGGGATATAGTCAATGAAGATTGAGATATTTTGTCCGTGCGCGGTCTTCACCGCTTGATTTACAGGGTCAACCTCAATTTGAGGAATGGACATTTGTTCAAGTAAAGAAACTGCATTTTGTGCTGCATTCTTTTGTTTCGCCATAGGGATATAAGTTGAAACTTCTGCATTGACACGCTGATTGGATGCCTCAACGACTATCTCTTGTAGTTCTTGTGTCTTGACGGTATCCGTCGGTTCCTGTGCTGAGGAAGCTAAGACGGAAGTTGCCGTGATGATTAATGATAACGTTGTTTTCATGTTGTTCATGACTCTATATGTATTCTGTTTTGGCGGTTTATCGCTGTGTTTTCTGCTGCAAAATTACTGCCGGATACTTTCATCCAAAAATAAAAACTTTCATATTGTTACGGCTGTTATAAGTTTTATATTCTTGTTGCACAATGTATTATATGATGGAGCTGTTTTTATTTTTGTAAAAATAGTGGCAAACTTTCATCAACAGGGGATTCCCTTCGGCTTTTGTGCTAAAAGAACAAAAGCAACAGTCAATATGATAAGGGATGACAACGATTTTCTCATATAGTATACGATCTTTTGTTTTCTGCTGCAAAATTACTGCCTATAATTTTTTTGTGCCATACCCAAAAGTGTATGATTGCATTAGCCAACGATTATTTTGGGATTTAAACTTGCTTAGGTATAGGTATGTTGATGTCATCATAATATATGATGACACCTACTTCAAGGATATATATTGTAAAATATTATGACAATTGTTTGATGAAATTTAAGTCATTATAGACTTTTCAGCAGTTTGCGCACGTAGATGCCGATATTCGTTTCATGTTTGTCTATACCGAGTTTCTTGCGAATGGCGCTGCTTATGTTTACATGACCCGGTTTCTTCATGTAGTTTCCTACTTCCTTGCCACGGAGTCCTATCGCATATAGGCATACATAATTGATCTCATCCTCTGTCAAGCCATGTTCCTCAAAATATTGGATGAATCGGGGATGTGATGCCTGAAATGCCAACCGGTTGGAGTTCATAAACGCCTCCGTATTTTCGGTAAGTTCCCTTACCCATACATCATACGGCTTTTCGTATTGCTCATTTGATGTGATGTATCCTGCCAATAGAGAGTTAAGCATCTCAATTCTAACTTGAATAGCCTTCTGAACTTCTTCAGGTAATTCCACGGAAGTCGCCATCAATTCTTTGAGAGAACGGCTCTCTTCTTCAAGGGTATCGACTCTATGAGCAAGATTTTCCGCTTCAAGAGCCAACCTTTCTTGTTCCGTCTTCAATTGGGCATTTTCAGCTTCCTTGGTTCTGGCTATTTGTATGGCCAATGCTTTCTCTGATTGCTTATTGCGGACCGTGAGCAAAAGAACTCCTACAAGCAAAACCAATATTACCAATCCACCGATACAGCTCCATATAATTCGGGTGTTCCTTTCGGCTTCTTTTTGGGCTTGAATTTCTATTTTGTTTCGTGCTTGAATGGTTTGAGTCAGATATTCAAATTTCTTCAAATTAATAGAATCATACGCTATGGAATACTTTTCATAGATAGAAAGCGCGTCCTTGAAATTACCGATACCTTTATAAATGGGGAGCTGAACCGATAGCAATCTTAGCCCATTATATTCAGAATTTGACGCTCTTACAATATCCAGTAGTTCTAACGCATACTCATTATTTCCCAATTTATTATATGCAAGAGCCAAATCCATCAATTTGTCTGGATTAAAAGGTAAGGAATGCTCTTGTTGAGAAAGCATAATTCTAATTTCTTCTTTATCTCCAAATTTTGAAGCATAATGTAGATTCTGCTGCCATAATTTCCCCGCTTCAATGGAGTCATTTATGGCAAAGTTGTTGCAGACTGATGACAAGCTATCGGCAAGTGGCTTATCATTCAATATTATTGCTTCATTGTATGCCCTAAGCAAACAATCAAACTCCTTATAATTCTGTGATATTCTATTATAAATTCGGGATGCCTCTAAATTTGATTTCAGACCATCCTCTAATGCGTATAGTTGGTCATATAAATAGCCTTGCGCAGCATATGCTCTTGCAAGAACATATAAATCAGTAATGGTATTTTCCAAATCAATTGCTTTGGAAAACGAATTAAGTGCATTATCCCTATTCCCTTGATTATTGAATATCACCCCTTGATAATAATAGGTTCGGAGTTTTTCATTAGGTGTTCCATGTTCAAGATAGTAGTCAATGGCGGGTTGCAGGACATCAAATGTGGTGGTGTCAATGTAGTTCTTATCGAATGCCATAGACTTCAGTAACGCATAGCGAGCTTTCTGTTCCTTGCCCGACAGGGCATTGGCATCGATATTGTCAAGTATGAGTAGCGAGGAATCCGGACGCGACTCAATTAACGCATCCGCCCGATCCAACTGTCGGTCTATTTCGGAATTGCGTCCGCAACCGGCAAGCAGCAGACACAATGCAATTATATGGAGAAGATACTTCATTAAGCTCACAAAAGGTCAGTTATTTGGAGTGCAAAGATAGTACTTTTTAGCCACATATTCATTATGTTGGCAAAAATTATGGTAATAAACCGTTCCCGGCATCACGTCGGGAACGGAATAGGTTTGTATGATTAAATTATTTCAGTATTCCTGATGAAGATGAATTTCCGCCTTTTGCTACAATATAATGTCACACTGTCTTTCCATATTCGTATGTGTGTGCAGAAAGTAGAATACGCATATTGACATCTATGCAGAATTCTATGTAGGTGGCATTTCAATTTGCTACATAATGCTTGGTTGTCTTTTCAGGACTGTAAATTCTGAGATTGCCGATACAAGCATTTGCAGGGATTATTTGGCTTTCCCATGAACCTTGCGTGAACTTGAACTCTGCAGGTAAGCGCAAGTTCAAATCGATGGAATAGGTATTGTCTTCATTTTTGTTCATCTTAAGCCCCATAGGATTCCAATTGATGATGCTCTCTTGATTACCGGTGATATATACATCCCCCTCGGCATACGGAGCATCGAGAGTAATATGGACAGGATATAGCTTATCGTTATTGAACGTGGTGTTCAGTCGATACATAGAATAAAGAGGAAGCGCATCCATCAGACATTCAACGAAACAAGTCATGTGGGTCAGATGGGGATATTCCTTGAAAAATATTCTGACCGATTCGGGGATATGCGCAGATTCCATTTTTGACTTTACCAAGTCCCAACCTTGACGCCACTCTGCTGGCCAGCCCGTTTCTTCCGATTCATTGGACATGGTGAGAAACAGGAAATGTGGTTTGCCATTGTTGAAGTCATAGTTGATGAAATTGTCAGCAAGCTTAAAGTTATCTTCTATAAAATTAGGTGAAAGAGCTATATAGTCATCAAACGTATCTTCCGAAGCGAGAGCATTGAGCACAAAAGATGCTCCGAGCGAATGCCCTATGGCAAGTGTATGACCGGAAGTGCGATAGTGACTGTTGATGTATGTGAATACATCTTCACGAAGGAATTTCTTGAAATTCTCATAGTTACCATAAAGATTTGATTGGTATGTCGCATTTGTAGGCACCGGTAGGAAATCGTTGGAGCGTTGATATTCAGGTGTGGTTGGAGAAGTGATACCTACGACTATGAATGGAAAAATATCTGCGTCCACGTCCATATTCTGACATACTTCCAAAATACCGTATGTCAAGGCAAATTCAGCTCGCCACTGAGCATCGAATACATATACGACATCGTATTCCGACTGATTTCTCTCGTTGTAATATGGTGGGGTATAGATAAATATCTCTCTATCGAATGGAAAATCCGGAGAGTGGAATGTCTTGCTTACTACTTGTGCTGTTTCTTGAGACTGAACAGTCAGAATTGATGCCAAGAAACAAAGTAAAAATTGAATGATTCTTTTCATTTCTATGGATAGTTTGGTTTTCTGCTGCAAAGTTACTGTCGGTGAATTATTCTCACCATACCCAAAAGTGTATGATTGTATTAGTGGATGAAAATATACCCTTTTGGGTATGGCGCATGAGATCGGGTCTTTCTAATTTCGCATCAGAAAATTTAGAGAAGAGCCACACTCCACTAAATTAACTTGTAATTGGTAGCGGCGGCGATGGCTTCGGAAATGTTGCGGACAGAAAGTTTCTCAAATATCCGCTGACGGTATTTCTTCACGGTGTCGGGCGAGAGACAGATGCGGTCGGCAATCTCCGCCATTGTATAGCCCTGGATAGAGAGCGTAAGCACAGATTTCTCGCCCTCGGTCAATGTCGGCATCTCTTTCTTCTCCCATCGATGCGAAGTAGTGTTGTATGAAAAATATTCGGAAGATCCCGTGCGGTGCATCTCGATATTGCCCGGCGTTGTGTGCGGCGAAGCTGACACAACGCACAATGCGAGCCAGATGCGCCCGTCGGAAGTAAGGGCGAGCGAAGTGAGTTTGTGATTTATCAGAATGGGGTGTCCGTTGTTCAGGATGTGGAAATCGTAAGATATATACCAGTCCTTACGCTCCTCCCGTGGTATTTTATGGTGGAAGGCAAACCCGGCGCGGTTGATATCAAGCAGAAGTGCCTGTTCATCCTCCGGCACATATTTTAGGTAGAAATGATAGCCAAGCCGCATCATTTCATCAGGAGTAAGACCGCAGAGAAACATCGGGTTTGGCGACACATAGAGAAAATTCTGCTTGAAATAGTCAATGATATAGACGCTCTGGTAAGTGGAGCGTGAAAACGCCTCTGCCGAGCGGATATACTCATCCACACGGCCGTAATCAAGCTCATCGGGCAACTTGACCTCATTGTCAGGTATGAAAAAATCGTTGGGCGTATTCATATCAATGCAAAATTACTAAAAAATCGCTGTATTAACGAAATCCACACCAATTTTTCTCTTTTTAAGATAAGGATAAAGGGTCTGAGTCATCATTTTGGCATGTCGTACAAGACCGATAATCCCAAATACGCAAAATTGAGGACTAGGCTATCAAAGAAATACGCAAGGTTTCTTGGAAAGAATCAGGCGATTGATGTGAAGACCGCCGTCAATATATTTCCAAAATATTAGGATTCTGTAGATTGAAGTAATCTTTGTCCATTATTGCTGAGTTGACGTAGGTGGTATTTCCAATCTGTAGAATGCCGTTGTTGGCATGAATATGACCGAAAAGATGTAACTTGGGATTTATTCCTGTAACCTTTGTCAATAGTTTTCCCGAACCATAATTGAAATTGTCATCAAAGTCAAGAATACCATGAGGAGGTGTGTGGGTAATCAGAACATCGGTGTCAGTTGGAATTTTTGTGATATTGATGTCTTGACGGTCTGTCATACAATCATCCATAAACATTGGCATGCCATAAAATTTCATACCTTCAATCTCAATGCCGGAATTACATAGATAATGCACATTTCCATCCAGTCCGTCGATGTCTGCACCATACAGGCAATCATCATGGTTGCCACAGATGAAAATTTTGTGGTTATATGGCAAATCGCAGAACCAGTTCAAGAAATCAATAGCCTCAGTTTCCGAACCGGTCATGCAGAAGTCGCCGGAGTGTACCACGATATCAGCTGTCGGGAGCTGCTTCAGCCTCCGGTGGCAACCATGTGTGTCAGATAAATGTAGTATCTTCATAACAATTGTTTTATGGCATTTTCAGGCAATATCCCTAAAATAAAAAATCCTGTAAGAATTTACTTACAGGATTTTTCAATGTTTATTGGCGGAGAGAGAGGGTTATGAACCTACTCCCCAATATCCTTGAAATTCAATTTCTTATCATCATGTCAAAGCCTTAGGGGGTACAACTTAGGTTACAAGAATAACGCTTTTCTGTCACCTTTTGGCTATTCGTTGTCTGCCTAAAACTACGGTTCAAAGATACGGCTTTCTTTTGATATATGCAAATCATTGAAAATAAATCTTCTGCGGTTAGTGCAAGGTGCAAGCTATATATAAAGATATATACTTGCACCTTGCACTAAAACCTTAGTTTCTTGTGAAAGATACATTTCTTGAAATAATAATTTGTGTATTTCATATTAACTTCATACTTTTGCATACCATATAGTATGGTATGCAAAAGTATATTAACATGAAGAAAGTAGAAAAAAAACAATGGTTCATTATTGGGCTCCAAATTATAGAAAATGAGGGAGTTTCAAAAATTACAATAGACAACTTATGTGCTTTGTTGAAAATCACAAAAGGAGCGTTCTATCATCATTTCAAAAATATAGATGGATATATAGATGCACTTATGACCTTTTGGGTTAAAGAAAATACACTTACATTCATTGAGAATGCAGAAAAACTTGTCAGTGCAACAGAAAAGTTGTATTCTTTAGCTCAAATGTCTGCTTCTTCCGAATATAAATGCGAGGGTCGTATTAGGGCGTGGAGCTATACTAACAATATAGTACAGCGATATGTAACACAAGTAGATAAATTGAGATTAGATTATTTAATTAAATTAGGTCAAGATTGCGGTTATACATTAGAATATGCACATAAAATAGCAACTATTCAATATGCCTTACTTATTGGGCTACAGCATATTTGTTCTGAAATTCCTACTTGTGATTTTAAAGAACTTCAAGATATGCTCTTAAAGAAATTTGAAATAAAAAAATAAGAGTAAATCATGATACTAAGCAATAGTTTAATCACAAAATATCTCCCAGCAGACTACAAAGATTGTTTTTGGGAAAAAATTACAGATAAGCCACATATTTCTGTGAAAAAACTGTTTGATTCTATGTTCATTCAATACCCTAAATGGGCATTATGGTTATTGAAGTTACGTGATTTTATTGTAAAACCATTAGGTATTAAAGCAAGTAAATCATTTAAAGAGTTAATCAGAGAAGAAAACAGTCACGAAATTATCTTAGGGACAAAAGATAAGCACTTGACATTTTATGTGTCCATATCTTGTATTGAAACAAGATGCAACGAACAAATTGCAAGTATAACTACACTCGTGAAATATAATAATATTTTAGGCAAGATGTATTTTGTCGCAATATGGGTATTCCACAAATTTATAGTCCATAAAATGTTAAAACGAGCTATTAGAAAGTGTGATAAATAGATTTTAGGAAGTATATATTAAAGATAGCTATTTATGGTAACTTCTTTCATATCTCATTAAGTAACTTTGTTGCCAATAATAGAAATGACAATGGAAACAGATATAGAAACCAAATATTGCCAAACCTGCGGAATACCCTTAGATATTGACTACAATAATCTTGGGGTAAATACGAGTGCGGAATATTGCGACTATTGTTTGAAGCATGGTGTCAAGGGTTACGATTTTTCGATGGACTATCTGATTTACCTTTGGGGGCTTTTCCCCGAAGAGTATTATAAAGAAGTAGGTATATCCTATACTTCGCAGGAAATCAGAGAGGTAATGTCAAAACGGCTTCCCGAAATAAAACGGTGGAAACAAAAAATCAATACAGCCCACGTGTTATATGAGCTGATTGTAAGGGTACAAGAATACATTAACCGCCATTTGTTCGAGGAACTTAGTTTAGATGCCCTATCGCAAACGGCAGGTATTTCCAAATACCATTTCCGGCGTGTTTTCAAGGCTGTATGTGGTGAAAATGTCGGGCTTTACATTCAACGGTTAAGATTGGAATATATCGCTTTCAAGTTAATTTCAACCGATATAAGTGTTACAGAATTGTTATGCCACATAAACTACCAAAACAAACATACACTTTCAAGGGCATTCAAAAGTTATTTTAAGTGTACGATACCGGAATTTCGTAAACTACATTCCAATGCTAACCCCGCAGGAATGTATCCGGTGCAAATTGTTCCTTGCATTGAGAAAGTTCCGCCTGTTCGTATTGCCTGTTTGAAACTGGAATGGACGGAACATATAAACCATGATTTTACGGTATTATGGAAACAGATTCTACGCCTTTCTGAAAATTGCGGTTTACAGTCAAGTGGCTGTAAATTTATAAGCCTTACATTGGATTGTCCGCTAATTTCTTCAGAAGAACAAACCCGTTTCATGGTGGGTATAACCGTTACGGAATCATTTAACGTTCCCAATGGCTTTTCTGTTCATGAAATAGAAGCCGGAGAATATGCAGTGTTTCAATTCAAGGGGTTATATCACGAGTTGAACAGAGTATATCGTTACATATACCTTGATTGGTTGCCGACAAGTGGATATGCGCTACGGGAGCCTTACACATTTGAAACCTATCTCAATACTCCCGAAAAGACCCCTGTTTCGGAGTTGAGAACGGATATTTATATTCCTATTGTGCGAAAGAACAAATGAATGACTTAAATAAGGAAATTGAACAACAGCTAAGAAATGAAAATGCCGATTTTGTTCACTTCGTGGATATTTCCATGCTGGATATACGACAAAACCGGGGTTTTCCCTATGCCCTACTGATAGGAATTGCCATAAATCCACATTTTATCAAAACTGTACATGATAGTCCCGATTATGTGCATACCCTCAGCGATGAATATGCACAGGCAGAAAAACGGGTGGGAATGATTGCAGACAAACTGGCTGGGCGGCTTATCAGCAAAGGTTACAAAGCATTATCACAGTCCGACAATGCCTTGATAACCGAGAATACATTTGACTTCACAACAAAAACGTCCGTTTTACCACATAAGACCATTGCCGTACTTAGTGGTACTGGTTATATTGGCAAAAACAACCTGTTCATCACGGCTGAATATGGAGCGGCACAATGTCTTGGCTCTGTCCTAACAAATGCCCCTTTATCAATAATGGAACACGAAATCAAGTCGTCGCAATGCGGTAATTGTAATATATGCAGGGATGTATGCCCTCAAAAAGCGTTAAACGGGGTTGTATGGGACATGAATGTTTCAAGGGATGAGATAGTAAATGTTTATGACTGTGTTACGTGCTTGAAATGTTTGGTTTATTGCCCGAAAACAAAGGCATACATGAAACGACATATCACTATGAAGTAAGATGAAGGGGTATATAGGTAATATATTGCAGGAAATAGACATAGAGATTGACGAAATCGACCTCTACGGCTATGATATTATCGAAACCTCTCTTTCAATGGTACATAAGCTGCAAACGGTTCTTGATGATTTGAGAACTAAAATACAAACCTATATATTTCCAACCAAAGAGGACGAAATCTTATTTTTCAAGACACAGAAACCGGAAATACTCGGTCGGTTGCTATTCTTCTATAAGATATACAAGATTGAAACACAATGCCCTAATGGTAGCGATGAAGTGATTAGGAATTATATCAATCGGGAACTGGATAATCTGACCTATTTCTTCAATCGCAATTTGGACTTTTATCAATACTACCGTTCACACTCCACTGTGTACGATGAATACTACTTTGTACGTGGAAAAGCTGATTTGCGGTTATGTACCGATAGCGCTCAGTTTGATAAAGACCCTAATTTCTCAACCGGATATGACTATAAAGTGGCAAAGATTATCGCCAATGAAATGCTGCGCATTTATTTGAATAAGCGATTGGTGAAACTGGTAACGAATAATCAGATAGAAGATAACCTACAAAGATGCTTCAAATATCCGTTCCGCTTCACAGGCAAAAAGTCATATCTTATCGAACTGGGATATTCTCTTGTATCTTCGGGCGACATAAACAATGGCAACGTGGAGATAAAAGAAATGATGAATTTCCTTAGTACAATATTCCACATGGATTTAGGGGATTATTACGCTTCATATATAGCCATGAAAGAGAGAAAAGACCGGACGGCATATCTTCATCATCTGATAGAGAGCCTTGTTAAGCGGATGAATGAAGATGATATGAAATAAATTCCTGTATTCCAGTATGTAGAAGTACCATGTTCTCCCCAACATGGTACTTTCTTTTTATGGTGAAATCTACTTTGAAAAATGACATTTCGGAGAACTTTTACGCCAATATTCCCCTAAAAATAGCTTGAAAAAAAGTAATACCATGATAGATACAACCATGACTTTTAGGTTATTTCTTCTCCCTAACTTTGCAGCAAATCAATAAGTTAGCAATATGGAGATTATAACATTTGAGTCAAAAGCCTATAAGGAACTTGATAACAAGATTACCGCCATAGCAGACTACATTTTCAATCACTTGGACGAAAACAAGACTGATGAAGATGAAATTTGGGTGGATAGTTACGAAGTCTGCACGTTCCTGAAAATCAGTGACCGTACTTTACAACGCCTACGGGCGGCAGGAATGATTTCTTACTCCGACATCAAGGGGCATTACTTTTACAAGATTAAGGAAGTAAAGCGAATGTTGGAAGAACGCCTGATTAAGCGTGATAAGGAGTGTATAAATGAACTGATAACCAATCATCAGAAATATGTTAAGGAAAGAAGAAATTCTAAGCAGAACAAATAACGGTCTGCTTGTTTTCAAACATTACTTACCCGGGGACTGGCGTATTGGCAGGCACTTTCTTAATCCTCTTTATCAGGATAAGAAAGCATCCTGTAATATCTACTTCGACCGCCATAGCGGTATGTATAAAATGAAAGACTTCGGCAACGACAATTATAGCGGTGATTGTTTCTTCTTCGTGGGGCAGTTAAAGGGGCTGGACTGTAATCGGGCGGCTGACTTCGTGGAGATACTGGAAATCATAGACCGGGATTTGGGCTTGGGGCTGGCTTCCGGCACTCCGGTTTCCATGTCCCCGGCAACCGTCCGCCGGGCAGTGCCAGACAAAACCGAAGAAACACCCGAAAGGCACGTCAAGCCTTACCAGTTCCGGGAACAGAAGTTTCCGCTTGCCGAACTGGTGTACTGGCAACAGTACGGCATCACGCCCGAACTGCTGGAACATTACAAGGTCTGTTCGCTCCGGGAATACAACAGCGAAACGGCAGAGGGCAAACCGTACACCTACACTTCATCGGTAGCAGAACCCATGTACGGCTACAAAGGCAAACAATATATCAAGCTATACCGCCCGTTCTCCACGCCCCGCTTCCTCTATGGCGGCAGCTTCGGTGAAAACTACTGTTTCGGGTTGGAGCAACTGCCCGCCAAAGGTGACACGCTCTTTATCACGGGCGGCGAAAAAGATGTGCTTTCGCTGGTGGCACACGGTTTTAATGCTATCTGCTTCAATAGCGAAACGGTGACTATCCCGCCCACGCTGGTTTATCGGCTGACGTTCCGATTCAAACACATCATCCTGCTTTTCGATATGGATAAAACGGGCAAGGAAAGTTCACGCAAGCAGGAAAAGCTATTGGAAGAATTTGGCGTGAAACGTCTGTTGCTACCACTTCCGGGAACGAAAGAGGAAAAGGACATATCCGACTACTTCAAAGCCGGGAACACCCGTGAAGATTTCCTGAAACTGTTTATCGAATTTTTAGACAACCTGTATAGCGACACATTGATTATGCTAAAATCATGCGAGATAGATTTCAACAACCCGCCTACCAAAGCGCAAGAGATTATTTCAGCGGGTGACGTTCCGTTAGGAACACAAGGCAACCTGTTCGGCATCACCGGGGGCGAGGGAACGGGAAAGAGCAATTATGTAGCCGCAATCGTGGCGGGCTGCATCTGTCCGGCTGGTGCAGAAGTAGATACGCTGGGCGTACAGATAACCACTAACGGCAGGCACAAGGCGGTCTTGCTCTATGACACCGAACAGTCGGAAGTGCAACTGTTCAAGAATGTAAGCAACCTGCTGGCACGTGCCAAACAGCCGGACAAACCCGATGAACTGAAAGCGTTTTGCCTGACGGGGATGTCACGCAAAGAACGCCTGAACGCCATTGTGCAGAGCATGGATAAATTCTACTACCAGTATGGCGGCATCCAGTTGGTAGTCATTGACGGCATCGCCGACCTTGTTAAGAGTGCCAATGATGAAGCGGAAAGCGTGGCGGTGATAGATGAACTTTATCGGTTGGCGGGTATCTATAACACCTGTATTCTTTGTGTGCTGCACTTCGTTCCGAACGGCTTGAAGTTACGGGGACATTTGGGTAGCGAGTTGCAGCGCAAGGCGGCTACAATCCTTTCGATAGAGAAAGACGAAGAACCTGCCCAGTCAGTGGTAAAATCACTGAAAGTAAGGGATGGAAGCCCGCTGGACGTGCCGCTGATGCTCTTTGCATGGGATAAGAAAGCCGGGATGCACGTGTACAAGGGTGAGAAGCCCCGTGAGGAAAAAGAGAAGCGCAAGGAAAGGGAACTGGTGAATGTTGCCCGTGACATTTTCGGGCGACAGACACATATCACTTATATAGACCTTTGTGAACAATTACAGCAGGTCTTGGATGTTAAAGAACGCACTGCAAAGAGTTATATCCGCTTTATGCGTGAACGGGAGATTATCATTAAAGACCCGGTGAACCAAAGCTATTTTATGATAGGTCTTATTTAATCCGGTAGCCTTATGTATATAGATAAAGAAAACTTCGTGGCTTGGATGGAGCGTATCATGGATAGGCTCGATATGCAGGACAAAAAGATAGACCGTCTGTTAAGCGGTCACAATTACCTGAACGGCGAAAAACTCCTTGATAATCAGGATTTGTGCTTTATGCTGAAAGTGAGTACCAAAACCTTGCAACGTTACCGGAAGAAAGGAATACTGCCTTACTTAACATTAGACGGAAAATATTTCTATCGTGCAAGCGACATACACAAGTTAATCCGTGAACGCATGGATTAAGTGATAATCAATATCATATATTTTCTTCTTTAAATCCTGTCTTGTTATGATAATAAGGCAGGATTTCTATTATTTGCAAGGTTATTTCGGTGATTTTCGCTACTTTTGCAAAAGTAACATAAGAGAATAACGGCGATTGAACAGTTTCGGCTGTAATATCGTCATTATATATAACATATTCGTTCGCCGAATATCTCACTACGAAAACTGGCACTTTTCAAAAGAAACGGGATTTTCAGCGCAATGTCTATGCTATGCTTTGTCATAGCGTGGACTTGCCTGTTTCGTTTCTTTGGGTATGCCAGTACCTCGTAGTGGAGCAGTGTAAGTTCACGCTTCTTTTTTGAGGTATCAACGAATAGGTTGAAAAAGATTATCAACTGTTTAATACCTGATAGGATGAAACAAATTAAAGCGCATATCGCCGTATCTCTTGACGGACATACAGCCACCTTAGATAAGGAACTGGATTGGTTACCCGATAAAGTAAAAACTATCGTTGGCAAATACTATTTGGATGCAGATTGCCTGCTTATGGGGGCGAACACCTACAACTACATCTTTGAACACTGGGGCGGGTGGCCGCACAAAAGCAAAAGGTCTTTTGTGGTGTCACACTATGATACCAACGTGACGCCGGACTGCGGCGTGGAGTTCCTGACCGAAGAACCGCTGCAAAGGATCTATGAACTGAAACAGGAAACCGACATACTGGTGGTGGGCGGTGGCAAGCTGCTTACTTCATTGATTAAAGCCGGACTGCTGGATAGCCTGACAATCTACACCGTCCCGGTCATGGCGGGCAAAGGCATCGGCTTTATCGGGGAAACATTCGGCTCACATTGGAAACTCTCGGAAAGCAGGGTGCTGGATAACGGGGTGGTCTGTTCAACCTACCTGTTTGGCGGGAGCGTATAAAAAATGCGCCCGGTTCCCGCCGGGCGCAACCACTAAAATTTCAATTATTATAAGTTGTAAAACCTATCACAATGAAATTTCAGTGGCAAAGATAGGCTATTTCTTCGGTTTCGCTTTCTTTTCGGGGAATAAAAAACCGACATTGAACTGTTCGTCCAGCACAAGCGAAGCATCGAAAGCCTTGCCGTTCTTGCCCTTGAAGCCCTTGATTAGCCCGGTCTTGCGTTTTGTCACCAGTTCGACAATCTGCTTGTCGGTCAGTTGCTTGTCGCACTTGTTGCGGAATATGGTAAGCGTGCAGTCCACGTTGGAACACTTCGCCACTTTCGGGTAGAACAGGATGAGCCCGTTATTGCATTTGGGGCAGGGACAGGTTTCACCAGTAGCGACAGATAGCTGCACCGATAGCAGTTCTGCGGTGATTTGCGTTGCGTACACCTCGATACCCTTTCGGAACGTGTCGGCATCCATACTGCCCGCTTCTATCTTGGCAAGGGCGGTTTCCCACATACCCGTCATTTCGACATCGGCAATCTTCTTGTCCTTGACAATCCCATAAACGGCAAGCCCCTTGTCGGTAGGCACAAGGTTCTTCTTCTCACGCACGATGTACTGGCGGGTGAACAGCGTTTCGATAATCGCCGCACGGGTGGCTGGCGTGCCTATCCCGGCATCTTTCAGACTGGCTTTCAGTTCGGCATCTTCCAGTTCCTTTCCGGCGTTCTCCATTGCGGCAAGCAGGCTGCTTTCCGTGTGCAGCGGTTTCGGCTTGGTCTGCTTCTCCAACAGTTCCACGTTGGAAATCGGCAGGCCTTCGCCCTCTTGGAGCGGCGGCAGACTGGCGTCTTCTTCATCCCCGCCCGTTTCCTGCTCGCCGAACACGGTACGCCAGCCTGCTACTTTCATCACAGACCCTTTTACCGTGAAGTCAGTATCTCCAGCTGACAATATGGCGATGGTAACGTCTTTCACGCACTTGCCCGAAAAGGCTTCCAGCATACGCCCGGCTACCAGCTCGTAAACCGCCCGCTCGTCTTTGGAAAGTTCGCCGGGCAGGTTCTCGGTAATGATTAAGGCGTGGTGGTCGGTCACTTTGCTATCGTTTACGCTGCGGCGGTTCAGTGCTGCACCGTCCAGCCCGGCGGCATACCCGGCAAAGCGGGGGTATTGCCCTAACAGGGCGACACGCTCCGGCATTTCATCGAAAACGTCCTCCGATATATAGCGGCTTCCGGTTCTCGGGTAGGACATCACTTTCTTTTCATACAGGCTTTGCGCTATGGAAAGCGTCTTGTCAGCCGAAAAGTTCAGCTTCGTGTTCGCTTCCTTTTGCAGCGTGGTAAGGTCGTACAGAAGCGGCGGTTCTTGGTTGGCTTCTTTCCTCTCAACGGATTTCACGGCAAGTTGTCCGGCATCCTTAACCCGTTGCAGGGCGGCTATGGCTTCGGGCTGCTGTTCCCACTTGGCGGTCGATTGGGCGGTGAAACTTATTTCCCCGCTGGTGGTCGCCGCTTTGAGTTGCCAAAATTTGGCGGGTACGAAATGCTTGTTCTCCAAATAGCGGCTGCATATCATCATGAGCGTGGGTGTCTGTACCCTGCCCAGCGAGAACACGCCCTGCCCGGCGGCTACGCTCAACGCTTGGGTGGCGTTTATCCCTATCAGCCAGTCCGCTTCGCTGCGGGACTTGGCAGAGAGGTAGAGGTTATCGTAACGCTCTCCCGGCTGCAAGTTATCCAGCCCCTCACGGATTGCCTTGTCGGTAAGGCTGCTTATCCACAGGCGCACAAATGGTTTTCGACAGTTCAGGTAATGGAAGATGTAGCGGAAGATTAACTCACCCTCACGCCCGGCATCGGTGGCGACAATAATCCGGTCGCACTTGTCGAACACTTCCTTTATCACTTTCAACTGTTTCAGAACGCCGGGGTCTGCCTTGTAGCCTTTCTCCGCTTTCACCTGACGGGGGATTAATTGGAAATCGGGCGGCAGTATGGGCAGGCTCTCCTTGCGGAAGTTCGCCACGCCATAGGCTTCCGGCATGGCAAGCTGGATTAAGTGGCCGAACGCCCATGTCACCATATACCCGTTGCCGGAAAGATAACCGTCATTACGCTGGGTCGCACCGATGATGCGGGCGATGTCCTTTGCCACGCTGGGCTTCTCTGCTATCAATGCAATCATAATTCTTTACTTTTTAAGGTGGGTACTACATTTTCATTCCTCTGGACTTCTTGGGTTTGTCCGCTTTCAGGCTCTTGTCCTGCTTCTCTTTCTGCTTGGCGGTGGGCTTGTCCTGACCCTGTTTCAACGGCTCTTTGCCCTGCTTGGTAGCTTCGTTGGTCTTGCCCTCCGAATTGACCGCTACCTGCGTCCGGCTCTCGGCGGCGGGGGTAACGTCTTTCGGCTGCACCTTGTCGGGGGATTTGCCCTGTGCGCCGGGCTGCACATGACCGTTGAACTCAACGCCCTTGCCGTCCTTTATCCCGGCTACCTGCTGTTCTGCGGGCTGCTGCCCCTGCTGCAAGAACTGGACGGCAGCACGGGGCAGGAACTCCAAGCCACGCTCCACCGCACTGACCTGCAAATAGGCACTGCGTTTCGTGCCGTCCCTGAATTGCAGGTTTTCCATTTTGACCGCTTGCCCGGCTTCAAAGGCGGCTTTCTGCTCCGGGCTGACTTTCACGCCGCAAATGGTGTCGGGGCATTTCCACTTGTCAGCCCGCATATACTCCAGTTCGTGCGTGTACCTGTCCCGGCTGACGAACACGGGGATTTGCCCGCCGCTTTTCGGGTCTTTGATTTCAGCGATGCCGCCCAAGTTGCCAGTGCCTTGCAAGTTACCCTGTTCCTGCTTGGTGAACCCGTGTTCATGGAACGGGCGTTGCAACAGTTTTTCGTCCTGCTGCACGCCGTGCAGCTTGGGTACTACCGTGCCGTCCTTTGCCTGATAGAAAGAGAGCTTGACATCGGTAGGTTTGAGGTAGAAGCCGCCCACCGTCCCCGAAACGGTGTAGGTGTTGCGGGACTTGTAGCCACGCATCACCCGGTCGAAGTCTTTCGTGTTTTTCAGGGTATTGGCGGTGATGCCGACTTTTTTCAGGTTCTCCCAGTCGATTTTTGACGGGTCGAAGCGGTAGCCCTGCTTGAACTCGTGGAAGTCGGGCTTCGGAACTCGTAACATTTCAGCCCGCTTGCCGCCCTCCGGTGTCGGGTTGCGGTGGTTGTCCTCGATTGCCTTTGCGTCCTGCTCCGCTTCGGAAGCCTTGACGCTGAACAGTTCCAGCCCGGAAGTGTCCTGGAACTTGCGGAAGAAATTGGAAATGAAGTTGCTGAACACATCGCTGTTCTTGTCCACCTGCATGAACTCGCCGCCCTGTGTCGGCGGCACAGTCTGCAAATTGCCCTCCTTGTCGATACCCTTAACGGCACTCACCTTGCCCTGCTGTTTATCCAAGACCAGCAGCACGTCTTTTTCCTGCCCCTCTGCGGGCGGGGTCATTCTGTTTGCCATAAATAATTGAAATTTTAGTGGTTACGGGAATAGTCCCGCCCAAAGGTAGCGACTAAATATGCTATATTTGGACGGGCGGCAAGGGCTGTCCGCATTTGTCCTGCGCTGTCCCGATTTGTCCGTGGCAGATGAAAATATCCAACCAACAGTTGGAGAAATAAAAACATCTTCGGCAAAATATTTGTTATGTTTTTGTATGTAATTACATAATATACTATCTTTGCAGATAGAAACAAAGTACATAAATATGGCTTCATTCAGGAAAGAGATACTTGGGCAGATTGAACGGATAGATACCGGGCGTATATTCACGTTCCGGGATTTGTCGTTTGAAATGGAAAAGACCGCCAATGTTGCGGTGCTGCTCTCCGAACAGAGCCGCAAAGGGGTACTGGTACGGGTTGAAAAAGGGGCGTACTACCGCCCCAAGAAATCGGTCTTAGGATTGGGGAAGCTGCCCGTCTATCAGGATGAACAGTTTCGTTATCTTACCGAAAAACTGAACGGCTATATCACGGGGGCTTACGTCTATAATAAAATGGGGCTGACCGAACAGGTCGCCACAACCATAACGATAGCCACTCCAAACCCGGTTCGCCGTTTCCGTTTCAAGAACTTGGATATAGAGTGCGTGAAAGCCTACTGCATGGACTATCCGGATGAAAGCCTTGTCCCGTACTTGCGGCTGCTCGATGCGATAAAGGACATGAAGCGCATACCCGGAACAACCGGACAGGACATCTACAACCGGGTCAAAAGCCAATATTTCAACGGGTACAGCCTGCCGGAACTGGAAAAAATCGTATCTTTGGCAAAAAGTTACCCGCCACGTGTCAGAAAGGTGGTGGCAGACATACTGGGCGACATCAGACAAACCGTATTGCAAACGGAAATGGCAAAGACCATTCTTCCCACGACACGGTTCAACTTGGATTATAAAACGGCATAGGACAGAAATATGAATTTACATTCGGACAAGGAAGCGTTCAAGGAAATCATCGCACTGGCGGCTGAACATTTCGGCTACGAGCAGTCGCACGTGGAAAAGGATTACTGGGTATCGAAGATACTGCGGGATATTTCCATGTCCGAATATGCGGATAAGACCTACTTCAAAGGCGGAACTTCACTTTCCAAAGCCTACGGGCTGATAGAACGCTTCTCGGAAGATTTGGACTTGTTCGTGTTCACGGGAGATAAAGGTGCGTCCAAGCAGGCGGAAAAGACATTAAACAAGAAACTTTCCAAATACATAGCCGAACTCAACAGTGACATATACAAGGAAGATTTGTCGGAAACGGGCGGTAATTACCGCAAACTGTATTTTTCTTATGACAATATATTTCAGGGTGTGGGACTGAAAGAACATTTGGAAGTAGAAATAAAGTCTTGTGACCTACCGGACAAAAAACTAATGTTCTACCCGGCAGACAAGCGGGTTATCAAACCGATTGTGACCGCCTTTCTTGAAAGTATCGGGCAAGAGGAACTGATAAGCACCTACGGGCTGGAAAGTTTTGAAACGCAGTGTATCAATCCCCGAAAGACTATCTGCGACAAGGTTTCAAGGCTGGTAAAGCTGTCTTACAATGAGGATGCAACCGCACTATTGGCAAAGCATATCCGTGATGTTTACGACTTGTCGGCACTCTACCACAATCAGGAATATAACGATTACCTACATTCGGAAGATTTCTTGGATGCCATGTACCGGGTGACGATAGAGGACGGGCTAAACAAAAACTCCCGTTCGCACTTGTCGCTGGCTGATGCACCGATATTCAAGGATGCCGAAGCGGTCATGGCGTTACCCGAAGTGGCTACGGCGTACATTACCGATTTGAAGAAACTGACCTTTGACAAAAGCAAGATGCCGCCGATAGGCAAGGCTGTGGAAGCATTGGAGAACCTACACGAAATACTGGTGCGCTTTGAAGCCTACCGAATAAAGCAACAAAACAAAGAATAGCTGTTAATTAAAAATAGAAGAAGCAATTATATGATTTTCAGAGAAATAAGAGAACGGTTAACTGGTATAAGTTGCCCCATTTTTGGTGTATCTTGGAATCCGTCTGAAACAGAACGTACAAAAGCAATTAAAATTATACGTTTTTTAGAAGACAGAAGAGTATTATATAATCCTTATGAACAAGAATGTCCTGACCATTGTATTCATTCAATAATTGAAATCAGACATTTTCTAACAGATAAGATACAAGATATATCATCAGAAACCAATCTTTATAATTACTTAAAAGCAATGCGTATTGCATGTAGGAAGTTCTTAAATCAATATACTAACGAGAATAATAAGGTGCATTTTTATTTGCACAATTATGATTGTATAAGTAGCTGGAAATTTAATTCTACATTAGGCGAATTAAGAGGTACATTTGGTATAATGTTGGCGCAAATGGCTGTGGCTTATGGGATAGATATTGAAGATGAATTATCCTCAATATTGCCTGAAAAAGATAGCGAGGAATAATGTTCCTCGCCGTTTATTCTTCCTTTTTTATCAAGTGGCATAACTCCGGGTCGTTCTTAATCCGTGTTATCTCGTCCTCGACAATCTGCCGGACTTCCTGACGGATGCGGTCATAATTGGCTTGTATCTCCTCCTGCATCCGGTCATTGCCGTCCTTGTCGGTGAAGTCGATAATCTGCGGCAACTTCACGTAACGGGCGGTTTCCCGCTTTACCTTTTCATTATCCACCACGATTTCACAGTGGAAAATCTTCTGCTCTATCCGTTCATCGAAGTTGTCCGCCACAGCCCCCACGAACATACCTTGCGTGAGGTTGGATATTTTGCTGGCGGGTATCAGGCTGTCCATTTGGGTACTTATCGAGGTGGACTTCTCCCGCTGGTTGATTGTCATGCTCTGCCGTTTCTGCAACACCTTTCCGAAACGCTCCGACAGTATTTTTGCCGTTTCACCGACTACCTGACCGCTAAACACGTTGCCCACAGTATTTTGTATCACACGGCTTTCCTTGTCCCCATAGTCACGGGTAAGCTGGCTGTAATCCTGAAAGCCCAGCAGAACCGCAACCTTGTTGCTTCGGGCGGTCGCAATCAAATTATCAAGCCCACGAAAATATATAGTCGGTAATTCATCTATTATCACCGAACTTTTAAGCTGACCTTTCTTGTTTATCAGCTTCACTATTCTACTGTTATATAATCCCAGTGCCGCCGAATAGATGTTCTGACGGTCGGGATTGTTGCCGACAACCAAGATTTTAGGCTCTTTCGGGTTGTTGATGTCCAGCGAGAAATCATCACCTGTCATTACCCAGTAAAGAGCGGGTGAAATCATCCTTGAAAGCGGGATTTTCGCACTTGCTATTTGACCCTGCAACTGCTATTGAGCGTCTGATTCCCAAGCATCTACGAACGGCGAAAGGTAGTTTTCCAGTTCGGGATAACTGCGCAAAATAGTGAATACATCGGCGTATTTCTTGTTCAACAGTTCAATGGCATGGGGGAACGTGCAATACTTACCGCCTTGATAGATACGGAGATACCAAATTATAGCCGCCAAAAGAATAATCGGGCTTTCCACGAAGAAATCGCCCTGCTTGCTTATCCAACTTCGATTGAGGTTAAGCATTATCGTGTAGCTGGCTTCGTAGGCATCCGCAATGTCCGACATGAAGCTGGCGTTTATCGGGTTGCATCGGTGGCTCTTGCGTGGGTCGTCAAAATTGATAATGTAGAATTTAGGCTTTACCTTATACCCGTCCAAGTGGTTAAGCAAATGATTATAAGCGATTTCCGATAAATCGGGAAACTTGTAATCATAACAGTAAAGCGCAAAACCTTTCTCGATTTGCTGTTTTATGTAGCTGTTTACCACTGCATACGACTTGCCGCTACCCGGTGTACCCAACACAAGGCTGGCACGGAACGGGTTCACGACATTTATCCAACCGTTATTCCATTTCTTCTTATAGTAGAACCGGGTAGGCAGATTTACCGAATACTCGTTCTCGATAAGCCTTGTTTCCTGCTGGAAACTTTCGTTCTCTGTATTAAAGACATCATCCATTAGGTTGTTCTTCAACAGCCGGGACATCCATGTACCCGCCATGAGCATACAGATATAGCCCGCCGACAGCGTGGCGATATAAAACACAGTGTCCGCCGTGTGTGGCAGCGGAAGTTCCAGCAGCCACCAGTTCAGAAAAAACAACACGACACCTGCCGCAAGGCTGCAATGTATCTTCGCCCACGTTATCTTTTCCTCTTTCACGCCCTTAGTGCCGATACACGACAGGGCGAGGAACAGCACCGAAAATAGTTTTGTCCAAAGAACGGACGAGAACAGCCCGGTGGTGCACTGAAAGTTCCACAGTATCTTGTCTATCACTTCAAAGGTCACTCCCCACTCTTTCAGGGTGGAGTAACAGAACCAGTACACGTTTATTCCCACGAATAGAATACTGACAGCCCGCATAAAGTCCATGACCCTTGCAAGCCCTCTCAAATCATCTTCCTGTTGCATGATTGTAATGTTTTTTTAAGTTAGTCGATGCGCCTTGTGCGCTTCTTTTTCTTCTTTCTCTTTTGGCGGGCGGTGTCCTGCGGATCGTCACCGCCTGATGCACCGCCGCCCAGCAATCCACCGAACGCACCCAACACGGAAGCCACACCCGGAACGATGTCGGATTTCGGCATGAACCCCGGTTGTTCCTGATGCGTGGGCTGGTCTTGCTGCGGTGCTGACACTTCGGGCTGGTGCATCTTTCCGGTTTCGCCCGAAAAACGTTCGTTGAACACGTTCGCCGAATACTCCTTGCCCAAGCGTGAACCGTTCAGCACCACCCGGCTGTCATGGTCGATGAACGTAACGCCATAGATGCGCCCGCTGTCATTCTGACGGAATACCACGTCAATGCCCTGCTTCTTTAGCTGTTGTTCCAGTTCCTTGCGGCTGCGGGTGGTCTGCATGGCAGTGGCTACAATCTTCCGGGTGCGCTCTTTCAGTTTCCCGTTCCTGATTGCTTCGCCCGATTTCTCCATTCTGCGCTGCACCGCTTCATAACCCACCGACTTGCCGATGCGGGAAGCCTTTACCGGGTTGCCCGCCTTTTCGCCCTTGTCGTTCATGGCGGAATAGACAATGCCCTGATAGGGCTTGCCGTTCACTTCACCCTTGACTTCCTCGGCGCACACGTTGTAAGCGGCAAGCAAAGCCTTGTACTCCCCGAACGACTGGAAGCGGTAGCCATAGCAAGCCGCTTTCACGGTATTGCCGATTTGGTGCTTCACGTCCCCGGCGGCATAGTCCACCTTTTTAAGTTCCGGGCGTTCGGCACGTTCCTTTCGCTCTGCCGGGTGCAGCCCGTATTTCTTTTCCAGTTCACGGGTGATTTGCTTGCTGCGCCGATGCTCGAACTTGTCATTCAGCGGCTTGCCGTTCTCGTCCACCCGCAACCCCACGATGTGGATGTGGTGGCGGTCGATGTCGGTATGCTTGTACACCAAATAGGGCTGGTCGCCATAGCCCAACTTCCGCATATACTCTTTGGCAATGTCGGAAAGCTGCAGGTCGGTCAGCACGTCTTCCGGGTGCGGGTTTATGGAAATATGAAGTATCGGCTTCTTGGTGGATAGCTGGACGGGCATCTGCATTTCAAAGCTGCGCATACACTCGCCGATAGAGAAATTCCCGTCCTCGCTCAACAGCATCCGGTTGGAGAAAAGCACCTTTGCTTCCCCGCTGTCCACCTTGTTTTGGTTGTACGCCAGTGCGCCGAACATATTGCCGCCCGTGCTTATTTTGGCAACCATAGTTCCTTGCACTCGTTTGTCAGGTCGATAACCTGACGGTTCAACACAGCCAGTTCGGTGGTCGCTTTCTCCAGTTTATAGAGAAAAGCCAGTGCCTTTTTCTCCGAAAAGTTACTATTCAGAGCCTTTACCACTTGGTTGTAATTGACCGCTACCGCTCTGAATTGGGCATAAAATTCGGTCAGCCGGGCGCAATATTCTACTGCCGATTTGTCCACTTTCACCACCCGGAACGGCTCGCCGAACAACCGTGCGGCGATGAACCGGGACTTGCTCGTAACGCCCGACTGCTCCCACTGCGAGAGGAAGCGGGCATTCTCCCGGTCGTTCAGGTAAAGGACATGGCGGTGCTTCGCCGGGTCTGCGAGGGCGGGGCGACCGCCCTTGTTAGGTTTTCTTGTTTCCATGCTTCTTTGGATTAAAAAATTACGACTTCGGAGTGATATTTACCCCCGCAAGGGGCAAGGCGTTTTCAGGCACGGAAAACGGTTTTGTAGCATACAAAACACACCTTGCTATTTTCTGACGAAAATCGAAATCCGTCACGGACGGATTGGGGTTAGCGTGAAGCGGTAAGCCCTGCCGTTCACCAGCCCTGTTTTACACCTGCGCCCCTTGCGGTTCGTTACTCCGCTGCAAAGTAACGGTGATTTATAATGCTGTAAAATAGGTGGTTGGTGGACAAAACGGGACAGCGCAGGACAAATCGGGACAAGGTTTTCAGGGGACGTTTTTTCTCCCTTTTTTTGCATCGGATTTCAAGATTGAAAGCAAGATTGAAAGAAATATTCCAATCAGGAAAGAATGATTGAAAGCAGGATTTCAAGAAAACATGATTGCAGGATTTCAATATTTCAAGAAAGAATGAAAGCAGGAAAACAAGATTGAAATAAAACAATCTTTCAATATTTCAAGATTGCAATATGGAATGAATGATTGAAAGCAATAAATAAATCTATCAACCAATAATGAACGAAAGCAATATGGAAAACGAGAAAACACCCCTTTATGTCGCCTTTTCCACCCAAAAGGGCGGGGTCGGCAAAACCACCTTTACCGTGCTGGCGGCGAGTTACCTCTACTACCTCAAAGGCTACGATGTGGCGGTGGTCGATTGCGACTACCCCCAACACTCCATTGCCGGGATGCGAAAGCGGGATGCCGAGCAGGTCGGGGCGGATGAAGATTACAAGCGCATGGCGTATGAACAGTTCACCCGGCTGGGGAAGAAAGCCTACCCGGTGCTGTGCAGTTCGCCCGAAAAGGCGATTGCAACGGCTGACGAATATATAGCCGCCGGACACGTGCCGGATATTGTCTTTTTCGACCTGCCCGGCACGGTGAACAGCGAGGGCGTGATAAACTCCCTTGCGGGCATGGACTACATTTTCACCCCCATTTCAGCCGACAAGGTGGTGCTGGAAAGCAGCCTGTCGTTCGCAATGGCTATCCAAAAGCTATTGGTGAAGAATGAAGCCTGCCGACTTGCCGGGCTGTACCTCTTTTGGAACATGGTGGACGGGCGGGAGAAAACAGACCTCTACGCCGCCTACGACAAGACGATTAAGGAACTGGAACTGCCACTGATGAAAACCTTTATCCCCGATACCAAACGCTACAAAAAGGAACTGGTAGCGGATAAAAAGGCGGTGTTCCGCTCCACGCTCTTTCCCGCCAGCCGCCCGCTGGTAAGGGGAAGCAACTTGGAAGAACTGATAACCGAAATAACGTACTACATCAAATTACAATGATATGGCAAAGCAAAGCGGCGGGATGCCGAAGATAGACGAGGATTTCATGAAAGAACTTATCTCGCAAGGTGTCCCCAGTAAACAAGATAATAATAAGACGAATGATGTCCCGCAAGAAATACAAACAGAAACGGTGCAAGTAGAGAAACCGACACCCCGCAAGCGCAAGGGCGGTTCGGGCGACTACCGGGAAACCTACTTTCAGAAAGTGGAACTGGCAGACCGACAGCCCTTGTACGTGAGCCGTACCACGCACGAGAAGCTGATGCGTATCGTGACGGTGATAGGCGGGCGAAAGGTAACGGTAAGCAGCTATGTGGAAAACATTCTGCTGCGCCACTTCGAGCAATACCAAGACGAGATAAACACCCTGTACGAAAGTAATTTTCAAAAGCCTGTCTGACTATGGTAATCTATTGCATACTTACCGGGCTTTTGGTGTACTATATCGCCTTATGGCTGTGGTATCGCTACACGGACAGTCGGACATCACCGGGCAGAACGGATGATGCGTCGCTTCCACGAAACGAAGTTTCAGGCTACACGCTGATAGGTGAAAGCCGATACAAGGGTGGACTAATCGGGACAGCGCAGGACAAATCGGGACACCTCCCGCAAGCGGCTGAAAATGATACTATTTTTGCGCCGCAGGCTGACGGACTGCCGGAAGAAACGCCCGGTTACGAGAATGACGAACCCGACTACGAGGACGAGGAAATAGCCGGGTACATGGACGGTGACGATGATACCGGGCGGGCTACGGGCGTGAGCTTTGACGAACTGGGCGAAGCGGTACGCACGGCGAACGCCGACAACCCCACCGAAGCGGAACAGCGGCAAGCCGCCGGGACGCTGGCAAGCATTGAGGGGACGAACCTCTACGATGCGGTGGTGGAGAACATCAACGGCGGGCTGGCAAAGGTGGCGGAACTGCTGGGACGCAACGAAGCGGAACTGGCTACGGCTGCCGTCCCTGCCGAAGCTGGCGGTACAAGCAAGGAACATGAAGCGTTCGACATGAACGATTTCCTATAATATAATAATGTGTAACAATATGAAGCAACGTGACTACGGTTGATTGGCAACCCAAGAACCAACAGACGGCATCCGTGCCGCAACCACTAAAATTTCAAATTATTCACCAGCCGGGAAAGGCGGACTTCCCACCCGCCGCCCGGCATTAAAAACAAATCACAATGAGAAAGAGAATCTTTTTGTCGGCGGCTATACTTGCCGCTGCGGTAAGTGCCTACGCACAGGGCAACGGGCAGGCGGGCATCACCGAAGCCACGAACCTAATCACTGGGTATTTCGACCCCGGAACAAAACTGGTGTACGCAATCGGGGCGGTCTGCGGCTTGATTGGAGGGGTAAAAGTATATAACAAATTTTCGAGCGGCGACCCCGACACCTCAAAGACTGCCGCCAGTTGGTTCGGGGCGTGCATCTTCCTGATTGTCGCCGCCACTATCCTGCGGTCGTTCTTCCTCTAAACCAGCGGCTATGTCTGAATATCCGGTAAACAGGGGTATCGGGAAGCCGGTGGAGTTCAAGGGGCTGAAAAGCCAGTACCTCTTTATCTTTTGCGGCGGCTTGCTCGCCGTCTTCGTGGTGTTCATCGTGCTGTTCATGGCAGGCGTGAACCAGTGGCTATGTATCGGTTTCATCGTGTCGGCTTCGCTGCTGCTCGTGTGGCAGACGTTCCGGCTCAACGCACGGTACGGCACGCACGGGCTGATGAAAGCTGCCGCACGCAAAAGACACCCACGCTTCATTATCAGCCGAAAGGCGATACCCCGGCTGTTCAACTACAAAAGAAGAAAGGAAGAAAGAACATGAGGAATACATTAAAGGCTACCACGCTGGAAAGGAAATTCCCACTTTTGGCGGTGGAGAACGGCTGCATCATTTCAAAAGATGCAGACATAACGGTGGCTTTCAGGGTGGAACTGCCCGAACTGTTCACCGTCACCAGTGCCGAGTACGAAGCCATACATTCGGCGTGGTACAAGGCAATCAAGGTGTTGCCTGACTACTCCATAGTACACAAGCAGGACTTCTTCATCAAGGAGAACTACCAGCCCGACACGGAAAGGGACGAGCTTAGTTTCCTGTCCCGGAGTTTTGAACGGCATTTCAATGAACGCCCGTTCTTGAACCATTACTGCTACCTGTTCCTGACGAAAACGACAAGGGAGAGAAGCCGCCGACAGAGCGACTTCTCCACCCTCTGCCGGGGCAGGATTGTTCCGCAGGAAATAGCCGACAAGGAAGCGGCGGCAAAGTTCATCGAAGCGGTCGGGCAGTTCGAGCGCATCATGAACGACAGCGGGTTTGTCACGCTTACCCGGCTGGCGGCATCGGAAATCACCGGGCAGGACGGAAAGGCGGGCATCATCGAGAAATACTTCTCGCTCTCGCAAACCGACACTACTTGCCTGAAAGACATCGGGCTGTATCCGGAAGAAATGCGTGTTGGGGACGACATACTGTGCCTGCACACGCTTTCGGACGTGGAAGATTTGCCCGGAAAGGTCGGGACGGACTGCCGATTTGAGAAGCTGTCCACTGACAGAAGCGATTGCAGGTTAAGTTTTGCCGCCCCGGTGGGCGTGCTGTTGTCGTGTAACCACGTCTATAACCAGTTCATCTTCATAGACGACCACGCCGAAAACCTGAAGAACTTCGAGCAGACCGCCCGGAATATGCAATCGCTCTCCCGTTACTCCCGTGCCAACCAAGTGAACAAGGAGTGGATAGACGAGTACCTGAACGAAGCGCATAGCAGGGGGCTTATCTCGGTGCGTTGCCACTGCAACGTCATGGCATGGAGTGACGACCGGGAAGAACTCAAACGCATACGCAACGATGTGGGAAGCCAGCTTGCACTAATGGAGTGCAAGCCACGCCACAACACGGTCGATACGCCCACGCTCTTTTGGGCGGGCATACCCGGCAACGAAGCCGACTTCCCCGCAGAGGAAAGTTTCTACACGTTCTTGGGGCAGGCTCTCTGCCTGTTCGTGGAAGAAACGAACTACAAGAGTTCGCTTTCCCCGTTCGGCATCAAAATGGTGGACAGGGTAAGCGGTCGCCCGCTGCACATCGACATATCGGATTTGCCCATGAAGAAAGGCATCACTACCAACAGAAACAAGTTCATACTTGGGCCGAGTGGTAGCGGGAAGTCTTTCTTCACCAACCACATGGTGCGCCAGTATTACGAGCAGGGTGCGCACGTGCTGCTGGTCGATACGGGTAACAGCTACTTGGGGCTGTCCCAGCTTATCCACAACCGCACGCACGGCGAGGACGGGATTTATTTCACCTACACCAACGAAAACCCGATAGCGTTCAACCCGTTCTATGTCGAGGACGGGGTATTTGACATCGAGAAGAAAGAGAGCATCAAGACGCTTATTCTTACTTTATGGAAGCGGGACGATGAAGCCCCCAAGCGGTCGGAAGAAGTGGCGTTGTCCAATGCGGTAAGTGCCTATATCGAACGTATCACGGGCGACAGGTCGGTAACGCCCTGTTTCAACACGTTCTACGAGTTTGTCCGGGATGATTACCGCCAACAGCTTGAACAGAAGAACGTCAGGGAAAAGGATTTTGACATTGACAATTTCCTGAACGTGCTTGAACCATACTATCGTGGCGGTGAATACGACTACCTGCTGAACTCTGACAAGGAGCTGGATTTGCTGCATAAACGCTTCATTGTCTTTGAATTGGATAATATCAAAGACCACAAGATTTTATTCCCGATAACGACTATCATCATCATGGAAGCCTTTATAAACAAGATGCGCAAGTTAAAGGGAATAAGGAAGTTAATACTAATTGAAGAAGCGTGGAAAGCGATTGCATCGGCGAATATGGCGGACTACATAAAATATTTGTACAAAACCGTCCGAAAGTATTTCGGGGAAGCGATTGTGGTAACGCAGGAAGTGGAAGATATTATTTCCTCGCCCATAGTGAAAGAGAGTATCATCAATAACTCGGACTGCAAAATCCTGTTAGACCAGCGAAAATATCTCAACAAGTTTGACAGTATACAAAACCTGCTCGGACTGACCGACAAGGAGCGTTCGCAGATATTGTCTATCAACATGGCGAACCACCCCGGACGGAAGTACAAGGAAGTTTTCTTCTCGCTGGGCGGCACGCAGTCGGCGGTATATGCCACGGAAGTTTCGTTGGAAGAATATTACACGTTCACGACAGAGGAAAGCGAAAAAATGGAACTGTTCGCCCTCGCCGAGAAGCTGGGCGGCAACCTTGAACTGGCTATCAAGCGGCTTGCGGAAAGCAAACGCAATCCCCAATCATCAACAACTTAAAAATCAAGAACATGAAGAAAACAATTCTCCTTATGGCGGTATGCCTTTGCTTTATCGGCAAGGCATCCGCACAATGGGTGGTGTCAGACCCCGGCAACTTGGCACAGGGTATCATCAACACCACCAAGCAGATAGTGCAGACTTCCACCACTGCCAAGAACACGCTGGACGGCTTCATGGAAGCACAGAAGATTTTCCAGCAGGGTAAAAAATATTACGATGCGCTCAAAGCGGTGCATGACGTGGTTAAGGGCGGTGTCAAGGTGAAGAAGTCCATTGAACTGGTGGCGGAAATCTCCGAAATCTACGTGCGCAACTTCCAAAACATGCTGGCAGACCCGAATTTCACGCCTGACGAACTTTCCGCAATATCGTTCGGCTATGCCAAACTGATGTCGGAAAGCTCGGACGTGTTGCAGGACTTGAAAAATGTAGTGAACATCACGGGTATGTCGCTGACGGATGCAGAACGGTTGGCTATTATTGATAATGCCTACCGAAGCCTATTGAATTACCGCAACCTCGTGAACTACTACACCCGCAAGAACATATCCGTGTCCTACCTGCGGGCAAAGAAGAAGAACGACACCGACCGGGTGCTGGCTCTCTACGGCTCGGCGGATGAACGCTACTGGTAACATATAAATCGGTATGCCTATGTTATTAGCAGCAGTGGATTTTGACAACCTGCACCAAGTGTTGCGGGTGCTTTACGATGAAATGATGCCCTTGTGCAGCAACATGACGGGGGTAGCGAAAGGGATAGCCGGGCTGGGTGCGCTGTTCTATGTAGCCGCCAAAGTATGGCAGTCGCTCGCACGTGCCGAACCCATAGACGTGTACCCGCTCCTGCGTCCCTTTGCGCTGGGGCTGTGTATCATGTTTTTTCCCACGTTCGTGCTGGGGACTATCAACACGGTGCTGTCGCCAGTGGTGAAAGGGTGCAACCAGCTTATGGAAACGCAGACTTTCGACATGAACGAGTACCGGGCGCAGAAAGACCGACTGGAATATGAAGCCCTGATGCGAAGCCCCGAAACGGCTTACCTCGCATCGGACGAGGAATTTGATAGACAACTGGAAGAACTGGGCTGGTCGCCCTCCGACATGGTGACTATGACGGGTATGTACATGGACAGGGCGGCTTACAATATCAAGAAGTCCGTCCGGGACTGGTTCAGGGAGTTGCTGGAAATGCTCTTTCAGGCGGCGGGGCTGATTATAGACACGCTGCGCACGTTCTTCCTGATTGTGCTTTCGATACTGGGTCCGCTGGCGTTTGCGATTTCCGTCTATGACGGTTTCCAAAGCACGCTGACCCAGTGGATTTCACGCTATATCTCCATTTACCTGTGGTTGCCCGTGTCCGACCTGTTCAGCAGCGTGCTGGCACGCATACAAACGCTGATGCTCCAAAAGGACATTCAGGAACTTTCAGACCCGAATTTCATTCCTGACGGGAGCAGCACCGTGTATGTAATCTTTATGATTATAGGTATCGTGGGCTACTTCACCATTCCCACGGTGGCAAGCTGGATTGTGTCGGCTGGCGGCACGTCTGCCTATAACCGCAACGTGGCACGGGCGGGGTCAATCGCCGGGGCTGCGGTCGGTGCGGCAAGCGGGAAAGTAACCGGGAAACTACTCAAATAACCAACATCAAAATTTAATATATGGAATTTAAATCATTAACGAACATCGAAACGAGTTTCCGACAAATCCGGCTCTTTGCGCTGGTATTCATCTGCCTGTGCGCACTGGTGACGGGTTTTGCCGTGTGGAACTCGTACAGCTTCGCCGAAAAGCAGCGACAGAAGATATACGTCCTCGACAACGGCAAAAGCCTGATGCTGGCACTCTCGCAGGACATGGCACAGAACAGACCCGTGGAAGCCAAATCGCACGTGCGGCGTTTCCACGAACTGTTTTTCACCTTATCACCCGACAAGGGGGCTATCGAAAGCAACATCAAACGCTCGCTGTTCCTCGCCGACAAGACCGCTTTCAACTATTACAAGGACTTGGCGGAAAAGGGCTACTACAACCGGGTGATTTCCGGAAACGTCACGCAGACGGTGGAGATTGACAGCGTGAAGTGCGACTTCGACCAGTACCCCTACAAGGTGAACACGTATGCCCGCCAGTTGATTGTCCGGGAAAGCAGCCTGACGGTGCGAAGCCTTGTGACCTCGTGCCGGTTGCTCAACGCAACCCGGAGCGACAACAACCCGCACGGCTTCATCATCGAAGCGTTCACCATTACCGAGAACAAGGATTTACAGACCATTAAGAGATAACCTTATGGAGAGAAAACGAAACTACATCGAAAAGGTGCAGGACTGGGCGGACGACTGCCTGCGCCGAATGTGCGGACGGATTACGCCGGGCAAAAGGCTGGCGGTTATCCTCGTGATGTTCCTATTTTTCGGTGGCTTGTCTATCTACATCACCGTTTCATCAATCTACAATATCGGGAAACGGGACGGCAGGCGGCTGCAAATAGAACATATCAGACAACTGCCATTGCAAGGCAATGACACAATCAACAGTATCAACCCCTTAAACAGACCGGAATATGGAAGAAGTACAGAAGAATGAGAACGGCACGACCGTACCGCAGACGGACGGGAAGCCGAAAAAGGAAGATAACCCCAAACGGGAACTTACCCCGCAGCAGGTGCAGCAGCGCAGGAAAATGATAGTCTTCCCGCTGATGTTCCTTGCCTTTGCCGGGTGTATGTACCTGATATTCGCCCCCTCCGGCAAAGAGGACGTGAACATGGAAAGCGTGGGCGGCTTCAACGCTGACATCCCCCTGCCCGCAGAGGACGGGATTATAGCCGACAAGCAAAAGGCTTACGAACAGGCGATGCTGAACCGCAAACAGCAGGACAAGATACAATCCTTGCAGGACTTCGGTTTCACGGGGGACGATGAAACGGAAGAACCGCAAGCGGAAATCGACCTGATGCCGGAAGAAGAACCGAAATCCCAAAGGGGCGGCGGTGCTTCTTATTCGGCAAACGCCTACCGGGACATCAACCGCCAGTTAAGCACGTTCTACGAAACCCCGGCGGTGGACGAGGAAAAAGAGGACTTGAAGCGGCAGGTGGCGGAACTGACCGACAGACTGCAACAGCAGCAGAACGCCACGCCTACGGCTGACGACCAAATGGCACTCTTGGAAAAGTCCTACGAGCTGGCGGCAAAGTACATGAATGACGGCGGGCAGAACGGGCAAACGGCACAAGTGCCTGTTGCCGGGACTGTCACCCAAAAGCCGCAAGCCCAGCCCGTGCAGGCAATCCGGGAAACGACCGTATCGGGATTGCAGCAGCCCATGAGCGATGCCGACTTCATCCGGGCTTACAGCCAGCCACGAAACTACGGCTTCAACACGGCGGTAGGAACAGGCTACGCTATGGGAAAGAACACGGTAGCCGCCTGCATACACCAAGACCAAACCCTGATGGACGGGCAGGCGGTGAAACTACGGCTGCTCGAACCCGTGCAAGCCGGGAACATAGTCGTGCCGAAGAATACCCTTGTGGCGGGGACGGCAAAGGTGCAGGGCGAACGGCTCGACATACTGGTGTCCTCAATTGAGTACGCTGGCAACATCATCCCGGTGGAACTCGCCGTGTTCGACACGGACGGGCAAAAGGGGCTTTCCGTACCGTCTTCTATGGAGCAGGAAGCGTTCAACGAAGCTATGGCGAATATCGGCAGCGGGTTGGGTACAAGCATTTCCTTTGCACGGAGTGCCGGGCAGCAGGTGGCTATGGACGTGACAAGGGGCTTGCTGCAAGGAACGTCCGGCTATCTTGCGAAAAAGTTCAGGACTGTAAAAATAAAGCTGAAAGCAGGCTATAAAGTCATGCTTTACGCCAAACAACAATAACCATTTTATCAACCGTTAAAATTTCAATTAGTAATGAAACAGATTTTTGTAATGTTCGCCCTCTTGCTGGGCGTGTGTGCGGCAAACGCACAAACCACTGACACCGTGAAGTATGCGGCTGGCAACGACTTGTACCGGGGTATTACCCGGAAACTCCCGTACCGCCAAATGGTCACGCCCTACGGCGTGGAAGTGACCTTTGCCAAGACGGTGCATATCATCTTCCCCGCCGCCGTCCGCTACGTGGATTTGGGAAGCAACCACATCATAGCGGGCAAGGCGGACGGTGCGGAGAACGTTATCCGGGTGAAAGCCACGACAGAGGGCTTTCCGGGCGAAACGAACTTCTCCGTTATCTGCGAGGACGGGAGTTTCTTTTCATTCAACGCCAAGTACGCCCGTGAACCGGAAATGCTCAATATCGAAATGAAAGACTTCTTGGAGAACGAGGACACCAGCGACTTTTCGCATACCCGCATGAACATCTATTTCCGGGAATTAGGTAATGAAAGCCCGCTGCTGGTGAAGCTGATAATGCGGAGCATCTACAAGAACAATGACCGGAAAGTGCGCCACTTGGGTAGCAAGCGTTTCGGCATACAGTTCTTAATCAAGGGGATTTATACCTATAACGGGATGCTCTACGTGCATACGCAGACGAAGAACAGTTCCAACGTGCCTTTCGATACCGATTTCATCAAGTTTAAGATAGTCGATAAGAAAGTGCCTAAGCGCACAGCTATTCAGGAAACGGTACTGGATGCAGTACGCAGCTACAACGAGGTGATAGAGATTGCCGGGAAATCAACCGTGTGCACGGTGTACGCCCTGCCGAAGTTCACCATTCCTGACGATAAGCTGCTACTGGTGGAACTCTACGAGAAGAACGGCGGACGGCATCAGGTTATCCGGGTGGAAAACGCCGACATCGTGAACGCAGAAGTGATTAACGAACTCAAAATCAAATAGGGATGAAACGGTTTCTATTTATCGGAATACTCTTTGTGCTGTGCCTGCATTTCAACCATGCACACGCACAAAGATACCTGCCGGGCATGAAAGGCTTGCAGGTGACGGCGGGCATGGCGGACGGGGTGCATTGGAACGCTGGCAGTGATTTCGCCTACCACATCGGGGCGGCGTACAGCGTTTACACCAAGAACGCCAACCGCTGGGTGATTGGCGGGGAGTACCTGCACAAGAAGTATGACTACAAGGATATGCAGATACCCGTAGAACAGTTCACCGCAGAGGGCGGCTATTACCTGAAATTCCTTTCGGACAGGCGAAAGACCTTTTTTCTCTCGCTGGGACTGTCGGCACTCGCCGGATATGAAACAAGCAACCGAAGCCAAAAACTCTTGCCGGACGGCTCTACCTTGCTGGATAAGGACTGTTTTGTGTACGGCGGGGCTTTAACGCTGGAACTGGAAGCCTACCTGACCGACCGGGTGGCTCTGCTACTGAACGCAAGGGAACGGGCGTTGTTCGGCTCGGACATAGGCAAGTTCCACACGCAGGTATCTGTGGGACTGAAATTCATTATCAATTAGCCTATGGTACTGCTTGAATTATTTTCAGGTATCGGCGGTTTCAGCAAAGGGCTGGAAGCCGCCGGATATACTTTCGACAAGGTATATTTTTCAGAGATAGACAAACACGCAATCGCTAACTTCAAATACAATTTTCCTTATGCGGAACACATCGGAACGGTTACAAACATCGGGGAAGTCGGCATCGAACGTCCCCACATTGTCACTTTCGGAAGCCCTTGCCAAAATTTTAGCGCAATCGGGGACGGAAAGGGACTGCAAGGGAGAGAAAGCCACCTTGTCAGATATGCAGTCGAAGCCGTTAGGCGTTTCAGACCTGACGTTTTTATCTGGGAGAATGTTAAGGGGATATTCTTCGCAAGACATCGCCCGGATTTTTGGGGCATTGTCAAAGCGTTTGCCGACATTGGCGGTTATAGACTTGAATGGCAACTGTGTAATACGGCATGGTTTCTACCCCAAAACCGGGAGCGGATGTACCTTGTCGGACGTGTTGCAGACAGATGTACCGCAGACCTATTTCCTCTCCCTACGCCGGGCGGAGTGCATGGTAAGGTCGGGGGTAATGAACCCGCTGCTCGTCCAAGTGGTACGATAACAAGGAACTACGGCAGGCAACCTAACATCGGGAACTATGTGCTGTGCCTGAAATCGGGTGAAGCGTACAACGGAACGCCTACTCCCGAACAACTGAAGCACGTGCGGATGCTGACCGAAGTAGAGTGCGAAAGGCTGCAAGGCTTTCCCGACAACTATACCCGATACGGGATATATGACGGAGAGAAAAAAGAGATAGCGAAGATACACCGTTATGCCTTACTCGGAAATGCGGTCAGTGTTCCTGTTGTCAGGGAAGTTGCCGCCCGGATTAGGCAAACGACTACTTTATTTTGATAACCCTTATATAATAATGTATATGAAGAATGTAATGTATAAAATCATCATGGGCTGCTACATCGTGGCCGCCCTCGTGCTTGTCACCGCCTGTAATGACAACTTGGATATTCAGCAGGCATACCCGTTCAGCATCGAAACGCTGCCAGTACCCAAAAGGCTGAAAGTCGGGGAAACCGCCGAAATACGCTGCCGACTGGTGCGTGGCGGCTATTACCAGCCGACTACCTATCAGATACGGTACTTCCAGCCGGACGGCAAAGGGAAGCTGGAAATGGATAACGGCACGATGTTCCTGCCCAATGACCTGTACCCGCTGGAGAAAGAAATGTTCCGGCTATACTACACCTCGGCATCGACAGACCAGCAGACGATTGACATTTATGTAATTGATAGCTTTGGACAGGTGCGGCAACTTTCGTTATCGTTCAATAATGACAACGGCAAGGAAGAAACAGAAACAATAACGACCCCTAAACAATAAAATGACATGGTAAAAATAGAATTGGATATAAAAGGTATCTCGTGGTACATAGAAACCACGTTGGAAACAGATACAGTTCCGGCAGTAGGTGACATTATCATTGTGGATAAGGACTGCATTTCCGCACGTGACAGGGCTGAATTGTGGAAAACGCCGTCCAATCAGGTTTTCAAATGGGCGGACGAAGAAGATGATGCGCCTGTAATGGAATGGTTCGACTGCGACACGGAAATGCTTGTCTATAAACGAACATGGAAATACGACATCGAGGAAGAAGAAACCGTGTGCATACTTGGTGTAAAATTCTTCCAACATGAAGATTTATAAGCTTTATTTCCTTATCGGTTGCATATATACGTGAAAAGCAACGACAGACAGGGGACACCAAATAGGGAATGATACGCAAGGCGTATGTTATGGCAGTCCACCCGCTGACAGTTCGGCGGGTGGACTTTTCATGTTAGGGAACAGGGCGGGTTTCTTTGCCACTTTATTTCCCGGCACTCACGAAAGAAAGTGGCGGCGGCAAACAGCCGCCGTTCTCTATCAACTGGTTTTAAGGCTCTTTATGGACGTGTATTTCTCTAACCACACCTTTACCTGTTCCATGTTGTATTCGCCCGTAATGATTGCCGTATGGTCGTCTATGGCTACAAACCGGACACTCTCGTAGCTGTTTACCCAGCCTTGCAGCGAACAGACGCCCCACGTTGCAACATCCTCAAAAACACTGCGGTCTATTTGGCTGATTGGCTCGCCGAAAACTACCGTCATTATCTGAAAGTCCGGCTTATCTACCAGCAGTTGCAAATGGTGCAACGTGCCGAACTCGTCAATTTTGCGCCCCCACGCCCACACATCATTATACAAATCATCGCCCCACCGGTGCGGATGGTCGAAACGGACTTTTACCTCTATGGTGTGTTCGTTTTCTTCTGTGTCCTCGATAACGCCCGTTACCATTAAGCCCGTAAAAATACACTCGCAACGCCTGCCGATAAGCTCCTTGTTTACTTCTGTCGTTTTCATGTCCCTAAAATTTACTTATTTATTACTCCGTTCTTTTTCGCTATCCACCCGTCACGCCTGCGGCGGCACTCGTCCAGCGTTTTGGCTACTGTGCTGAAAAGTTCGCCGTCCGTGTGGCGGTAGTCATATTGAAAATAAATCTGTCCCCTGAAAGCCCCTAAACAGCATTTCACGAACTTTTCTTCTCCCAGTGTTTGGGTAATGCTTACCCCGTTTTTGTTAAGTGACTGCATGATGTCTTATTTTTTATGGTTATAAACTTGGTTGTTTTAAGCGGGCAGGGCTTTGACACCCCGCCCGGATTAGTATTTGGTTATGCCGCACGGAACACAAAGCCGTCATCAAACCAGTAATCGCACATGAACAGGTCACGGGCAAACTTTTCATAATCGAAATAGGTCTTCGCAAAATCCGGCAGTTCGTAACATTCCTCGATAATTTCGTAGGCGAAATCTTCTTCATCGTTATATTGACCTTGATACTCGTCTTGAAAGTCCCGTACAAGGTCGTCCGCATCTTCCTCGCCCAAATCATGGCTTTTATAGTTGCACCACACGAAAAAGGCTTCCTGCTCGGTGTCGTCCAAATCCTCTACCGCATCACGCAGGGAAAAGAAGTTTTCAGAAATCCAGCTTTCGCCGATTAAGCCCTCCGGCACGTTCTCCCAGTCCTGAAACATATATTCCGCATCTTCCTCGTCCTTGTGAAGTTCCCGGCAGGCTTCGTAAAATTCTTCCTTGTCCGAGTAGTCCGACAGGTCGAGCCATGCGCCGGACAATGAACCGTTGTTATACTTGCCGTAAGTGCCTACATAAACTTTTGCTTCCGATAATACCTTTGCTTCCATATTGCTGTAATTTTTAAGTTTTTGATTTTATGCGGATTCGAGAGGTGAGGGAGTTGAAGTTTCACTGAACTTTTTTCCTGTTTCCCGTAAATCCGACTTTTTTTTTATGCGTCTTCCGGTCGGGTCGGTCGTTTTCGTTTCACATAGGCTTAAAAGGGTAGTGTTTAGAGTTTGCAGGGTTTTGGGCAAAAAATACCTCGCAAGGCAGGGAAGATTTTTTCGCCAAACCGGAACGGCTCGACCTTGCAAAATCGTGAAGAACACGTAACTACCTTTGCCTATTGAAATGATTAAAACGACTGTCCCGGCTGGGGGACTGCGTGAGAGGAAGATTTACATTTAGGGAAACAGGGGAAAAGTGCCTGTTCTCTTTCGTCTTTTAGGGAACACTCCATGCGGGCTGAAAGGCAAGGGTGTTGTGAGCTTGCTTGCAATACGCTTGTGCGGGTTTCCAACGGCTCTTTTCACGAAATACAGTCAGCCATGCCACGCACGGCTGGCGTTTCGGGAAATGTGCCAGTTGGAAAAGGATATAAAAAATGCGGGTAGTCGGTGGACTGCCCGCAAGGTGGAAGAATGTACAATACTGGGATATAGTTTGTTAGGCGGAATTTCGTTGCCGAAATCGTTACCTATTCGTTTTTGTCACGGTTATAGGTAACGAAACCTACCGGACGGCGTTCTTTCTGTTGTTTCGACTGGCTCAAAAGCTGGGTAAGGGCTTGGTACAGTTCGTTGAACTGCGCATCGGTGCTTACCTCCAGTTCCTCGATGCGCTTTAACAGTTCCTCGTAACCGATTGCCATTTGGCGCATGAGGACAAAAGCCCGCATGATTGAAATGTTTACTTCTATGGCTACTTTGGAGCGGAGAACCGAAGAAAGCATGGCTACGCCCTGTTCGGTGAAAGCCATAGGCATAGCAACGCCGAAGTTGTAAGCTGGGGGTATCACATTTTGTGACACCCCTATGGATAACAGCAAGTTAGCTTCCTCTTGGGTGAGAACAAACATAAAATCACTTGGAAAACGCTCGATATTGCGCTTGACCGCCTGCTTCAAGGCTCGTGTTTCCACTTGGTAGAGTTCTGCCAAATGATAATCGAGCATCACCCGGCAACCTCTGACTTCAAAAATCTTGTTTTGGATAATCTGTAAATCCATAATCGTATATTTTAGGGAATTAAGTAATGTTGGAATAATAGTGAGGACTGGTCACAAATTGTGACCAGTTCCCAATAATCAAGATTACATGGCGACTTCCTTGTAAATTTTCTCGATGCCGACAAACTTCTTGTCAAGCCCCTGCATATCGCTGCCTATCTTGCTGTTAGTGATGCGGGCGTAAATTTGTGTCGTTTCGATATTGGTGTGTCCCAGCATCTTGGAAACCGTTTCAATGGGTACGCCCTTTGATAGTGTGGTAGTCGTTGCGAACGTGTGCCGGGCAAGGTGGAATGTCAGGTTCTTTTTAATTCCGCATACATCGGCAATCTCTTTCAAGTAGGCATTTAGCTTCTGATTGCTGATTATGGGAAGTATCTTGCCATTCGGTAACTTGCCCTTGTACTTCTTCAAAATCATCTTGGGAATATCCAACAGGGGAACATTAACGTCCGTATTCGTCTTTTGCCGCTTTGTCATTATCCAAAGGTTGCCGTCAAAGGATTTGCGGATATTATCTTGCGTAAGCCCGGCTACATCTATATAGGCAAGCCCGGTGAAGCAGGCAAAGATGAACAAGTCCCTGACGTGTTCCAGCCGTTCGGAAACCATTTTCTTTTTAAGGATGATTGTTATCTCGTCCTCTGTCAGATAACCTCTGTCCACTTTTTCCAGCCGGATTTTATAATTGGCGAACGGGTCGTTCACCAGTATGCCATTGTTGCGGGCAATGATGATAATGCGCTTGAAGAACTGCATGAACTTGGCGGTGGTGTTGTAACCGCACTTGCAAGCGGTACGCAAGTATAACTCAAAATCGGTAATGAACATCGGGGTAATCTCCTTAATGGATATGTCCGATACGTTGTACTTGCTTTGAATGAACTCGGCAAGGTGGCGGCGGGTGACTTCATACTTACGGTAGGTCGCTATCGTCTTGGATATGCCGACCAACTGCTTTACATCGTCATTGTGCTTTTGGAACAGGGTAAGGATTGTTTCGTGGCTCTCACTATGACCTAAAAACTCGTTCTTCACTTTCTCAGCGGTCACGTAGTTGTCACGCCGCTGCATTTCGTGATAAATGGTATTCAGTGATGCGTTTATATCATCCAGCATACGGTTTATGCGGCTGGCTTCCGAAGTACGTCCAGTAGCCTTGCCCATTTTGCCGTCCCAAATAGAGGGCAGCACGTCCAGCTTGGTGTTAAAACGGCTCGCCACGCCGTCCACTGTGATACGGGCGAAAAGGGGGTACGCACCGTTGGCTTTCTGCTTGTCTTTCTTTGCGTAAAAGCAAATGTTGAATGTCGATTTCATAACTCACTTTTTAAGTTGCAAAACTATTGTAATTCTCTAAAAATGAGTTCTATGCAGGCAAGCCAAATAGCGACAGGACTTCGCCAATTTCGGACAATCTGTACCCCCTTTCCGTTTTTGTTTGTCGGGGGTACGAGTTAGGTTACGAACTTTGTCTTTTAGGGGCGAAAAGATGTACTTTAAGGCAGACACAAGGGAATAAAAAAAGTCCCACAAATCATTGAATTTGTGGGACTTGTCTGCTTACTGTCCGGTATTGTCCGGTTAGTTCAGCGGAGAGAGAGGGATTCGAACCCCCGGAGGTGTGACCCTCAACGGTTTTCAAGACCGCCGCAATCGACCACTCTGCCATCTCTCCTTGCATCCAAGTCAGTTACGGCTTCGCACCGTTCCCGCTCTTTTGCGAGTGCAAAGTTAGAGCTTTTTTTTTGTTTGTGCAAATTTTTTGTGGGATTTTTTTGACTAATTTTGTGCTTTATTTGTAATTAATTGGGAAATAAGATATTGTGGTAGATAGTTAAAGGATGCCGTGGTAGCCGGGTTTGAGGAAGGATTTGAATTTAGCGACGGAGGTGTTGATGATCAGGTCGTCGGGAAATTCGGTCTCGTGAAGGAGGGTGGGTAGGTATTCGTAGTTGGCTATGTCGAATGATATATGGGCATCGCTGCCAAGTATCACGGGGAGTTCGTAGCGTTTGCACAGACGCAGTATCTCCAGATTGTTGTCTCTTGCCGTGGCTTTATTGCGTATCGGTTTGAGAGAACTGTTGTTGATCTCAAGAAGTGTGTTATGCTCCTTTGCGGCACGTACTATCGGCTCAAATTCAAGGTCGGCGGTGCCGTCGCCGGGATGGCTTATGATGTCGATGAGCGGGTGAGATATCGCCTTTATCATTCCGGCGGTGTTTTCCTCACGTGTGCCCCAGCGGTAGCATAGGGAGTGTATTCCGGCAATGCGGAGGTCAAGTTTCTCCATCAGGCTTTCGTCGATGTCGAGTGTGCCGTCCGGGTTTAGGATATTGATTTCCGCTCCGAGCAGTAGATTCACCCCATACATATTGCGTGGCACTACGTGGAGATTGCGGAAATAGATTAGTTCGCAAGAGCCGGGTATACCCGGAGTGTGTTCTGTGATGCCTAAGAATTTAAGACCCTTTTCAGAAGCTGCCTTTGCCATTTCCTGAATGGTGCTGAAAGCGTGTCCGCTTGCAAGCGTGTGGGTGTGTACGTCAAGTTCAATTTTAGAAAAATCCATGATTGCTTCAAATTGTCGTTCGGATTGCAAAATTACTAAGTAATCTCTGAAAACGTATTATCCGTGTGTAAAATGTCGGATTTTTTATGATATTGAGGGTTAGAAAGTTTTAGAATAACGTAGATGGCGAGGGGAGTGGACGTAATTTCGCGGAAAAAAGATATGGCAAATTTTGAGAGAATGATACCGTTGATAATGCATTTTGCAGCCGGTGTGTATGGGGATGAGGGTAAGGATCTGTCGCTCCCTTATGATGAGCAATTCCGTCTTGCCCGGATAAAGGGTTGGAGTGATGATAAGGATGATCCCGGAGGGGAGACGATGATCGACGTCACATTGACCACGTATAAATCGTGGTGCCGTCAGAATGGGCGACGAGAGCCGTCGCCTTCAGATCTGAGGAATATCAGTTATGGGGATTGGCGCGATGTGCTCAAACGGATGTTCTGGGACCGTTGTCGTGGGGATGAGATAGAGAGCCAAGGGTTGGCGAATCTTATAGTCGACTGGATATGGGGAAGTGGTGCGGCGCGGATAAAGGATGTGCAGTGGATTGCCGGTGTCAAAACCGACGGAATAGTGGGTAAGGATACTTTGCGTGCTTTAAACGGCGGTATTCCGGAGGAATTGTTCTCAAAGATATATATTGCGAGAGTATGCCATTACCGGAAGAGCAAAGTGGCGTGGAAATATATGAAAGGGTGGCTACGTCGTCTTGAGGCGATACGTCCGGATGGGACGTTCCTGATCTATGGACGAAGGATTGTCCCGTTTTCGTGAACCTGATGATATGGTAGACCGAACCCGGCAATAGAATGGAAGAGTATGGGATAAAAAAGAGTGTCGGTATCAAAAAATGAAACCGACACTCAGTCTTACTAAGTCGGGGTGAAAGGATTCGAACCTTCGACCCCCTGCTCCCAAAGCAGGTGCGCTAACCGGACTGCGCTACGCCCCGATTGCCTTTCAGCGTTTACGGCTGCAAAGTTAATAATAAATTTTCAAATACGAAGTATTTTTCTCAAAAAAATACTTCGTATTGTGATATATTATTAATTATAAGATAATTGTATTTCTATTTTCTTCCAGTTCTAACCCGGATTCCCATGACGTTCCCTATATCTTTGCTCGGCGAGAGCTGCCCGGATTATATGGGAGGGTATGGCATATAGGTTGTTGAGAGTCTGATAAGCCTTTTCCGCATCATTCTTGAATACGTGACATACGATGCCGTATTGTTCGTTTGTCAGCAAGCGACGGAAGTCGGAGAGCATATCATTGTCGGCAAACTGGATAAGATGGGAATATACGGTACTGATGGAAACGTTTCTTACGGAGGCTATATTCGCCGGTTTCATCCCGGAATTGAACATCCTCAAAGATTCCTTCGCGCTTGATCCTGCGGGAAGGCTTTTGGGGAGTCCTTGGAATTTCCTTATCTCGCTGACGAAGGTCTTTCCATAGCGCGACAGTTTCACGTCGCCCACTCCCGATACGGTGGCAAATGATTCCATATCGGTGGGTCTTACCCTCACCATATCCTCCAGAGATGCGTCGGAGAACACCATATATGCCGGAATACCTTCTTTCCCGGCAATCTCTTTACGAAGGGTCTTCAATATATCGGTGAGCTGCTCTTCCGGTGTCTTTTTGACTACGATTTTCGGCTCTGCCTGGGTGCGCTTCTTGCCTGAAGAATAATAGTCGGATTCCTGGAACAGCGACAGCTCAATCCTCTCCAACCCCTTCACCACGCGCATCCCGTATGGGGTGGGGCGCAAGTGAAAATTCTCTTCATACGCTACCTCGAAGAGTCCGAGCTGAATCATCTGAAGCATATAAGAATGCCACACCCTTGATGACAGGTCGGCACCCACCCCGTATGTCTTTATGCGGTTGTAGCCCTTCTTTACGATGTCGGCACGGTTGGATCCGCGCAGAATGTCGATCACCGTATTCATCGCTTCCTGAGCATTGATCCTTATCACTGCGCTCAGGGCTTTCTGCGCGAGGATGGTTCCGTCAAAGCGTCGGCGTGGATTCCGGCAGTTGTCGCAGTTGCCGCAGTCGTGGGTGGCCTCCTCACTGAAATAGCTGAGTAGGATTCGTCGGCGGCATATCGACGCTTCGGCAAACTTCTGCATGAAATCAAGTTTCTCACTGTTTATCTCCTTCTGTCCCGACTCGTCGACGAAGTTGCGCCGCATCATTATGTCGGCGAAATTGTAGAACATTATTGCCTCAGACGGCAATCCGTCGCGTCCGGCACGCCCGATCTCCTGATAATAGCTCTCGATATTGCCCGGGATATTATTGTGGACCACCCATCGTATGTTGCTCTTGTCGATGCCCATTCCGAAGGCTATCGTGGCGCATACCACCTGCACATCGCCGTCGACAAACGCTTTTTGCGACGCCTCCCTATCCTGTGGTGTCATTCCGGCATGATAGCACACTGACCGGTATCCGAGTTCCGTCAAGGCGGCATGCATCTCCTCTGTCTTCTTTCGGCTCAGGCAATATACGATGCCCGAGTCAAGATGATATTTCTCGATGAGCGATGAGATTATTTTCAGACGCTGCTTCTTCCCGGGGTCATTCATCACGGATATTGAGATGTTGGGACGGTCGAACGAACCGGTCCAGCAGAACGGGTCGTCAAGTCCGAGGGCAGTCGATATGTCGGTACGCGTCAGCCTGTCGGCGGTGGCGGTCAGAGCCATCACCGGCACACCGGGAAATCTCTCCTTGATGTATCTTAGCGATGTGTAGACGGGGCGGAAATCGTGTCCCCATTGTGAAATGCAGTGTGCCTCATCAATCGCTACCAACGACACGTTTATTTTGGAAGCGATAAGGTCAATGTCGGCGGTCATTCGTTCCGGAGAGATGTATATGATCTTCATTTCCCCTTTTATCGCCTTGTCGTAGCTATCACGGTTTATGTATTCATCCTGATTGGAATGTATGGCGGCGGCAGGGATGCCGTTGGCACGCAACGCGAGCACCTGGTCATTCATGAGAGCGATCAGCGGAGAGATTACGATCGCGCATCCCGGGAGCATGAGGGCGGGCACCTGGAAGCAGATGGATTTACCGCCTCCCGTAGGCATTAGGGCAAGCGCGTCGCGTCCTTGGAGAATGGCGTCCACAATCTCCGCCTGTCCCGGTCGGAAGGATGAATAGCCGTAATATTTCTTAAGGATTGTCTGGGGTGATATCATTTAATCGTGAGAATAATGTTTCTGCAATGATCCAGTCGTCGGGGGTGTCGAGATCCACAGAACGTAAGGATGGCATGGGGGAGGGGAGTATGCGTGAGAATGAGGAGAAATCCCCCTTGCGGAGCGAGCTGACAGTCATGACGTAGACTGCACCGTTATATTCCCATACTTTCGGGGCATCCTGACGGCGTGTGAAGTGCCCGTCGCCTTTGGATATGTGGAGCATACCCTCTGAGTCAGTCTCGAAAGCGTTGTAATACGGATTGGTCTTTGCCTCGCATACCGACACCACCATGTCTGCATCCTTTGACCATAGTGCGGAAGCCTTACGGATGTCGTCGATGCGTCGCAGAGGCGACGTGGGTTGCAAAAGCACTACCCGGTCAAACTCCAATCCTCTCTTCTCAAACTCCGAGAGGGCGTGCATTATGACTGAATAGCTTGAAGCCGTGTCAGACGCGAGAATATCCGGACGCATGAAGGGGATCTGTATGCCGCTGCTTTCGGCAGCCTTTGCAATCTCTTCAGAATCAGTAGATACGAAAACGACGTCGCCGACAGCGGCACATTCCAACGCCTGATCAACAGCCCGGCATACGAGCGGTCGCCCGAGAAACGGCTTTATGTTTTTCCCCGGAATCCCCTTGCTGCCCCCTCTTGCGGGGATGAGCCACAGTGTCTTAACGTTCTTCATAGAAGATAGCTTCCTTGAAATATCTTGCCATAAGAGTGTCTGAAGCCCAATCGTTGCAAGGCGACAACTCCACCCCAAGAGCCTCGTCTATGATATAGTCGGTGATAGGAGCCCCGGCGAATATCGAGCAGATCACCCCACCACCGAGTCTTGGATTGACCTCCATGAGCAGGTATCTGTCGGAATCAAGGTCATGAAGGAACTGAAGGTTGACGGGTCCGCGGAGAGAGAAGGTCTCTATCACTTTCCGGCTCAGCTCCTCAAGTATCGAGTTGCGGCACGTGCGTGTGCGAGTGGATTCACCCCCCATAATCTCGATTCTCTCGCGCGGCACAGTGGTGAGGATCTCACCATCGCGGCTGATGTAGCAATCTACGGTATATTCCTTACAATTGGGTATATATTCCTGCACCAGATAGCTTTTCAGGTCATGCAGATGCATGAGGTCTTCCATGTTGTGGAAAATATGTATCCCCCGAGATGAACCACCCTTACGCGGCTTTGCAATTGCCGGCATCTGGGCGGAGAGCACGCTGTAAGTGCGAGGTATCGGCAATCCCGCCTCCTTGAACACCTTTGCAGCCTCCGCCTTGTCAAAGAGCTTGCAGGCAGTCTCGAAGTCGGTGACGGGCACGAACACCGACGGCATCCTGTCGCGGCATATAGAGGCAATCTCGATTGCCCCGTTTACAAATGGGAGAATTATATTGATATCAAATTCTTTCACCACCCGCTCAATATCCGGGACCACATCCGGATCATTCCATTTAAGACCTTTCACCACTTGTCCGACAAGAGAAATAGGCACGTCTTCAGTAAGCTCGTAGCTCACGATCTTTACATCATAGCCTATGCGTTTCCCACTGCGAATGAGAAGTTCAGCCAGCGACACACGTCTGGCACCTCCGAGAAATAATACCGTGAGTTGTTGGTTCTTCATCTGTTGTAGATATTGGGTTTGTAATTTTTCAGATTATCGTCGCTGCATATCCAGTCGATAGTGCGGCGTAGTCCCTCTTCAAGCGATACGCGAGGCTCCCATCCCGTCAGCCGGCGTATCTTTTCATTTGAACCGAGCAGACGGAACACCTCGCTTCCGGCAGGGCGCAGACGCTGCGGGTCAACCACCCATTCCACGTCGGCATCCATAAGCCGGGCGATAGTCTTCAGCGTCGTCTCCATGCTGACCTCCCTCTGCGTAGCTATATTTATCTCCTCGCCGGATGCATTCCCGCATTTGGCGATCTCGATAAATCCACGGCAGGTATCCTCCACATAGTTGAAGTCGCGGGTAGGCGACAGGTCGCCCACCTTTATCTGCCTGATTCCGGAAGCAATCTGCGTTATGATTGTCGGTATTATGGCGCGTGCGCTCTGACGCGGACCATACGTATTGAAGGGACGCACCACGGTCACGTTCATGTCGAAAGCGTTGTGGAAGCTCAGGGCAATAGCGTCGGCACCGATTTTTGTGGCGGAATACGGACTCTGCGGCTGCTTGGGATGCTTCTCATCGATGGGGACGTATCTGGCGGTGCCATACACCTCGGATGTAGAAGTCACGAGGAGACGAGGCGTGCCTTCATCCTTTACGGCTTGGCAAATGTTGAGGGTCCCCTTCACGTTGGTATCGACATAACTGTCGGGTGCCACATAGCTGTAGGGTATGGCGATGAGGGCGGCGAGATGGAACACCGTGTCGGCACCCTTTACGAGAGTGCGGCAGAAATTAGGGTCGCGCACGTCGCCGGTCACGATCTCCAGTTCGGGGTTGCGTATCCCTTCGAGCCATCCCCAGTTGTTGAAGGAATTATATTGAGCGAGAGCCTTCACGTGGCAACCCTCGCGGAGAAGAGCCTCCGTAAGATGGCTGCCTATGAATCCGTCAGCTCCTGTCACTACTACATTTCTCATATCATATATCGTGTTGGTTGAGTGGAAAGAACGTTGCCGGTCATGACAGGTGGGGCGAATCAGACATGAATCCCGATTCCATGAACGTCTGTATGTGGCGACGTTTCTTCTCCTCGAAAATTTCCGAGATCTTAAAGAAAATACCGGTCTCCTCCACTTCTCCAAACTCATGGTTGATTGCAGTGCCGAACACTCTCATAGTCGGCGACAACGACATGTAGGCATTCACGAGTGGGGGGATATTGCGTCCTCTTTCCCGAATGCAATGGTTGAGTATGCGATAGTCTTCCTTGAAAGAACCACCGGTGAAGAGGCTCTGCACCCTTTCCGACCGGGCATCGCTCGGGAGCTCATCGATAGGCGTGACGAGATTCTCCTCATCATGGAAATATTTGTGAAGGAATCCAAGCAGCATGTCGCGGCATTCCGTCCCGAAGGAGGGATACATGGTGACTTTCCCGAATAGATACTTTATCTGGGGGTAAATCACCGTGAGCGCACCGAGACCATCCCACAGATTGTCGAGAGTATAGAGAGCCTTGGAGTGCGACTTGGTGCTTTGATGAGTCGTAGCCACAAAAGAGCGTCCAAGTTCAAGAGTTGACGGAAGGAGTTCGTTGAGAAATTTGTCGGAGAACCGGAACATGTGGGAAGTGGCGATATTAGGCACGCCATCCTTTAGCCATATATTCTCGCCAAGGATAAACCGGTATCCTCCGACAATCTCGCGGTCGTGCGGATCCCACACGATAAGTTGCTGACACGGTGACTCCATTGTGTCAAACTCATCGATGTCGCAGGCGAGTCCGGTGCCTCCTCCGGCATCGCGGAATGCAATTTCCCTAAGCCGTCCGATCTCTTTCATGACGGACGGAGCATTGAAGGCGTCGACAATATATACTTCATTGTCGCCTTTATTGGCATGCCGTAAAAGTTTGTCATGAGTCAATTCGCTCATGACCAAATCTTTGTCGACGGGGGCGATAATCTTTTCCATTGATAAATAAATCCGGATGTATGATTTTTTTTTCTGTCCGGAATACAGTAATTTCTGCAAAATTAGTAAAAAAATAATCATGAAACAAAATAAGAAGATTTATGTGGATGCAAACAATACATGAAAAAGAATTGGGGAAAGCGGAAAAATTGCTATTTTTGCAGTCTGAACCCCTTGCCGGAGCTTCGTGTCGGTCATGGCGTTTAAACTAATTGGCGTTTGGAAGCGTCTATAAGTTATCAATATAAATGTAATTTTAAGATATGAAGATAAAAGCGTTGTTCGGCATGGCTTTTGCCGCGTCGGTGGCATTTGCCACTACCTTCGGGCTCATGGCAGGCGGAGGCGGGCAGAAGGCATCCGTGAAATTTGAGAATACTGTGCATGATTTCGGGATGATCAAGGAGGATGGAGGTCCGGTCAGTTGCGAATTTCCCTTTAAGAATGAGGGGGGAGGCAATCTGATATTCTATGAGGCAAAGGCAGAATGTGGCTGCACCAAGCCGGAATATCCGAAGGCTCCGGTCTCCCCCGGAAAGGGCGGTGTCATAAAGGTGAGCTACAATCCGCTGGGTCGTCCCGGAGGATTCACCAAGGTAGTGACCGTGAAATGCAATGGAAATCCATCGAAGGTGAGGCTTAAGATTCGCGGTACGGTCTCGCCGAAATAAATTCTGAAGATGAAAAGGGAAATAGCTATAATCCTGTGTGTCGCGGCAGCTTGGGCAGTTTTCATGACCCCGGCAAAAGTGACATGGCTGTCCACTCATTATAATTATGGCGCGTTCCGAGAGGAGGAGGGTCCGCGTAAGGGGAGCCTCAGCTTCGTAAATAGCGGTGATGCCCCTACCTTCATACGCAATGTGCGTCCGAGCTGTGGCTGCACGGCCGCGGATTATCCACGCGACATGATAGCTCCAGGCGACACTGCGACAATCGAGTTCACCTACGACCCTGCCCGTCGACCCGGACCGTTTGACAAGACAATCCGTGTTTTTGTCGGAAAAGACAACGAGCAGAGCGTGATAAGGATAACGGGCACCGTCATAGGCTCCGCATCTACTCTTGAGTCATATTATCCATACGAGGCGGGGGCATTGCGTTTTGAAAGTCTGTCACATTCTATGGGGGAGGTGAAGCGCGGGTCATCACGCCATGCGTTTATCAACGTCTACAATCAGGGCAACGACACGTTGCGACCCGAATGGAAGACCACGACAGATGCCATAGACGTCAATCTCACACCTAAGCAACTTGCACCCGGCGAACTTGGCACGTTCGGCTTCTATCTTAATACCAATAAGGAGAAACTTAATGGTCCGGCGGAATACTTAGTGGAGGTGTTTCCGGATAAGGGTTGCAGCAGTGCCGACCGTAGGGAAATAAAGGTGGATGCCATAATAGTGCCCGATAGCAGGGGTATGACAGCAGAGGAGATACAGAAGGGTCCGAGGTCATATCTCGTGCCGGAATTTGTGGATTTCGGAGAGGATGTGGCTACCGGATACCGGGATTTTGAATTCGGAATCTATAATGACGGTAAATCCGTATTGCAGATTGACCGCGTGTATTCCGCCGATAAGAATGTGGAGATAAAGGAGTATCCGCGTAAGGTGAAGGGTGGAGCCTCCGGGAAGGTGGCGGGGCGTATATCGCTCGGCAATCTCCCGTCCGGACCATTCCGTATTAATGTGTATGTCGTGACTAATGACCCACTTCATCCTCTACGCACTGCCAATATTGTAGGCGTGAAGGAATGACTATTGTTTGGCTACGTTAAATATAAAGATAAAGAATTAACCAGATAAGAAAATGGAACATCCAGAGAACCATGAAGACTATAAGGGATTGCAGGTGAATGCCGGCGTCGGATCGCAGCCGATCACCAATCCTTACCGGAATATCCGCAGGACGCGTAAGCGTGAACTCAGCGTTAACGATTATGTGGAAGGGATAAGGAAAGGGGATGTCAGCATCCTTGGGCGTGCAGTGACACTTGTGGAGAGTCTTGCGGAATCCCATCAGGCGATAGCTCAGGAGGTGATAGAGAAATGTCTGCCATATTCGGGCAATTCCAGGAGAATAGGTATCACGGGAGTGCCGGGAGCCGGGAAATCCACGTCGATAGACGTATTTGGTCTTCACGTGCTTAAGAATGGTGGGAAACTTGCGGTCCTTGCCATCGACCCGAGTAGCGAGCGCACACAGGGGAGTATCCTTGGCGACAAGACCCGTATGGAGAAACTGTCGCAGCAGAAGGATGCCTTTATCCGTCCTTCCCCCTCGGCAGGCTCGTTGGGAGGTGTCGCAAGAAAGACACGCGAGACCATAGTGCTATGTGAGGCGGCAGGCTATGACAATATATTTGTGGAGACAGTCGGGGTAGGGCAGAGCGAGACTGCGGTGCATTCCATGGTAGACTTCTTCCTCCTTATCCAGCTTGCCGGCACGGGCGATGAGCTTCAGGGCATAAAACGAGGCATAATGGAGATGGCAGACGGCATAGTGATCAACAAATGCGATGGCGACAACGTGGACCGTGCCAAGTTGGCGGCGGCACAATTTCGCAACGCACTGTTCCTATTCCCACCCACACCGAGTAAATGGAAGCCGGAGGTTCTGACCTACAGCGGATATTATGAACTCGGCATAGACCTGGTGTGGGATATGATAGACCGCTATTTCGCCTACGTCAAGAGCACAGGCTATTTTGAGCGCAAGCGCAACGAGCAGGCGAAGTACTGGATGATGGAGACAATCGACGAACAGCTGCGTCATAATTTCTACAATATGCCGGAAGTGCGTGCCCTTCTTGAACAGAAGGAGCTGAGGGTGCTCAACAACGAACAGTCGTCGTTTACTGCCGCTAAAGACGTGCTTGATTGCTATTTTCAGCATCTCCGTTGTCCGGAGAATTGAATAAAAGGTTGAAATAAAAGGGGTATGAATCGGCATATTCCATAAAAAATTGCTAACTTTACGGCGTGAAATCACGAATATGTGTGAACGAGAGGTGGCTTTATTGCTAAGATATAAGCTATCTCTCTAAAATGCATGTAATTATGGCAAACAGATTAGTAGATATAGTATCTGCGCAGGCAAAACGCTACGGAAGCCGAGAGGCATATCGTTTCTGCTGGCGCAAAGATGGAGAATGGCAGTCCACGTCATGGAATGATTTCGGTCTGCAGGTAGAGGTGGCTGGCAAGGCACTTGCCAGAATAGGACTGATTGAGAAAGACACAATCGCAATCTGTTCGCCCAACACACCGCAGATTCTGATCACCGAGCTTGGTGGGTTCCGCAACCGTCTTTCCGCCATACCGATATATGCCAATTCCTCGCAGGATCAATTTGACTTTATCGTCAATAATGGTGGAGCCAAGGTGTTGTTTGTCGGCGACTCACATCAATATCCGCTTGCATACAATCATTGGAAAAAGAATCCCGATTCAATCAAGAAGATAGTCGTATTCAAGAATGACGAGCTGAAGCTTGAGGCTGACGATACGGTCACGATATTCTGGGATGATTTCGTGCGTATGGGAATGGAGGCTTCCGATGACGTGGCGAAGGAGGTTGAGGCACGGTCAGAAAGAGGATTGCCGGAAGATATGGCTACACTCATATATACGTCGGGCACCACCGGCGAACCGAAAGGAGTCGTAATCTCCCATGCCAATTATGATGCTGCAATAGAGACTCATATTCGCCTGTTGAAGCAGGTGAAAGATACTGATCTGTCGATGGCATTCCTGCCGATGAGCCATATATTGGAGAAAGCATGGTGCTATTATTGCATAAGCCGAGGAGTGGCGATTGCAGTAAACTACGATCCGCGTGTCATCCAGGACACTATCCATGATGTCCATCCTAATCTGATGTGCTGTGTGCCCCGATTCTGGGAGAAGGTATATGCCGCCGTCAAGGAGAAGATCGCGACCATGAGTAAGATGCAGCGGATGATGGTGGACAGGGCTATCAGATGCGGCAGGAAGAGAAATCTCGATTATAAGCGTCTTGGCAAGAGAGTGCCATGGTTTCTGGAGAAAGAATATCAGTTCTGGGATAAGAATATATTCCGGAAATTAAAAATGGCGATAGGAATACCTGAGCCTAATATGTTCCCCACCGCCGGAGCACCTCTAAGCGACAGGATTGTGGAGTTCATGCGTTCAGTCGGCATAGAGGTGACCATCGGTTATGGCTTAAGCGAGACGACCGCCACGGTGTCGTATTATCCTCCTGTCGGGTATGAGATAGGCACGGTGGGCATTCCGCTCCCCGGATTGAGTGTAAGGATCGATAAGAATGGAGAGATACTTGTCAAGGGTCCGACAGTGACAGCCGGTTACTATATGAACGAGGAGGCAAACCTCCAGGCATTTACTGATGATGGATATTTCCGCACCGGGGATGCCGGATATTTCACGGAGAGCGGTGCGCTTGTGCTGACAGAGAGGGTGAAGGATCTCTTCAAGACCTCAAATGGTAAATATATTGCCCCCCAGATGCTTGAGAGTCGCCTTGCTGAGAATAAATATATCGATGAGGCAGCCGTCATAGGCGACCAGCGTAAATTCGTCACCGCCCTTATCGTGCCGAATCTTTCGCAGCTTCGTGCGTGGGCCTCTCAGAACGGCATACCGAGCGACGACACTGAGAAATTCGTGTCAGATCCGAAGGTGGTGGCGTTCATGATGGAGCAGATCAACGGAGTGCAGTACGGTCTGGCGGAATATGAGAAGATAAAGCGAATCACATTGTTGCCGCATCATTTCTCCATAATGAACGGGGAGGTGACAAACACGATGAAGGTGAGACGTCCGGTAGTGGCTAAACGCTATTCCAAGGAGATTGAGGCGATGTATGCATACTGATCGGATTCACTCATAGCCTAAGCAAAGAAAAAAGGAATATACATATATGATTACACAGGAACAACTCAAGGAGGCCGCCGAACGACAGGGCGCGCTCAAGAGATACCTTGACATAGACAGCAAGAAGATAGAAGTGGAGGAGGAGGAGCTCCGCACCCACGTGGCAGATTTCTGGGAAGACCGAGAGAAAGCGGAGGCTCAGATGAGAAAGATCAAGGAGCTTCATTTCTGGATCGATTCCTACACGGAGCTTGAGAAGCAGGTGGAGGAACTTCAGCTTGCCTTTGACTTCATAAAGGAGGAACTTGTGACGGAAGAGGAGGTCGATGCCCAGTATGAGCGTGTCATGGATAGCCTGGAGAAGCTTGAATTGCGCAACATGCTTCGGCGTGAAGAGGATAAACTTGGCGTCGTGCTTAAGATAAATTCCGGAGCCGGCGGCACAGAGAGTCAGGATTGGGCGCAGATGCTCATGCGTCTGTATCTCAGATATGCGGAGAAACATGGTTACAAGACCTCGATAGCGCAATTGCTCGAGGGAGATGATGCCGGCATCAAGTCGGTGACAATCAATATTGAGGGAGATTATGCCTACGGCTTCCTTAAGAGCGAGAATGGCGTTCATCGTCTTGTGAGGGTCAGTCCGTATAACGCCCAGGGAAAGCGAATGACTTCATTTGCATCTGTCTTTGTGACTCCTCTTGTTGACGATACGATAGAGATCAACGTGGAGACGGCGCGTGTGTCGTGGGATACCTTCCGTTCGGGAGGTGCCGGCGGTCAGAACGTCAACAAGGTGGAATCCGGCGTGCGTCTGCGTTATCAGTATAAGGACCCCTATACCGGCGAGGAGGAGGAGATCCTCATTGAGAATACCGAGACCCGCGACCAGCCGAAGAATAAGGAGAATGCCATGCGTCAGTTGAAATCAATCCTTTATGAGAAGGAGCTTAACCACCGCATGGAAGAGCAGGCTAAGATTGAGGCAGGCAAGAAGAAAATCGAATGGGGTAGCCAGATACGAAGCTACGTGTTTGATGACCGTCGCGTGAAGGACCACCGCACGAATTATCAGACTTCCGACGTCAATGGAGTCATGGATGGCGATATAGATGCCTTCATAAAGGCATATCTAATGGAGTTTGCCTCGACGGAATCATGACGTCTGTCAAGCCGAATAAATATAAATAAAAAGAGGAATCAGATAATCCGGAAATTATCTGATTCCTCTTTTTATTATGCCAATGAAGTTTTTAAGCCTCAGTATATCAATTGTATCATGTGCATGCTCAATGGCATCATTTCCGTTCCTTAATTAAACCATGGCGGTAGGCGTAGAGAAGTTCCCGCAGTTCCTGTATCTGTCCTGTAAGCTCCTTCCCCCGGTCAGTGTCTCTTACTCTCACTCGGTGAGAGTTAAGTTCTACGAGACGGTTTATGGAAATGATGTCGGTGCCGTTCTTCACAGCCTCATCAGCAGAGGAGAATGGCTCATGCTGCACAAGCTCAAAGCCACGGCTATGGTATACGAGAGTATACCCGGCTATGCCGGTGGTGGCATGATACGCCTTTGAGAAACCACCGTCAATCACCATCAGTTTTCCATTGGCTTTTACAGGATTCTCACCGTCTCCCGCCTTTACCGGCACGTGCCCGTTGATTATGTGGCGGTGTTCCCCGGTGACTTCAAAAGCATCGAGGATATTGTCGCATACCTCCTCTTGTCCGCGCAGATGATAATAATGCCCTTTCTCTTCGTGATGAGTGGCTTTGTCTGCTATGAGATAACGTTCGAAAGTGGCCATCTTTGATTTGTCGAATAGTGGGGAGTCAGGTCCGCACCATGCGTATAGATAGTAGTCGATAGCATTACGCCGTTCCGGCTCCGGGGTGTCGGTGTTATATCCGGAGCGCAGAAGCATCTCTATCTGCTTAAGCAGCTGCGGACCGCTGTAGAGCTTGCCATTGACCTCCACCTCTTTCAGACTTCCATCCTCGTTGAGTGGTATTGAGGCATGGAAAAGAAGGTTGGAATTGCATATCTGGAACAGACTGCCATGAGAGAAGAAGATACTGATATGGCGTTTCAGCTTGTCGCTGACGGAGAAAGAATGTAGCAGCTTCTCCATCAGTAGTTGCTCCTCTGTGGATAGCCTATATGGGTCGGCAGGATCAATTGTCGGGAAATTTGAGTCGGAGAGAGGATAAGAGGTTCCGTTGAGAGATATCGTGCCCGATGTCATGTCGATTTTATGGAGCAGTCGCCGGTCGTCCATTTTCCATTCCGGATGACGGACAATCATCTGACCTTCGAGTTTGAACTGTATGATGGATATTGCCTTGTGCATCTTTGCTATCAGACGACGGTTCTTGTCGGAAATCGCTTCATCTGAACTTGATTTAGGCATGAACACGTCGCAGGGATCGTCTCCGTATGTCTCCATGGCGAACGTGGCGAGAGGCACGAGATTGATGCCGTATCCGTCTTCGAGGGTAGCCATGTTACCATACCGTAACGACACACGTAGCACGTTGGTTATGCAGCATTCGTTGCCACATGCTGCACCCATCCAAAGCACGTCATGATTGCCCCACTGTATGTCGAAGCCTTTGTATTCCAGAAGAGTATCCATGACGATATGTGCACCGTCTCCACGATCATATATATCGCCGAGTAGATGCAGCTGATCAATGCTCAGACGCTGTATCACGTTGGATATGGCGCGTATGCACTCCTCCGCTTGTCCGGTGGATATGATTGTCTCGATGATACGGTTGTAGTATAATTGCTTGTTCTCCTCAAATGGCGACTCATGAAGAAGTTCCTCGATAATATAGGCAAATTCTTTCGGCAGACTCTTCCTTACCCTTGATCGGGAATATTTTGACGAGACCTCTTGGAGCACCTTTATAAGCAGGTGTAGAGTGATCTTATAGAAATTCTCGATATGAGTCTCGGAAGAACGCATCAGTGCGAGTTTACGTTCCGGATAATATATGAGTGAGCATAGTTGTCTTATGTCGTCCTCACGCATAGTTGTGGAGAAAAGTTCGTTGACTTTCCTCTTTATATTGCCCGATGCATTCTTCAGGATATGACGGAAAGCGTCAGCCTCGCCATGTATGTCGGCGATGAAATGCTCTGTGCCTTTGGGAAGATTTAATATGGCTTCGAGATTTATTATTTCGGTGGCAGCACTTGAAATATTGCCGAAATTTTGCGATAGAAGCTCGAGAAGCCTACGGTCGCTCTCGATTTTTTCCGGTGTGAATCCAGACATGGGTTTAAGATGATTGTTTATAGGTTATACTTGAGGAGGAATCTGCCTTGCCGGCAGATCACTTGATGAACAAATACTTTAGTGCGTCAAGAGTGGCTTGTTCTCTCCCTTTAGGGGGCGGGTGCGGGACGGTCAGAGGAGGGATGCAGACCATCCCGGCTTAGAATTTCCGGAGGGTGACGGTGGTGTTGCCATTCTTGAGAATCATTTTCTTATTGTCAAGATGAGCCACGTCAAATGTGACGGGATTTGATGATATCCCGAATTGACTTAGCTTCTCGCTTGCCAACGGTTTTTCCATATCAAGATAAGGGAAATCAAGGGAAAGCGATTCTCCGTCAAAAGAGAAATTGCCGGTAGTCCATACACCCTCTCCATACGATGTGAGATGACAGGTGTGGAGGTAGAAACAGTAGTATATGTTGACATCAAACGGTTGTCGGTCAGGCTCCGGTTCTACCGACATTACCTGCCATTGACCGTCAAGGTCTCCGTTGATCGGGGCTTTCTGGCATGCGGATAATGCAGTCAACGCTATGCTGATGAAGAGATATCTCCAGAAAAATTTTTTTATATGATTCTGTTTCATTTTTGCATATTGGGTTTTGGATATCATAATTTAAAGAATCCGGTTTTCCCTATGGAGATCATGCCGCCAAAACTTTTACCGAGAAGTTTGCCGGAGTCGCCTGCAATTGCACCGGAGAAATACCATCCTTTTAATTTACTGGGTTTCCACGTCGCTTCAAGCATTGCGTTGAAATTCCCCAATATTTCCGGAGATGGATACTGATATGTACCCCAGTTTCGGGAGAAGGATAGCAGAAGTCTGTAGTCTACCTCGGGATGTGGCTTGCCGGCTATGCCGAAATGATGAGCCACTATGCGAGTGTTCATGAATGTGAGCAGGTGGCTACGGTTGTATAGTGGGGAGATTGCGAGGGGATTGCCGATTCCCATCCCCCAATGTTGCCAACCCGGATAGATTGAATGATTGTAGTAGTTGTCGCGTCCGCTGACTTGCTCCGGCACCTTGTCGGAACTGTTGTGCAGCACTGCGCCTGTCTGATCCTTGGAATAAAGAAATTCATACACAAATGTCGTCACGAAAGGATTCTTGGGCAGCCGAGCCTCGATGCCCCACAGACCATCTTTCCAGCCATATTCGAAAGTCATCTGCGACTGGTCTTCGAAATAATGCTCGAAATATGCTCTTATTTTCCAATCGGCGTTTGGAATCCATGACAAAGCTATGGTGTATTCTCCGACCATATTCCCATCGATACTTGTGGTTTCGCCAAGAAATGTGTCAAGTGTGGTTGAAGTAGGGAAAAATGCTCTCACCCAATGCTTCAGACTGCTACCAAGTGACAAGGATTCTCCATTTTTATAGGCTTTCCCTCCGAATTGAGTCGCCATCTCTATCCCCACCTCACCGACAAGCGGGAATTTTGAGGGATTACCGCCACGCAGCCATAGTCCTTTTGAATGGAACAGAACGTTCTCCGCACGTTTCGATTTGGGCGTGTCGGCGGCCCAAGATTTCTGCCATCTTCCATCGGTGAACATTCCGTATGAGATGTATCCCTTTACAGCGAACCAGCCTTTTGTTCCCCAGAAATCGGCATAATCAAATATGCCGACACGTAGTTGCGGCACGGGCAAAGCATTTCCGGAGAAAAGCAGGTTACCGGAGGACAAGCGAGGGTTGTTAAAACTGCTCCATATCTCCTTACTACCGAGCATTGCGCCTAAAGACCGGTATTTTACCTCACCATATAGCTGATGGATTGAGAATGGTGCGGTGGATCTCCATGATGCGACAAGGTCTACTGCCGCACCCCAGGAAAACCTCTTGCTGCGGTCAATGTCGCGGAAAACGGCGGCTCTTACAAAACCATTATTTTTTTCGGGCGACCCGAGTCCCTGTAAGTTGCTCACAAGCCAGAATGGGGTATTTGCTCCGGCGGAAAACGTCGCTCTCGTCTCAGCGAGATAACGGATGGAATCATTTCGGATGGAATCCGCATGCGCAGTGAATGTAAATCCGAGCTGCAAGAGGAGTGGCATAAAAAGGGCAGTCAGGATCCGTAGGTTTGTCTTGTGTCTCATATTGTTTTAATAATGAGGAGAGAAGTTCCCGGTCATATCGGCTATTTCAATCATGAGTCCTGTCGTGAAAATAGGTCAGGGAACAATCCTTAATCAATCCTGGAATAGACAAAATGAAATATTTGAAGAAACTTGACGCCTGCTTATTCAATAAATACATTAAAATAACGTTGTTGTCATGAGGACAATTGTGTGGAATCGATATTTTATATTAAAACAAAATTAGACTCAAGTCGGTTTTCAGGTTCTGCTCAATCTGTTCATTGAAGTTTAGACCGCTTCAAAAAATTGTTTGCAAATAAAAAAAGGGATTCCTAAAAAATAATTCTTATCTATGATAGATTGGCTAAGTAATGACATTCTTGCGTTTGCTATCGCACTGGTGCTTGCCGGTATAATAATACCGCAGATTCTGTTGATTGCGTTTAGAAAAAAATTGTTTGACGACATCGATGAGCGAAAGATTCATAAGGGAGTGGTGCCGCGTCTTGGTGGCATTGCGTTTCTCCCCTCGATATTGTTTTCAGTTGCAGTGATAATAGGATTCAATCTGAAATATGGTAATCCTGCATTGTGGACAGAAGTGGCGTTGTCAACGGTCCCGATGTATTTTATGGTGTGTGCGGTGTTGCTGATGTTCTTGGTAGGCATGGCAGACGATCTTATCGGGGTGCGGTATATGGCAAAATTCATAGTCCAGATAATATCTGCGTTGCTTATTGTCGCATCCGGCATGTATATTGACGATTTCTACGGATTCTTGTGGCTTAATGAGCTTTATGCATGGTTCGGTTGTCTCGTGACAATATTTGCAGTGGTCTACGTGGTGAATGCCATCAATCTGATAGACGGTATTGACGGGCTTGCATCCGGGTTGAGCACGGTGGCATTGGTGTTCTACGCCATATTGTTCTATATAAGCGGCGAGCATGTCTACTCGATGCTTGCATCGGCAGCAGCCGGCACCCTGCTCCCGTTCTTCTACTACAACGTGTTTGGTAATGCCAAGAAGCAGAAGAAGATATTTATGGGCGATACCGGTGCGTTGACCACGGGCATGATCATGGTGTTCTGTGCGATTGCAATGCTCCACATAGATTCCGCTACGTTCACCCATGAGTTTAACCCTATGGTCATGGCTCTTTCTCCATTGATCATTCCATGTTTCGATGTTGTGCGTGTCTATCTCCATCGTGTGCGCCGTCATAGGAATCCTTTCCTTCCCGATAAATGCCATATCCATCATAAACTGCTTGCTTTGGGTCTGAACCAACGCACAGCCCTTATCGTCATAATGATATGGGCAGCGGCATTTATTGTGGTGAATGTGGCACTCTCCTCCGAAGTCAATCCTACAGCACTCATAGCATTCGACGTGATTGTATGGACCATAGCCAATATGCTTCTGACAAGAGGTATCCGTAAACGTGAGGCAAAACTTAACCAACATTTATTTGATTAAAGAGAGAAAATCTTAGGGATATGAAAAGAAAAACACTGTTGAAATATACGGTGGCGATGGTAATTGCCATTAATGCTGTGTCTTGCAGCACTCCTAAGAATGTTACATATTTTCAGGATATAACAGAGACAGTCGTTCCTGTTTCTCAAACAGAGATAAAGGTGCAGCCTCATGACAGGCTCTCAATCGTGGTGAAATCCAAGGATCCAGCCTTGTCAAGTCTATTTAATCTTACGGTGGCTTCCAATCGGCTTGGATATGAAGCAAGTACAAGTGGAACTGGCAGCAGTTTGCGTACCTATACTCCATCAGGAGAAGGAATCTCCACCTATACCGTGTCATCTGAAGGAACAATAGATTTCCCTGTATTGGGTGTGCTTAAAGTAGAGGGAATGTCTCGCAGCGAACTTGCAGGTTTTGTCAAAGGTGAGTTGATAGGACGTGAACTTGTGAAAGATCCTGTTGTCACAGTGGAATTTCTTAACACCGGTTTTTCTGTGATGGGGGAGGTGAATCGTACAGGAAGATACGATATCAACAAGGATCGTCTGAACATCCTGGAGGCGTTATCACTTGCCGGGGACCTTACGATACAAGGACAGCGTGAGAATGTAATTGTTGTGAGAGAGGAGAAGGATGGAATCCACACTTATCGTGTAGATTTGACCAATTTTAAGAGTCTCTCGTCTTCACCGGCTTACTATATAAAACAAGGAGACATAATATATGTGGAGCCGAATAGCGTCCGCAAACGTCAGACCACAGTCAACGGAAATAATATATTGTCGGCAGGTTTCTGGGTATCGGTGGCATCGTTGCTCACTTCTGTGGCAGTGTTGGTGTTCAAATGATTTTGTTTGCTGACAAATATTCTGCTTTAATAAATAACCGCAATATTGCATAACCAAGCCGGAGTTTGTTTCCGGATTTGCGCAAGATATGGATAACACAAAAACAAAACCGGAAGGTATCTCCGGATTCTCGGATTTTTCAATTAAGGATTACATACAGGCATGTAAATCACGATGGCAATGGATATTGTTATCGTTGATTATATGTGTTGGAGCAGGTGTGCTTTATATACTTTGTCAGCAGCCGGAATATCAGCGTACGGAAGAGGTTTTGATAAAAGATCAAGAGGGTGGATCTGGAGTCCCTGACATGGCTGGTGTATTCTCTTCATTTGGACTTGTGTCAAGTAATACAAGCGTTTACAATGAGTTGATTTCTCTTAAATCTCCGGCAGTGATGTATGAGGTCGCCCGAAGACTGCATCTTGATATGAACTATGACCGTCTGGGTGGATTCCATCCGGTAACGCTATACGGACACACGTTGCCTTACATTGTAGATATGCAAGGTATAGAGGAACAAGGTGGCGCATCTTTCAAAATGGAACTCTCTGCTGATGGCAATATAAAAATGAGGGAGTTTCGTAAATTTACAATCGATGGAAAGATAGAACTTGCTGGAGAGGCTACTCTTCCTAAAGGGAAAGAATCTGTCAAGACTCCGATAGGAATAGTTAAGGTCACTCCGAATCCGGAATATGACGGACTTCCTATAACTGAATCTATTGAATTGAAAGTGGTCAAGAAACCAATGCAGACCACTGTGGAAAATTATGGGGAGAAGCTTAATGGAGATCTTGTTAATCAGGATGCAGAAATAATTGGTCTTACAATAAGGGATGTCAGTGTGCAGAGAGCTGAAGATATTCTGAATACAGTGCTTCTTGTCTACAATGAGAATTGGATTGAAGATAAAAATAAGATGGCAGTCGCTACATCTGCATTTATCGACGAGCGTCTTCGTCTGATACAACAGGAACTCGGAGATGTGGACAGCAATATTGCAAAATATCAGACAACCACAGGAAGCCCTGACCTTATAGCTTCGGCTCAGGCATCCATGGAGAAAGAATCGAATCTTGAACAGTCGATATTGAATATTGAAAATCAACTTTCGATTACTACCTATATGAAGGATTTCCTGGATGACAGTGCCAATAAATTTAATATCATACCAGCTAATACAGGTCTTGATAATCCTTCGATAGAGAAAGATATCGCCACTTATAATACGATTCTGTTGGCTCGTAATAATCTTGTAAGCAATTCGTCGGAACGTAATCCTCTTGTCGAGGATTATGACTCTCAGCTGAACGGACTCCGAGAGTCAATCACTCGCAGTATGTCAAACCGTATCGCCGGACTGAAGACCCGTCTGCGTAGTTTCCGTGAAGAGAAGATTAAGACAACAGGCAAGATCGCCGGGACTTCAGAGAAGGCATTGCCGTTGTTGTCTGACACACGCCAGCAGAAGGTGAAGGAAGGTCTGTATCTGTTCCTTCTCCAGAAGCGTGAGGAGAATGAACTTAGCCAGAAGTTTACGGCTGAAAATACACGCGTGATAACACCTCCGATGGGTTCTCTTAAACCTGTATCTCCAAAGAAGAAACTTATTCTTGCAGTGACATTCCTACTTGGTCTTGCATTACCGTTGATAACGATATATATGCTTGAAACCGGCAATACGAAAGTCAGAAGTAAGAAAGATCTTGATGGTGTAAAGATTCCGTTCGCCGGAGAGATACCGTTTGTCGGCAAGCGTAAGAAATTTAAGGTTGTGGTCAAGAAGAATAAGAAACTTGAGGATGAGAAACCTCCACTTGCAGTCGTTGAGGAGGGTAAGCGTGATGTGGTCAACGAGGCTTTCCGCGTAATTCGCAGCAATATCGATTTCATGTCGGGCAAGGGTGATGGTTCTCAGATAATCATGCTCACGTCGTTCAATCCGGGTAGTGGAAAGTCATTCATATCATATAATTTGGGACTCAGTTTTGCCCTAAAGAAGAAGAGGGTGCTTCTGATTGATTGTGATCTCCGTCATGGTTCCTCCTCAATGTTTGTCGGCATGCCTCATAAGGGAATCACGGATTATCTGACTGGAAATAATGATAATTGGCGGAGTCTTATCGTCAAGGTGCAGGATAATGAATTGCTGTCGATCCTTCCGGTAGGAAAGATGCCGCCTAATCCTGCGGAACTTCTTGAAAACGGCAGATTGACTGACCTGTTGAATGAGGTCAGAGGAGAGTATGACTACGTGCTGCTTGACTGTCCGCCTGTCAACATTGTCGTCGATACTCAGATTGTTGGTCAATATGCCGACCGCACACTGTTTGTGGTGCGTGCCGGTCTGCTTGAACGAGAGGCATTAACGGAACTTAATGAGTTCTATGAGAATAAGAAATTCAAGAATATGAGCCTTATTCTGAATGGAACAGAGGCGGTACATAGCCGCTATTACACATACGGTAACTATCAAAGTTATCAGTAAGTTAATATAAGAATAACCATTTAATCCATCATACTTCATCCTTTATACCTTCATACATAAAAAAGATGTGGCCATTTAAGACAGTGAAATCAATAAAGGAATCCGGAATGTTTGACGGATTCATCGATTGGCATTCCCATATATTGCCGGGAGTGGACGATGGCATAAAGAGGATGAGCGATTCGCTTGAAGTGTTGCGTTTCTATGAGGATTTGGGAATAAGGCATGTGTGGCTCACTCCTCACATAATGGAGGACTATCCCAATACCACAGCAGAATTAAGAGCACGCTTTGAGGAACTTAAGAAAGAGTGGAATGGTAAGGTCGAGTTGCATCTTGCCGCAGAGAATATGCTTGACACACTTTTTGAAGAGCGTCTGGAAGCTGGTGATTTTTTGCCGATAGGAGAGGATGGCAGGCATCTTCTTGTTGAGACGTCTTACTATACTCCCCCGATCGGAATGGATGAACTTCTTGATAAGGTCAAGAGTGCCGGTTACTTCCCGGTGCTTGCTCATCCGGAGCGTTACCGCTATATGGATGAGGGTGACTATATCCGTTTGAAAGAACTTGGAGTGTTGTTTCAGATAAATTTCGCATCTTTGGTTGGAGGCTATGGCGATACTGCACGTAAGAAATGTGAATGGTTGTTGTCAAAAGGGATGGCAGACCTGACAGGTAGCGACCTTCATCGTCTTGATGCCACCCAAAGGATGATTGCATTGAAGCCTACGAAGAATAGTGTGCTCGATAATCTTCGTGAAGTGGTATCCAATGGAGGGAAATTTCATTGACCTGATTCAGATAATTGCATTGTATAATGGAAGAAGGGAAGTGTAGTTCGGTAGCTGTGCTCATGAGCACTTATAATGGCGAATTGTATCTGAGAGAGCAGCTTGATTCCATATTCCGACAGAAATATGTGAATGTCACTATCTATGTCAGGGATGATGGATCTGCCGACAACACTATTGATATATTGTCAGACTACGAGAAATGCTATCCTGGAAAAATATATGTGGATAGGGGCATTAACGTTGGTTGGAAACGTTCATTTATGGAACTTGTGCGAAGGACGTCTAAATTGTCATGTAAATATGATTATTATGCCTTTTCCGACCAAGATGATATATGGCTTCCGGAAAAATTGAAGAGGGCGACAGAATCCCTTTCTGAGATTAAGAATGAAATAAAGCTTTATTGCTCCAATCAGTATTACTATAAGGATGGGGTAAATCAAGGATGTGTCAGGACGCGAGAGGTGATGAAGCCTACAGTGGAGAATAGTTTGATTCGTAATCTGGCAATAGGATGTACGATAGTGACTTCTCCGCGTCTTATGATGTTGATGGCATCCGGAGAACCGGCGGGTCCGCCACCACATGATTTTTGGATATATCAGTTGGCTGTGTTGATGGGGGAGGCTATTGTGGATCATAATAGTTATATTTTGTATAGACAACATAATACAAATCAGATAGGAGCTAAGAAAAGTAAGTTCGATATATGGAAACGACGTGTCAGAAAGTTATTGTTTCCAGATATAAAACATGAACGGGAGATACAAGCAAGAGAATTATTGCGAATATATTCGGAATTTATGTCAGAAGATGTTCGACTCAAAGTTGGACGTGTGGCATATTACCGAAAATCATTTGCAAGCCGTCTTAGGCTGATGATGAATCATAATTATACATCAGGAAAGGCTTCAAATGATTTTTGGCTACGACTTAGAATTTTATTTGGACAATTATAGAAATAATAATCATTAAAGGACAGATGGTATGAAGATATTGGTTGTGACAGATCAAACGCTATTGATGGAGGGTGAGAAGATTCTTGGATCTACAAACTTTACAAACATTATTAAGCGTCTATGTGTTATTGGAGAGTTGCATTTGTGTCTTCAAAAACCGAAAGAGAATGGTAATTGTATTCAGGTTTTTAATGATTGCCTAAATGATTATATAATCCATGATAATATCTGCTATATTAATAAGTCCTTTGTATGGCCGTCATCAAATGTCATTAGCACATTGAAGGAGGCTATTTCAAAGGTGGATTTGGTTATAGGCTATGTGCCATCGCTTAATGCGGAATTTGCGGCACACCTTGCTCATAAAGCTCGGAAAAAATATTTTGCCCTAATGGTTGCGTGTCCGTGGGATGGGCTGTGGAATCAGGATTGGAAACGTAAGATAGCCGCCCCATATCGTTATCTTATGAATAGACGAGTGTTGAGTAGGTCTGATTATGCATTATATGTCACAAATAAATTTCTACAAAAACGTTATCCCACAAATGGAATCAGCATAGGATTATCTGATGTCGTGCTTGAAAAATGTGATGACAATGTATTGGAGCAACGTAAGAGGAAAATTAATATTTTGTCTGATAATGGAATTATAAGGATAGCAACAGTGGCAATGCTAAATATTCGATATAAGGGACAGCGTTTTGTTATTCGAGCATTGAGAAAACTTAAAGATATGGGATACAATAACTATCATTATTTTCTTATCGGTGGAGGTGATGATAGTGCCTTACGAAAAGAGGCAGAGAAGCTGGGTGTGATAGATCAGATTCATTTTGTTGGTAAAATGTCGCATGAAGAGGTATTCAATATTCTTGATGATGTGGATATATATGTGCATCCATCGCTTCAGGAAGGTTTGCCTCGTAGTGTGGTTGAGGCAATGAGTAGGGCTCTTCCATGTATCGGAGCAAGGACAGGAGCAATACCTGAATTGTTGAATAATGATTTTATTGTGTCTCGAAAGTCAGTTGATGATATAGTTGACCGGCTTTTGACAATGAGAGATAAGAAAATCATGCTTAAGGAGGCAGAACGTAATTTTGAAGAGGCAAAGAAATTTGAGTGCGAATTATTGGATAAACGTAGGAATATTTTTTATGATAAGATTCGTCAAGACTTTAATTAATTTTAAATAAAATTATGGGCAAACGAGGACATTATCAATACTTAACTAATGTAATAGGGAAGATATTTGGAATTTTACCAAAGTCTGTGTTGAAATTTATATATGGCTTGACATGTAATATGTCAGGATTTGTCGGGTTGGGATTCAGGTATGTCTGTTTGAAAAATATGATAAAAACATGTGGGGAAAATGTTGCAATATTTCCATACTGTATTATTAGACATCCAGAAAATCTGTCAATAGGTAGCAATGTGAGCATTCATCCGTATTGCTATATTGATGCAATAGGAGGAGTTGATATAAATGACAACGTTTCAATTGCAAATCATTGCTCAATCATTTCTTTTGGACATAGTTGGGAAAATAAAGAAGAACCTATTAAATATAATCCATTGATAATGACTCCTATTGAAATAGGATCAGATGTATGGATAGGATGTGGAGTGAGAATAATAGGTCCGTGTAAAATTGAAAGTCGGACAGTGATCGCAGCAGGTGCGGTTGCTCGTGGATCTTTGGCTGGTCACTCTATCTATGGAGGAGTGCCGGTTAAGTTGATAAAGAAAATTTCGAGTCTTGATCCCAATTTTTGAGGAATTGAAAAATTTTTTGTCATTTTATTTCCCAGAAAATAATGATCTCCATATTCGTTCTCGTTCAGTGATTTGCTTGGGATTGAAGATTGAGACATATGGAAGCCATCCATGATACATTTGGTAATAATAAAAAGATTGAGTTGCCAATGTAAAGCAGATAAGTCCTACCCTGATCCATTCTTTAACTTGGCGTAGACATATGAAATTTGCGATTGCTACAGTGACGAACATTGTAGTGTAATTGGATATTCTGGAGAATATTATAGGTATGGAGAATGTGCCTATGCTCAAGAGTATATGAAGAAGAATCATCTGTTGGAAATCTGTTTTTAATTTTGAAATCCTAAATGCTGCGAAAACAGCGATAGCCGGTAAAGCATATCTTATAAGGTGAGCGATTCTCCAGTTTAGATTATAGTTGGTGGAAGTGTATTGTTCAATTCTTCTCGTAACAGACGGGATGGAGATAATGTCCCCTAACTTTTCAATTAGAGGAGTAATTGTTAAAAAAAGGATACATATTATTATTAATGAGAGATTAGGCTTTATAATTTTAACAAGAGGTAGAAACCATATTATTATTGCAGAATAATGTAAAGATATCGAAAGAAATGAAATAAGATAGAATTTTAACCACTTTTTATTTTCAAAATTTCTATAATTTAGCAGGAATATACTGATTGCAGCACTTTCTCTCATAACCTCAACGGAAAAGTATAGCCATTGGAGAATAAGATAAAACATTATTCCGACAAATACATTTCTACAGTATCGATATAGGAATATGAAAATACAGCCGTTTGTAATCGTGGCCATTATTACTTGTACTGGCCAGAATTCTTTAGTGAAAGATTTGCATATTGCACATATAAAAAGATAACCGGGCTCATGTCGTTCTAAAAAAATCTTTACAGTCCAGAATTTATCAAGAGAACGAGCCTTGGTATATGTTTTCATATATCCTATGGTATCAAAACCAACTCGATAACGCATTCCTAATAAAATTATAATATATACTAATATTATAACCATCAGTGTCTTTTGTTTTGCAGGAGGCATTTTTTTATTAAAAATTATGCCTAATGTAGCTAATATAAACGGTACTAGGTATTCCATTATTTGTCTTGAATAGGTCTATTTAGATGTGATTTTAATAAATTTTCTGTTGAAACCAACCAGATTATACATGCTGCAGTCTGCGATATTACAAGCGACCAGATTACGGCGTTCATTCCAAGCAGTGATGCCGCGAGGAGAAGTGCAATCACAATGACTGATTTTATGGTTTCAAGATATAGGATCTTTTTTGTGGTGCCCAAGGTCTTCAGTATGTTGCGGCAAAGCACTTGGATAGATGCCGGGCAGATTGTGAGCGATAATACTTGGAATATTCCGGTTGCAGCCAACCATTTTTCACCAAGTGTAATTGAAATTATCTGATTGGAGAATATTATGAATATGGCGGAGACTCCGACGAGGGCTAAAATCAGCAGGCGGAGCATCTTGTGGTATGTTGCACGTATTTTCGTCACGTCCTCAAACTTTGCAAGCATGGGAAATATACTTTGATCCATGAGGGATGTGCAGGTGCTTTGGCAGAAATTCGTGATTCGTGATACCTGCGTATAATATCCGGTGAATTGCAACGTGGTGATTTTTGCGATTATATTTGTAGATATGTTGTTTGCCAATGTTCTGACTGTATCTGACCCAAAGAGACTTATACCGAAAGAGAATTGATAGCGGAATGATTCTTTTGAAAAAGTGAGAGACGGAATAAATCGGTTATAGATTTCCAGAAATACCACATGGCACAATGCGAGAACAATCTGTTGCCATACGAGCGACCAATAGCCGTATCCTTTATGAGCCATCCATATAGCCACGGCAAGAGATATGATGCCGGAAATTACATTTATGACTGCATATATCTTGAATTTCAGGTCGCGGAAAATCATTATTCTTTGCACCACGCGGAATGCATGTATTATTATTGTCAGACTGATTACACGCACGACATCTGTAAGCTGTGGGCGATCATAAAAGTCTGCCAGTAGTGGGGAGGAGAAATATAGAATCCCATAAAGGAGAAAACTCACTGCAAGATTATAGTAGAACAGGGTGGAATAATCAGTGCGGGATACCTCTTTCTTGCGTAATAGAGCCCCGCCCATCTCGGAGTCGACCATCATCTGAGAAAAGGCAATGAATATTGTCACTATGCCGATTATTCCAAAGTCGGCAGGCGTCAGCAATCTCGCCAAAATTATAGTTGATAGGAATGTGATTCCTGACTGTCCAAACTGGGACACGACATTCCATATTATAGCTGTTCTGAAACGCATAATAATTTTATATTGTCTGATTTGAACCACGAAATATTTAGACAACTTAAATTAAAAACGCATCATAGATAGGAATTATTTTGTAGGCTATTCCGATACCGGGATTAAGGTTGGAACAATCACTAAGCCTCCATTTTTTATGAAACGGGATCTAAAGCGTCGGTTACAAGTATATTTTTGTGATTGCTAAAACTGACATATATAATTGCATCGGACAATAAAAGGCAAAATATAACGTATCTTATTAAGTGATAATAATAGCAAGAACAACTGATACAATCTCCCTTTAATTGAAATGAAGGAACTTTTGCTGGTTATAAATGAAGATCGCTTCTTCTTGTCTCATCGCACTCGGATAGCGGAGGTTGCGGCACGTAACGGATGGAGTGTGACGTTAGTCACTAAGGATACGGGTCAGCGCGGAGAGATTGAGAAGATGGGTTTCAACTATATCGAACTTCCGATCAATCCTACAGGAATGAAGATTGGTGATGAATTGAAGACGCTGATATTCCTATATAAACTGTATCGGAAGCATCCGGATGCCATAATTCATCATGTCGGTCTTAAGAATATGCTGTGGGGTGGTCTGGCATCTCGGCTCACCAAGACCAGGGGTGTGGTGTATGCTGTCAGTGGATTGGGCACTCTGTTTGGGGAAGATAATATCGGGAAAGTTGCAAAGGTCATACAGAAGTTTCTTAAATTCTCCATGAAGAAACGCAATATATCAGTTATCTTTCAGAATCATGATGACGAGCGGTTGTTTCTTGAGAGTGGGATAGTTGACAAGAGTAAGATATGCTTCATAAAGGGTTCAGGAGTGGATCTTTCGGAATATAATTTTTCCGAGGTGCCGTTAGAGACGCCATTGGTGGTGATATTCACGGCAAGGATGCTTCGTGAGAAGGGTGTGCCGGATCTTGTGGCTGCGGCAGAACTTCTGCGTGGAGAATTTGAGGGGAAAGTTGAATTCTGGTTATGTGGAGGATTGTCAAGTAATCCATCGGCAATGAAGGAGGAGGAGATTAATGGGATGATTGACGGTAAATATATAAAATGGCTTGGACATCGTTGTGACATTTCCGACCTGCTCCGGAAGTCATCCATAATGTGCTTCCCGAGCTACTACCGTGAGGGTGTGCCAAAGTCACTGATAGAGGCATCTGCCGTAGGACGTCCGATTGTCACCACAGATTCTGTAGGTTGTCGCGACACGGTGGAAGATGGAGTCAACGGTTTTATAGTCCCTACTCATTCTCCGGAGAGGATAGCAGAGGCATTGCGTAGTCTGATCACTAATCCTCAGCTCATGCGAAAGATGGGCGAGGAGTCACGCCGTATGGCTGAACTCGACTATGACGTGAATAAGGTGGCGGCGACGCACCTTAACATTTATGAACAACTTATGCGCACCCAGTGTGCACTGTAACATATCACATTACCGTGTGCATGATGTCACATTATCATGTGCATGATGTATGAAAAAGGGAACCAGGTTTGACCTGATTCCCTTTATTTCGTATCATTGCTGACTGATTATGCATCAAGGATTACTCAGCTTTGCCGTCAGAACCGAGCACGTTGATGATTTTGTGCTTGTAGAGTTTCTCCATCTCGTCGCGAGCCGGACCGAGGTATTTACGGGGGTCGAACTCAGCGGGTTTCTCAGCGAGGACTTTACGCACAGCAGCAGTCATTGCAAGACGGCTGTCGGAGTCAATATTGATCTTGCAAACGTCCATAGCTGCAGCCTTGCGGAGCTGCTCCTCAGGGATGCCGATTGCATCGGGCAATTTGCCACCGTTCTCGTCTATGATCTTCACGTATTCCTGAGGAACGGAAGAAGAGCCGTGGAGCACGATGGGGAAGTCGGGGAGTTTCTCCTCTACAGCCTCAAGCACGTCGAATGCCAATGGAGGGGGAACGAGAAGACCTGTCTTCTCATCGCGGGTGCACTGTGCAGGAGTGAACTTGTAAGCACCGTGAGAAGTGCCGATAGAGATAGCGAGGCTATCGCAACCTGTGCGGGTAACGAAGTCGATTACCTCAGCAGGGTCAGTGTAGGTGTGGTGGTCGGAGCTAACCTCGTCCTCAACGCCTGCGAGTACGCCGAGCTCACCCTCTACAGTCACGTCGAACTGATGAGCGTAGTCAACCACTTTCTTAGTGAGGGCAACGTTCTCCTCATAGGGGAGGTGGCTACCGTCGATCATTACGGAAGAGAAACCGTTGTCGATGCAGTCCTTGCAAGTCTCGAAAGTGTCACCGTGGTCGAGGTGAAGAACGATCTGGGGATGCTCCCAGCCGAGAGACTTGGCATATTCAACGGCACCCTGTGCCATGTAGCGGAGAAGAGTACCGTTAGCGTAGTTGCGTGCGCCTTTTGATACCTGAAGGATTACCGGAGATTTAGTCTCAGCTGCAGCCTTGATGATAGCCTGGAGCTGCTCCATGTTGTTGAAGTTGAACGCGGGGATGGCATAACCGCCATGCACTGCCTTGGCAAACATCTCTTTTGTGTTGACAAGGCCAAGTTTCTTGTAATCTACCATGATAAATGTCTAAACGTTTGTGTGCGTAGCACAATTTGTTGCAAAAATACAAAAAAAGATGCTCCCGACAAAATGATAAGCGTAAATAATTGATAAAAAGTTTGAATCTTTAGAGAAATCATCTGATATATCTTTGTATCAATATGCTTTTCAATGACGCGGGGCTCTGAGGAGTCATATCTTATAATATTCTCTAAACCATTCCACTGTCTTCTGTATGCCGATTTCAAGAGGGGTGGCTGGGAGGAACCCTGTGGCTTCGGCAAGGGCTGAGGAGTCGGCGTTTGTCTGATAGACGTCGCCCGGCTGCATAGGCAGGAGTATCTTCTCCGCCTCAAAACCTACGGCGCGTTCTATGCAGGAGATGTAGTCGATGAGACGGATCGGATGCTGATTCCCGACATTGTATATGCGGTATGGTGCGACTGAAGATGCCGGATTCGGATCCTTGGCATCCCAATCGGGATTGCCGTTCGGGATTATTCTTGAGATTCTCACGACGCTCTCCACAATGTCGTCGATATATGTGAAGTCGCGCAGCATATCGCCGTTGTTGAACACCTTTATGGGGCGATGATGGAGTATAGCGTCTATGAAAAGGAACGGCGACATATCGGGCCTTCCCCATGGTCCATATACGGTGAAGAATCGCAGGCCTGTGACAGGTAGATTGTAAAGGCTGGAATAGGCGTGAGCCATAAGCTCATTGCTCTTTTTCGTAGCCGCATAGAGGCTCATGGGATGGGCAATGCCATCCTTTTCCGAGAAAGGCACCTTTTCATTCAGTCCGTACACACTTGATGAAGAGGCATACACAAGATGCTTCACTCCATTGTGGCGGCATCCTTCAAGCACGTTGATGAATGCGTCGACATTGTTGACGATGTATGAACGGGGATTATCTATGGAGTATCTCACTCCAGGCTGTCCTGCCAGATGAATCACTATTTCGAATCTTCCGGTCTCAAATAAATCTGAGGTTTTTGCATCGTCCTTAAGATTTATATTTACGAAAGAGAACGAGGCATAAGAACTGCTGACAATATGTTTACCTGAATTTACGTTGTCGGTATTAATCCCGAGATTGTGCAGACGAGCCAATTTCAATTTCGGATCATAATAGTCGTTTAGACTGTCCACGCCCGTCACGTGATGCCCCTCTTCAAGAAGCCTCCGGACTACTGCCGAACCTATGAAGCCTGCCACACCGGTCAGTAAAATTCTCATTACTTTTTCAGATTATTATTTTTGTTTTTTGAGATTATGAAGTTTAGACTACATTACTGCGTGCAAAGTTAGTCAAAAAAGATGACAGATGCAATTTTTGACAGCGAGGGAGTGGTTTGTGAAGAGCTGCTTTAGTCAATATGTTAAAATAGATGTGAAATGATTTGCAGATTTCATCAGATAACGTTAATTTTGCATTTCGTTGGGAAGGTTGTCCCGTCAGGATTCTTCCTATTCGATTTCAAGTATGAATGTATCTGTTGGCGGGTAAAAGTTTCCCTTTGATCAACGCTATGAAAATTTTTGAATCTCACACCATAAAAGAAATAGATAACGCCACATGCGAGGCTCAGAATATAGACTCCCTGCAGCTGATGGAGCGTGCGGCGAATGCTGTGGCATGTGAAATAATCACGCGCTTCTTCCCTACGCAAAGGATAGTGGTGATAGCCGGACCGGGCAACAACGGAGGCGATGCGCTTGCCGTGGCCAGGATCCTTTACGAACAGGGTTACAAGAAGGTGGAGGTATTCCTTTTCAATGTCATAGGAAAACTGAGTCATGACTGCGAGGAGGAACGTAAGAAACTGATCACTATGGATGGTATCGATTTCACGGAAGTGAAACGTGATTTCCAGCCTCCTTATCTGAGCGAGAACGACGTGGTGGTCGACGGCATGTTTGGATGTGGTCTCAACAAGCAATTGCAGGGGGGCTTCATGATGCTTGCCCGATATATAAATGATTCCGGGGCATACGTGGTCTCGATCGATCTCCCGTCAGGACTTTTCGGGGAATGGAATGCCGATGTCAACCGCCGAGACGTGGTTCATGCCGATCTTACACTCTCTTTCCAGACCCCAAAACTGTCGTTTTTCTTCAGTGAGAACAGCGATGTGCTTGGTGAATGGAAGCTTCTCGACATAGATCTTGACGACAGCATGATGAAGGAGATACCGACAAACTATCTCCTTGTGGAAGCGAAGAACGTGCGTCCTCTGCTTAAGCCGCGAAAACTTTTTACCGGTAAGCGCGACTATGGTTCGGTTCTACTGTTTTCGGGAAGCATCGGCATGATGGGAGCCGCAGTGTTGTCGGCGAGGGCTTGTCTTAGGAGCGGTGCCGGACTTGTAACCGTCCACAGTGCGCGTATAGGTATGCCCGTAGTACAGACTGCCGTGCCGGAGGCGATGTTCGAACCCGACAGAAATGAGAATTACATAACGGATATGGGAGTGCATCACACTCACCAGGCTGTTGTGGCAGGACCCGGTATCGGCACCAACGACAGGACTGTGGATGCTCTTGAAGAACTTTTGAAGACTACAAAGTCGCCACTGGTGCTTGATGCGGATGCCCTTAACTGCATAGCGCGTCGTCCGCAATTGCTCACCAATCTGCCGTCGTATACTATCATCACCCCTCATATCGGGGAGTTTGACCGTCTTTTTGGGGAGCATAACAATTCAGAGGATCGTCTGAAGAAAGCCATAGAGATGGCGAAGTATCATAATATCATAATCGTGCTGAAGGGTCACTACACGGCTACAGTGCGTCCTACAGGCAGGGTCTATTTTAATTCTACCGGCAATCCGGGTATGGCGACCGCCGGATCCGGCGACGTGCTGACCGGGGTTATTGCGGCGTTCCTTGCCCAAGGATACCGTCCGGAACATGCCGCCACGCTCGGAGTCTATATCCATGGTCTTGCCGGAGATATGGCTGTGAAGGAGATTGGCGAATATGGTCTTGTCTCTTCAGATATTGCCAATTACTGCGGTCGTGCTATTCGCGCCATAATCAACAGGGAATCCCCCCTCTTCTGAAAATATGAAAATGAAATTTAAAGAATTTTTTTGTGGCGTGATGCTTGTTGCATCCGCCATGCCTGTGGCTGCCCAGCAGACAAAGCTCCTGACAGCAGAGAAACATAATGAATACGGATTGGTCTACACGCTTCCGGTGACGGCTCTTGACGTGGAGGTGACGGCTGTGAAGGAGACGAGGAAGGCAGGTCCGTATTATCAGTATGCAAAGAAGTATGTCGGCACTGACAAAGTGGTGAAGGATGATGCCGAGGTGTGGACTATCAGCAGCGTCAAGGTGCGTCCATACGGTATGCCTGACCCTGATGCCAAATATCTAATGCAGCTGAAGCCGGGTGCAACTACTTATATAGGAGTGGATTCCGACGGTATGCTCCTTTCCATCAACAAGGCACCTGTGATCCCTGCTGCCGAGATTGTGCCGGCAGCAAAGGCAGATGCCGACAAGGTCGGCGACAATGAGTATCTTCAATATGTCGATGAGGATTTCATCGCTTCGCAGTCTTCTGCAAAACAGGCCCAGATGCTTGCTGAGAACCTTATGGAGATAAGGGAGTCGAAGATAGCACTCACGAGGGGCACTGCCGAGACGATGCCGACAGATGGTAAGCAGCTTGAACTCATGCTCAACTCGCTGACGCATCAGGAGGCTGCCATAACGGCTGCATTCCTTGGAAACGTCACGCGAGAGACTGTGGTGCGTAACTTCACGTTTGTTCCGGCAGAGAATGAGAAGACCACTCTTTTCCGTCTCAGCAATTTTAACGGCTTCGTCAATGCCGACGACTATTCCGGAGAACCGGTCTATATCACGGTGGAGATTACCAATGAGGGTGCTCTTCCCGTGGATGCCAAGGGTGTTGAGAAGAAATTGCCGAAAGATGCGGTGGCATACTGTGTGCCGGGCGCAGCAGACATAACAGTAAGTTTCCAAGGGAAGACCCTTTGGAGCAAGGAGGTGGAGATAGCTCAATTCGGAGTTGTGTTCGGTCTTGATCCCCAGCTCTTCAGCGATAAGAAATCACCGTCGTATGCGGTGTTTGACCCCTCTACCGGCGCATTGAAGGAGATTGGCAGTCTCAAAGAGGAGGAATGATGGCAATGGGCGATCAGGGATTGTTTGGGATGGCTCCGGCTGCGATGACGCTGACGCAATTCACGATGGCTATCGGCGACGCCGTGCGCCGCAATCCTCTGCTCCAACGGGCATGGGTAGTGGCAGAACTGAGCGACGTGCGAGTCAGTGGCGGACATTGCTACATGGAGCTTGTGGAGAAGAATCAGTCGGGTCAGACTGTGGCGAAGATGCGTGCCACGATATGGCAGTCTACATTCAGCATGATTCGTCAGAAATTTTATGCAGCCACCGGGCGCGACATAATGACCGGATTGAAAGTGATGCTTAACGGGTCGGCAAATCATCATGCCGTCTATGGTCTCTCATTCTCGGTCAACGACATTGACCCGAACTATACCCTCGGCGACATGGAACGCTTACGCAGGGAGATTCTCGACAGATTGAATAGGGAAGGGGTGCTCGGTCAGAATAAGATGCGTAGGATGCCGGAGGCACCGCAGCGTATTGCTGTGATTTCCGCAGCCGGAGCCGCCGGATATGGAGATTTCATGAATCATCTTGTGGCGAATCCGGAAGGTTTCGTATTCTATCCCGTATTGTTCCCGGCAGTGATGCAGGGCGACCGCACGTCATTATCCGTAAGGGAGGCGTTGTATAAGGTAGCTCAGAATCTTGACAAGTGGGATTGTGTCGCAATCCTGCGAGGAGGTGGAGCCACCACCGACCTGAATGGTTTCGATGATTACGAACTTGCGAGGGCAGTCGCCACATTCCCTATCCCCGTTGTCGTAGGTATCGGTCATGAGCGCGACCGCACGGTGCTTGACGAGATCGCCCATACCCGTCAGAAGACACCTACAGCAGTGGCAGCGTTTTTCGTTGATTCTGTGCGCGCCTCCTACGAACGGGCACTCTCTCTGGTGGATTTCGTGTCGAGATACACTACCGATCGGCTCTCGGGAGAGATGAGGCGCCTCACGAATTGCGAGGCGTTGATTCCGGCACTTGTGGATGTGCGTCTCTCATCGGCACGCTCATTACTCGAACGTGAGATTTCCCGTATCCCTGTGTTAGTCTCTTCCCGAATCTCTCAGGCAGGGGCGAAATTGGATATGACAGGCAGATTGCTGTCGGCATTGGCATCGCGTGGAAGCCAGCGTGCGTCAGAACGTCTTGACGAGTTGACAGGAAGATTGATTACGGCAGCAGATACGGCGATGAAACGTAACGTGGCGCGTCTTGACAGTCTTGCAGGGATGATAGGTGCATTAAGTCCCGACAATACGCTGAAACGCGGATATTCCATCACTCGTGTCAATGGTAAGGCTGTGACGGATGCGTCATCCCTGAAAAAAGGTGAACGGATCACTACCCGATTGTATCACGGAGAGGTGGAGTCGGAAGTGGTTTAGACGAAAAGGTTAAGACAATTTCAATACTACATAAAAATTTGAGATATGAATGACCAGCTATCCTACGGCAACGCAATTGCCGAACTTGAAAATATAGTGGCGAAGATGCAGCGTGATGATTGCGACATCGACAATCTTGCCGGCTACACTTCGCGTGCACTCGAACTTCTGAAATACTGCAAGGAGAAACTTTTCACCACAGATCAGGAGGTGAAGAAATGTCTTGAAGCCCTCTCCTCAAAACCTGAATAAAATAAACCACTGAAGTTTTGCAAGCAGCGCTTCAGTGGTTTGTGGTTTATAGTTTATGGTTTATAGATTATGGTCATTTAAATTTTGCACAATGAAAAGATTCGAAGATTTCTGTGAATCCTAAACCATAACCTATAAACCATAAACTTTACTTATTCTCTGTAGTATATGCGTTTCACGCGTGGTGATACAGAAGTCAGAATCTCGTATGGGATTGTGTCGAGCAAGTCGGCAAGACGTTGCACAGATGCGTTCGGACCGAAAATCTCCACCGCATCACCCACTTTGCAGTCAATGCCCGTCACGTCAATCATGCAGGCATCCATACAGATATTACCTATTGTAGGAGCATCCTGACCATTAATCTTTACGCAGATGTTGCCTCTCCCAAAATGTCGGTTCATACCGTCGGCATACCCGATAGGGATAGTGGCTATACGTGACTTCCGTGTGAGCACGCCTTTCCGTCCGTAGCCGATAGTCTCTCCTGCTTCCAGTTCGCGGATAGCCGTGATTACGGTCCTTAACGTTGACACCACGTCGAGCGGTTTCTCAATACTCTCCGGCAACGTGTTTGCCCCATACAATCCAATGCCAAGACGCGCCATGTCGTAATGATGCTCCGGGAATCGCAATATCCCCGCACTGTTAAGCACATGGCGTTTCACGTAATATGGCATTTTCTCCAGAATATGGTCGGTCATCTTCCTGAACCGGTCAAGCTGCAACAGAGTGTAGTCATCCATATCCACACAGTCAGACGTGGCGAGATGAGAGAACATCGACGACAATCTGACTGAATCTTGCGACAGGATGATACGTATCACTTCATCAAGCTCTTCCGATATAAAGCCCGTGCGGTGCATTCCGGTTTCCAGTTTCAGGTGTATCGGGTAATCCTTTATCCCATTCTTCTTAGCCTCACGAATCACATCATTGAGCATCTCGAAGCTGTATATCTCCGGTTCAAGATGATTCGCAAACATCGACCGATAGTTGACCACCTTCGGATTCATCACCATAATAGGCATCGTGATTCCGTTTCTCCTAAGGTCAATACCTTCATCAAGCACTGCTACGGCAAGATAAGCCGCACCGCAGTCCTGCATGGTCTTTGCTATCTCATAGCTTCCTGCGCCATATCCGGAAGCCTTAACCATAGCTACGATTCCCGTTCCGGCAGGAAGATGACTCCGGAAATAATTATAGTTTCTGACGATGGAGTCAAGATTTACTTCAAGCACTGTCTCATGCTTCCTCGCCTCCAGAAGTTCGTTGATACGGTTGAACTCAAATTCCGGGGCACCCTTCAGAAGAATAATCTCATTGATAAAATCGGATGGCGACATAGATTCCAGCAACTTGGCAGTGTCTTCAAAAAAGAGTGAACCTTCGGGAAACATCGATGAATGGCGGCACATCTCCTTCCCGACTCCGATGAAGCGGGATATTCCGGAATCCACCACCGCATCGGCGATTGTCTTGTAGAGGTCTTTGCCGGGAGCTGTCTCATGGCGGATGTCGCTCATGATAAGCACAGGATTCTGCGACGGCATCTTGCGGCGCATCATGAAATTGATTGCCGGCATGAGCGATGAGAAGTCGCTGGTGTAGGAATCAAGAATGAGCGAACAATCGTTGACCCCCTCGCTGACGTTGAGCCTTGTACCGATTTTATGCAGAAGTGCGAAACGCTGAGAGATTGTGTCGTGGTCCACTCCGCACAGCAGCATGAAAGCAAGGGCTCCGGCGACATTCTCCACATCTGTCTCATTGCTTATAGGAGCGCGTAGCGAATGAGTTTCCCCATTATACGTATATTTCAGTTCATTCAATGCGTTGGAAGTAAATGCGCCGACTTCGATAAATAATGGTGCATTACGGTCAGAGCGTGACCATCCTATGACGTTTTTCCCTTTTGCCACGGGAGCGATTGCATCATTGAGTAGCTTCGAATCGGCATTGTAGATGATATTCTTCACACATTCCCTCTCCGCGAGGATAGCCTTCTCCTGTGCCTTCTCCTCCATCGACTCAAATCCGTCGGAATGAGCGTCGCCGATATTTGTGAATATCACGGTCTCCGGCATGATGCAGTCGGCAAGCGGCTTCATCTCCCCCTTACGGGATATGCCCGTCTCAATAAGGGCAATTGCCGTGGAATCCTCGATTTCCCACATTGACAGAGGCACACCGATTCTTGAATTGTAGCTTCTTGGCGAACGTGCAATTTCCGCAATAGGCTCCATAAGCTGGAATATCCACTCCTTAAGGGTTGTTTTCCCACGACTGCCCGTGATGGCCACCCTATGAGCCGTGGTTTTTCGTGCAATAGCTGCCACTGTATGAAGAGCCGCAACAGAATCCTCCGTAATCAGAATGGAAGCATCCTTGCAATCCTTCATGTCTTCAGGCACATATTGAGCGACAAACGCCCGAACGCCCATGTCGTAAAGCTGACGCATATAATCATGCCCGTTGTTGCCGCCCGGGGTGTTTATGGCGAAAAAGAGTGAGGTTTCGGGATGAGATAGGCTTCTGGAGTCGGTCAGCAGAGTGTCGATAGGCGTTTTGGCATCCGATTCCAGACCTAAGGCACAGGCTATTTCAGATAAATATGCATTCATAAGATATCAAGTAGCTACCGGAGAGAAAAAGTAAATTTAAAATTTGATTCAAAATTACCAATTCTAATCCAATAAAGCAAATGAAAAATGACAATAAGAAAGACAATGGAAATGGGTAATAAAAAAGGGGCGTGTATCACTACGCTCCCCATTTTCCAATGCACCCCGAATCACATCGGAGGGCATTGTTAGTCCTAATCCTAATTTTAACTATTAATCCATAACTTTACTAATGCAACAATAAAATTGTCAATGAAACGATTGAATGTGTATATGATTTGAAATACGAATGAGGTATTTCTTATCATTGGTCTATGTCAAATTTTGGGGAGAGTTTAATCCATTGGGATTTATGTCGCAAAGTTAGTAATAAAATCGTAGGATTCATAAATAATAATTGGGTAAAATTAAGTTAAAATATACGATATTTAGTTTATTTATGTTAAAATGTTCAAAATCGTGTCAATATCGGATGGTGCTGTCCTGTCAAGTGCCACTGGCACAACGGAAACAATGCCATGAGAAAGGCACCATTCATCAGTGTCGGTGTTGTCAGGCTCTTCATTGACAAACTTTCCGGTGAGCATATAGAACGTCCCTCCCCAAGGGTCGGTATATTTTCGATATTCGTCGCTCCAGTTTGCCTTGCATCCTTTTGTGACGCGCATTTCCGTGGGGTGAGGTATGGAGTTCGGGATATTGACGTTGAGAGCCACTCCCTGTGGCAGACCATTGTCGAGCACACTCTTTACAATCTTATGTATGAAGGGGAGGCAGGGGGTGAAATCCGCATTCGGCGAATGATCCGTGAGGGAGAATCCTATCGCCGGGATACCGAAGGCGCAACCTTCGAACGCCGCACCCATAGTGCCGGAATAGATCACATTGATTGATGCGTTGGATCCATGATTTATGCCCGACACCACAAGATCGGGCTTACGGTCCAATACGGTGTGCATAGCCAATTTTATGCAGTCTACCGGCGTACCGTTGACCTTATACATCTTGGCATCCTTATAGTCTTCAACTCTCGTAATGCGCAACGGAGTTGCCACGGTCAACGCCATGGACTGTCCCGACTGAGGATGTGCCGGGCATACAGCCACCACATCGCCAAAATTGACCAGCACGTCAATAAGAGCATGCACGCCATTAGCTTCAATACTGTCGTCGTTGCTAACGAGAATTAGAGGTCGTATATTCTTTTCCATAATAAATCAATTTTTATACAAAGCTACTAAAATAAAATCATCAAAACAAGAGGATTGTTGGTGCGTGGAAATAAATTTAAGTTGTAATTTAAGATAAATCTATGATATATTAGAGCAAATCGTGTTCGTTGTAGGGGCGGCAGTTGGTGGAAATCAAAAAATATTCGTAATTTTGTATTCGAAGCAGATGTTAGTAATTTTATGACAGATCAAACAGATTCTTTAAAGGCGGCTTATTTTACGCTTGGATGTAAGCTGAATTTTTCCGAAACCTCCACTATCGGAAAGATTCTCTCGTCGAAGGGTATTACTCGTGCGGCTAAGGGGGAGACTCCGGATTTATGTATTGTCAACACCTGTTCGGTGACGGAGATGGCAGACAAGAAGGGGCGGCGTCTTATCCGCTCGCTTGCCACGCGTTATCCTGAGACTACGATTGTGGTGACGGGATGCTATGCGCAGCTCAAACCGGAAGAGGTGGCGGCATTGCCGGGTGTGGATATTGTGCTTGGGTCGAACGAGAAGCTGCGTATGGCGGATTATATCGACCGTTGGCTGTCGGATCATAAGAAACAGGTGGAGGTGACGCCCTCCCTCTCAATAAAGGAGTTCCGTCCCTCCTGCGAACGGGGCGACCGCACACGCTTTTTCCTGAAGGTGCAGGATGGTTGCGATTATTTCTGCACGTATTGCACCATACCGTTCGCACGCGGACGTTCGCGTTCGGGCGTGACGTCTGACCTTGTGGCTATGGCACGCGAGGCAGCCGCCTCGGGCGGACGGGAGATAGTGCTGACCGGAGTGAATGTAGGCGAGTATGGCAAGGACAATGGTCAGGATCTATTCTCATTGCTGCGTGCGCTCGATGAGGTGGAGGGTATAGAACGTTACCGTATATCGTCGATAGAGCCGAATCTGCTGACTGAGGAGATTATCCGCTGGATTGCGGAGGAGTCGCGTGCATTCATGCCGCATTTCCACATCCCTCTCCAGTCGGGTTCGGATGCAGTGCTGAAGCTGATGAACCGCCGCTACGACACGTCGTTGTTTGCATCGCGTGTGAAGGTGATACGCGAGATGATTCCTGATGCATTCATCGGAGTTGACATAATTGCCGGAGCAAGGGGTGAGACGCCGGAGGAATGGGAGAAGAGCCTGGCATTTGCTGACAGTCTCGACGTTACTCGCTATCACGTCTTCCCTTATTCGGAACGTCCCGGCACGAAGGCATTGCTGCTCGGCGACGTTGTGAGCCAGGAGGAGAAGCACCGTAGGGTGGGGCTGCTCACTAATCTCTCTGACAGGAAGATGGATAGTTTCATGAAAAAGCATTGCGGCACTGTCCGCCCTGTGCTATGGGAGCAACCTTCCGGTGAAGGGATGATGCACGGATTGACAGATAATTATCTTCGTGTGGAGGCTCCGTTGAGACGGGAGTTGATAAATAGGGTCGTGCCGGTGCGTCTCGTAGGGATTCATCCCGAGGAACCGGAACTGATGACAGGGGAGTTTGACCCGGAGATTATGATTTGATAGGATGATTTAATTAAAAAAAGTATATAGCAGTGTCACGCGTCGCAGTAATAATACTTAATTGGAACGGAAAGGAGCTGTTGAAACAGTTCCTTCCCACAGCCTCCAAATATACACAAGGGGAGGATGTGGATCTTGTGGTGGCAGACAATGGCTCAACCGACGGATCGGTGGAATGGATAAAAGAACATCATCCGGAGGTGATGCTGATAGAATACCGCAAGAACCTTGGATTTGCCGAGGGCTATAACCGTGCTATAGAAATCCTCGACTATCCCTATTCGCTGTTGCTCAATAGCGATGTGGAGGTCACGGAGGGCTGGTGGCAGCCATTGTTCCGGTTTATGGAGGAGAATCCGGAAGTCGGAGCCTTGCAGCCGAAGATAAAGTCATATAGAGATAAGTCGCGGTTTGAGTATGCGGGTGCGGCAGGCGGTTTCCTTGACCGTCTGGGTTATCCATATTGTCGCGGACGCCTGTTTGATTGCGTGGAGAAGGATGAGGGACAATATGACGGGGAGGTGAAAGACGTGGTGTGGGCTTCCGGAGCCGCGTTGCTTGTGCGCACCGATATGTTTAGGCGTGCCGGACGGCTTGACCCGCATTTTTTCGCCCACATGGAGGAGATTGACCTTTGCTGCCGCATGATCGCTCGGGGTTTCCGTGTGGTCGCCACGAGCTTTTCCGAGGTATATCATGTGGGGGGTGCATCTCTCAATCAGGGAAATCCCAAGAAAACCTACCTTAATTTCCGTAATAATCTTCTTCTCCTATATAAGAACCTGTCGCCGGAGAAGAGGGGCAAGATATTGCTGAAACGTAGGCTGATGGATACCCTTGCATTCGGCATGTTTGTGCTGAAACTTGACTTCAGGAATGCATGGTCAGTGATACGTGCGCATAATGACTTCCGAAAGATGCGTAAGCTCTATGACGAGGGCAAGCATTTTTATGTTGAGCCGGAACAGATCCTGTCAGACCGTCTGATAGCGGTTGACCGTTATCTGCGGCGTATGAAGAAATGAAATAGTCATAGCTACGTAATCATAAAGGAAACGGATAATCCCCATATTCCGGTCAGCCGGGATATGGGGATTATTTCAGTCTCTATTTCTTGCTATCTGCCGAGAGATGGCCATACTATAGTTTAACAGAGTGAGAGATATACGATAAGACCGCATATTAGGATATAGCATGCTGCGTATGGGATTGCCTTGCGGAGTATTGCATCGTCGGCACCCTTCATGTCGCAGGCAGCAGTGGCTATCGCTATGCTTTGCGGCGAAATCATCTTTCCGCCCGTTGCGCCTGCCGTGTTGGCGGCGGCAAGCCAATCTGCCTGTGAGCCGGTGAATCCTGTTACCGACAATTGCCCGTTCATGCCAAGCTGATGGGCAACGTTGGACTGCAACTTACCGAAGAGAATGTTGGCAGATGTGTCGCTTCCTGTCACGAATGTGCCGATCGCGCCGATAAGGGGAGCGAATAACGGATAGAAAGAACCGGAGATAGCCACCAGTCCGGCAGCTATGGCAGCGATCATGCCGCTATAGTTCATGATTGATGCCAACGATATGAGGCATATTATAGTCAGGGCGGTAAAACGCAGGTTGACGAGCGTGCGCGCCATGACCACGGTAAGCTGACGGACTGTCAATCCCTGTATCACCCCGCCTGCCACACTGCCTATAAAGAGCATGAGAGCGGCATTGCTTATCCATCCGAACTTGAAAGTGGATCCGATGATAGGGAGTGGTATAGCCGATACGAGATGACCCTTCAGGAAATTGTTGACCGGAGGGCATAGCGCACCGCTTATCAGTATGAGCGCAAGGATAAAGAGATATACGCTCCATGCCTTCAGCGTCTCTCCGGCGGAGAAATTGGATGTCGGTCGTGACTTGTCGCGTTTGCGGATGAACAGACGGTCATAGATTATTATCGCTGCGATGGCGGCAATCGACCCGATTATGGCAGGCGTCTCCGCACCGAGGAAAGTGGCACACGTCAGCTGCACTCCCAATGATATGCCGCCTGTCCAGATGGCGAGGGTGACGTTTTTCATCCATGCCTTCCTGTCGGTCAGCATGAGGATTACGAACGGCACGAGTATGAATAGCGGGGCAAGCTGGATGATAGCGAAAGCCGACACCTCACACAGTGTCTCCATACCCGCTGCGCCCCCGGGCGTGATTTCGTTGCAGAGCGTTATGACGGGTACACCTACCGCCCCGAATCCCGTGGCGACAGTGTTGCCGATAAGGGAAACGAGCGCGGAGAACATAGGCTTGAAACCAAGTCCGATAAGTATGGCAGCCGGTATTGCTACCGCTGTGCCGAATCCCGCCATGCCTTCAAGCAGTCCGCCGAATCCCCACACCATGAGGAGCACAAGCACACCCTTATCGGAGGTCAGTGTAGTGAATTGCCGTTTGATCACTTCAATGGCTTTCGATTCCACAAGCACGTTGTAGCTGTAGATAGCCATTAGGATTATGAGAAGAATAGGGAATATTGCTTTCAACACACCTTCCACGAAACTCCACCCCACGAGGGAATAGATCGAATCATCTGCGAATTTCTCAGGCACCATCCCCGTCGCCGGAGCAATCCAGAGGGCTATGCAGGCGGTGACAATGAGAGTGATTAGCGCGCTCTTATATCCCGACACCTTGAAGCCGAGCATCAGGATGAAAAGGAGCAATACGGGTATGATGGCGATAAGTGCATTCATAAGCTTTAAGGTTTATGGTGGTGCTGACTAAGGTTATCTCATGATTCAATCGGCGTTGCCGGATGATTGTAGAGCACCACGGTTACGCTTCTCGCCGCCTGTGCGCCCATGACGAGCACCTGAGCGATGTCGGCAGTCTTCGACGGACCTGCCATGAAAAGTCCGTAGCCATAGTTGTTAAATGTCACCAACCCGTACGCCTGGTGCATATTGCTCACGATCTGATCCTTTTGCAGAAGAATCACGAGGTTTTCCGATATGAAATACACATCGCGTTCCACCACGTCCTGGGTGATCCATATCGCACCATTCTCCGCCACACCGAACTTCCCTTCGACTACACCTACATCGGTATCGTTAAGCTCATGCGGGTCGGGGATGGTGTCGGGATTCAGATTCGCGCACTTCACGATAGGGAGAGCGGATGCGATTCTTTTGGCATCGGGATAAGTCTCCTTGATGATGCGGTCTGTTTCGGCTGCATTGTCTACCTGCACTATGCGGCATCCTGCATCCTGAGCCTGACGGATAAATTCCTCCAGCGGCTCGATATATTCCGTGGCGTCGATGTCGCTGAGTCGAGGTCTCGGCAGGCGAGTCTTTATACTTGCCCGGCATTTGCCTATTATATCGTTGCTTGTACTCATGATTTTCTCTTTGTTGTGGTTAATGCTTATTTATCCCTTTTTATTTGTCACTCTCATCCTTGCCTTTAAACTCCTTATGGAAAGGTTGCTTAGGGAATTTCATCATCTTATGTGCGTAAGCCCAAGGATTCAGTCCGTTGTTGATGACAAACGACGGGAGATAATTGAGCAGATGGGCAGATGCCGTGGCGGCATTATACATACCCTTGTTGTCAAGCACGAGATTCATCCCCTTGCACATCATCTTTTTCTGCGGATTAGCCTCGCCAATGCTGTCAAGTTGCTGTCGCCATTCGTAGATCTGTTCGCCGAGGTTTATCTTCACCGGGCATACGCATTGGCAACTCAGGCATAGAGTGCATGCACTGACGTTGCCAGAATACCTCTTCTCGTCGTGCAGCATGCCCAAATTAATTCCGAGCGGACCGGGGATGAAGAAACTGTAAGAGTAGCCTCCCGACCAGCGGTAGACGGGGCACGTGTTCATACATGCGCCGCATCTCATGCATTTCAGCGTCTCCCAATGCTTCTCATCGGCAAGCCATTTGCTGCGTCCGTTGTCGACGATGACGATGTGCATCTTCCCACCGGGACGCGGTTTGCGGAAATGACTGGTGTAGGTGGTCGACGGCTGTCCTGTGGCTGAGCGTGCCAGGAGTCGGATGAAAACGGAAAGACATTCGTAGTCGGGGATAATCTTCTCCAGACCGATAGCCGCTATCTGCAATTTGGGTATTGAGGTCGACATGTCGGCATTACCCTCGTTGGTGCATACCACGATGTCGCCCGTCTCTGCTATACCGAAGTTTGCGCCTGTCATTCCGGCGTCGGCAGTCAGAAATTCGTCACGCAGGCTCAGACGCGCCACGTGGGTCAGATATGTAGGGTCGTGATCACCCTTCTTCGAGTGTAGTTCCTTTTCGAAAAGCTCGCCTACGTCATCATGGGTGAGGTGGGTGGCAGGCACCACGATATGGCTCGGTCGCTGATGGGCAAGCTGAAGTATCCTCTCGCCGAGGTCTGTCTCCACGATTTCCATACCTCTCTCTTCGAGATACTCGTTCATGCCACATTCCTCGGTGAGCATGGATTTTGACTTCACCATCTTGCGGGCATTGTTGTCTTTCAGAATCTGATAGACGATCTCGTTGAATTCTGTGGCATCCTTTGCCCAATGCACGGTGACGCCGTTCTTCTCTGCTGCATCGGCAAACTTTTGCAGATAGATATCTATATTCATGAGAGTGTGTCGTTTTATCTCGGATGCTTTCGTGCGCAATTGCTCCCATTCGGGGACGGAGAAAGCCATCTTGTCGCGTTTTACACGCAGTCCCCAGAACGTATTGTCATGCCAATCGGCATACCCTTGGTTCTCGAGGAATTTTTTAGCAGCCTTGCTGTGGGATGTGCTCATGGTGGATTGTATTAGAGGATGGAATATTTAAAGACCTTCAGCCAGGATCTCAATCACGTGGCGGAACTCGATTTCGGGGAACTTCCCCTCCTTTGCATTGATTCCTGCCATGTGCATCAGGCAGGAACAGTCGGCACCTGTTATGAATTTAGCACCAGTGGCGGCATGTCGTGCCAGTTTGCGCTCGCCCATCTGCTTGCTTACGGCAAGCTCCTCGATGCTGAACATTCCGCCAAACCCACAACATTCGTCATATCTTTCCGGCTCGACCACCTCAATGTCGCTTACCAAAGCGAGCAGGTCCTTTATTTTGTTGAATCTCGGCTCCATCTTCTCGGAAGGTGCCGACAGATTGAGTTCTCTTGCGCCATGGCAGGAATTATGTAGACTGACCTTGTGGGGGAATCTGCCGAGAGTACGGTCCACCTTGAGCACGTCATGAAGAAATTCCACCATATCCATAGTCTTTCGGGCGATGTGGCATTCATGTCCGGACTCTTTCATAATATGGGGGTATTGCAATCGTATGAATGCCGTGCATGATACGGATGGGGCTACCACATAGTCGAAACCCTTAAACATATCATCGTATCTTTTGGCAAGGAGAGCGGAATCCTTTGCAAAACCTGCGTTCGCCATAGGTTGCCCGCAACAAGTCTGACCTTTAGGATAGGTCACATCCACCCCTAAATGCCGCAGTAGGCGGAAACAGGCGTCTCCAACCTTGGGGAAGACGGCGTCAACATAACAGGGGATAAATAGCCCAACTCTCATGATATGGAAAATTAAAAGAAAAACAAACCTTTCGTTATAAGAATAAACATAGCGCGGAGTCATTTGGTTTTGAGCCTAATCAATAAAAATGAATATTGCTTATAAAATATGGTCAAAGAAATGGGTGCAAAATGAAATTGTGGTAATTAAAATAGTGAAATAATGACTAAAATAGCAATTGAAATACAAAAATAAGTACATTGATAATTATAATGTGAAATATTATTTGTAATTTTGTCAACTTTTTTACAGGTAACTCATACAATCAATTTGATTCTACAGGATATCAAACAGATTATAGGGTTCATAATTATTCACAATCTTATTCGGAAACTTTACGAAAATGGACATTAAAGACATCACTGTCAAGTTTGCCGAACCCGAACAGGCGAAGTATGCCGAGACCATAGTGCGACTTATATATGAGTCAGCACTACAGCGTGGCACCGGCATAGCCAAGCGTAGCCCGGAATATATCGCCAAGAAGATTACGGGTGGCAAGAGCGTCGTCGCATTGCATGGCGACCGATTGGTAGGGTTCAGCTATATTGAGAGCTGGGGTCATGGTGATTTTGTCGCGACATCCGGATTGATTGTCGATCCAGAATACCGCCATCTTGGCCTTGCCGGCGCCATCAAGGCGAAAACTTTCGAGCTGGCTCGACTTCGATTTCCGTTTGCCAAACTCTTTTCCATCACGACTTCACTGCCCGTAATGAAATTGAATTCAAAAATGGGCTACAAACCGGTGACATTCTCCGAACTAACTGACGATGAAGAGTTCTGGCATGGGTGCGAGGGCTGTGTGAATTACGACATCCTTCAGCGCAACAAGCGAAGAATGTGTCTGTGCACGGGTATGCTTTATGACCCGCAGCAGCCTCTTGCAGAGAAAGACCGTCCCAACCCTTATCTGATGAAATTCAAGAACAGTATCAACAGGATGCTTCATCTTAAGAAAGCGGAGCGATGACTATCTATTGGCAGACGATATTGATCAATATCGCCTGCACAATTGTCATTGGGATATTTTTTTAGAAATCGAAATCAACAGAAATATGACAGAAAATAAGAAAAAGAAGGTGCTTCTCGCCTTCAGTGGAGGTCTTGATACCTCATTTGCAGTGAAATATCTTTCAGAAGATCTCGGGTATGAGGTGCACACGGCAATCGCCAACACCGGCGGTTTCTCTGAAGAGGAGTTGAAGGTGATAGCCGAAAAGTCGAAACGTCTCGGAGCCGCCTCTCATGCCACTCTCGACATCACTCAGGATTACTACGACAAGAGTATAAAATATATGGTTGCGGGCAACGTGCTCCGCAACGGCACTTATCCTATATCCGTAAGTTCCGAGCGTATCTTCCAGGCAATCGCGACAATAGAATATGCCAAGAAAATCGGTGCAGATGCCATTGCCCACGGTTCTACAGGAGCCGGCAACGACCAGGTGCGTTTCGATCTTACTTTCCAGATTCTTGCGCCGGAGATTGAAATAATCACCCCGACCCGCGACCTCACCCTTACCAGAGAGTATGAGATTGACTATCTGAAGAAGCATGGTTATGAGGCAGACTTCAAAAAATTGGAATATTCCATCAACAAGGGTCTTTGGGGCACGTCGATAGGTGGCAAGGAGACTCTACATTCCGAGCAGACTCTTCCCGATGAGGCTTATCCTTCACAGGTGACTGCCACGGAGCCGGAGAAACTGACCATCTCTTTCAAGGAGGGTGAGATCTCGGCTGTCAACGGCAAGGAGTATACTGACAAGGTTGAGGCTATCCGTGAAGTGGAGCGCATCGGATCGCGTTTCGGAATCGGACGCGATATGCATATCGGCGACACCATCATCGGCATAAAGGGTCGTGTGGGCTTTGAGGCAGCAGGTCCGATTCTGATCATCGCCGCCCACAAGATGCTTGAGAAGCACACCCTCACCAAATGGCAGCAGTATTGGAAAGACCAGGTAGGCACATGGTACGGAATGTTCCTGCATGAGGCTCAGTATCTGGAGCCTGTGATGCGCGACATCGAGAAGATGCTTGAAAGCTCACAGCGCAACGTGACCGGCACGGTTGAACTGACATTACGCCCGTTGTCATATACGCTTGTAGGTGTGGATTCTCCGTTTGACCTGATGAAGACTGATTTCGGGGAGTATGGCGAGGTCAACAAGGCATGGACTGCCGACGACGTGAAGGGATTCACCAAGATTCTCGGCAATCAGATGAAGATCTATCATAACAATCAGGTTAAAAACGGAAAGGCTGAGTAAGTGAAGAAAAAAATAGGTATAATAGGAGGCGCCGGCTACACTGCCGGCGAGCTCCTTCGTATTCTTATCAACCACCCTGAGGTGGAGATAGGATTTGTGCATTCCACGAGTAACGCCGGGCAACCGGTGACAGCAGTTCACGGGGGACTTCTCGGTGAGACCGACCTTGTGTTTTCGGAGACTCATCCGCTGAATGAGGTAGATATACTGTTTCTCTGTTCCGCCCACGGTCACAGCCGCAAGTTCTGGGAAGAGAATGAGCGTCCGGAGGGATTGATGGTGATTGATCTGGCACAGGATTTCCGCGATGAGAGCAACGGATACGTCTACGGACTCCCGGAGGTGAATCTCGGCAGGATAGCCGGTAGCCGCTCGGTAGCCAATCCCGGATGTTTCGCCACGGCGTTGCAGCTCTCACTTGTGCCGCTTGCCGCAGCCGGACTCCTTCCTGACGGGGAAATCAACATCACTGCCTTGACAGGCTCTACAGGTGCGGGCGTGAAGCCGGGAGCTACCACTCATTTCAGCTGGAGAAATGATAATGTGTCGGTCTACAAACCCTTCACTCATCAGCACCTCAAAGAGATAGGAATGACTCTCGCCCGGTTGCAGCCGGGGAATAAGTCGCGCATAAACTTCATACCGATGCGTGGCGACTTCGCACGTGGCATATTCGCCGTCACCACGCTTGATTGCCCCCTCTCGGAAGAGGAGGTGACGAAACTCTACAAGGATTATTATGCTGATGCCCCCTTTGCGGTGGTCAACGATAATCCGATCGATCTTAAGCAGGCAGTCAATACCAACAAGGCAGTGATTCATGTGGAGAAGCATGAAGGGAAGTTGCTGGTGACATGTGCTGAGGATAATCTACTGAAAGGCGCGTCGGGTCAGGCAGTCCAGAACATGAACATAATGCTCGGACTGGATCAGCGCACAGGTTTGCGTCTCAAGCCGTCAGCGTTCTAAAATCGCGGGCAACCGCATATATTCAACACATTGTCAACAATATTGCCGATGAATCTTTTTGACGTTTATTCACTCTATGATATAGAGCCGGTCAGAGGTAAGGGTTCGCACGTCTTCACCGAGGACGGCACCGACTATCTTGACCTGTATGGCGGACATGCCGTCATCTCAATAGGACATTCCCATCCACATTACGTGAAAGCTCTCTCTGAACAGGTGGAGAGACTGGGTTTCTATTCCAACTCGGTGCAGAACTCCCTTCAGTGGAAACTCGCCGACAAACTTGGCAAGCTCTCCGGATATGAGGATTATTCACTGTTCCTCTGCAACTCAGGCGCGGAGGCCAACGAGAATGCCATAAAACTTGCGTCGTTCACCACTGGGCGTGAGAATATCCTTGCATTCGGCAAGGCATTCCACGGACGCACATCCGGCGCTGTGGCAGCTACCGACAATCCCGGCATACGTTCGCGCTTCAACGAGACGAACAACGTGACGTTTGTGGCTCTCAACGATGTCGATGCCGTGCGGACGGTGCTTGCCACCCATGAGTATGCCGCCGTCATAATCGAAGGTATACAGGGCGTGGCAGGCATACATGAGCCTACTCCCGACTTCCTGCGCTTCCTCGCTGAAGAGTGTAAGAAGACCGGCACGCTCCTTATCCTTGATGAGATACAGTCAGGCTACGGCAGGTCGGGTAAATTCTTCGCTCATCAGTATGCCGGGATACGCCCCGACATAATCACTTGCGCGAAGGGTATTGCCAACGGCTTCCCGGCAGCGGCAGTACTCATCTCCCCGTCGATACCCGCTAAGAAGGGTATGCTCGGCACCACTTTCGGTGGCAATCATCTCGCGTGTGCTGCTGCTATTGCCGTGCTCGACGTGATGGATCAGGAGAACCTTGTGGAGAATGCAGCCAAGGTAGGGGAGTACCTTATCTCGGAGCTCCGCAAGATGCCGAAAGTGACCGATGTCAGAGGCAAGGGTCTTATGATAGGCTTCGAGATGGAGGGTTTCACCGGCGGCGAACTGCGCAAGAAACTCCTTTTCGAGCATCATATCTTCACCGGCGGTGCCGGACAGTTCACAGTGCGTCTTCTTCCCGCGCTCTCAATATCTATGGAAGAGGCTGAATCCTTTATCAATGTAATGAAACAATTATGAAAAAATTCACTTGTGTAGCTGATATAGGCGACCTGAAGGCAGCCTTGGCAGAGGCTGCGGAGATAAAGAAAGACCGTTTTGCCTTTACCGAACTCGGACGCAACAAGACTCTCCTGATGATATTTTTCAACTCCTCACTCCGCACCCGCCTCTCTACCCAGAAGGCGGCGATGAACCTCGGCATGAACGTGATGGTTCTCGACGTGAATCAGGGTGCGTGGAAGCTGGAGACTGAGCGCGGCGTCATCATGGACGGCGACAAGGCAGAGCACCTGCTGGAGGCAATCCCCGTGATGGGTTCATATTGCGATATAATCGGCGTGCGCTCATTTGCCGGGCTTAAGGATAAGAAAGAGGATTATGAGGAGCGCGTCATCGAGCAGTTCATAAAGTATTCCGGACGTCCGGTGTTCAGCATGGAGGCTGCCACCCGCCATCCTCTCCAGAGCTTTGCCGATCTCATCACTATCGAGGAGTTCAAGACAAAACCGCGTCCGAAAGTGGTCATGACATGGGCACCTCATCCGCGAGCACTCCCGCAGGCAGTGCCCAACTCCTTTGCAGAATGGATGAATGCCACCGACTATGAGTTTGTCATCACTCATCCTCATGGATATGAACTTGACCCTGCCTTCACCGGTAATGCCCGCATAGAGTATGACCAGCGCAAGGCTCTCGAGGGTGCAGACTTCGTATATGCCAAGAACTGGTCTGCCTACGCTGACCCGAACTATGGCAAGGTGCTCTCCACTGACCGCGACTGGACCGTCGACGCAGAGAAGATGGCTCTGACCAACAATGCCTACTTCATGCACTGCCTACCCGTAAGACGCAATATGATCGTGACTGACGACGTGATCGAGTCAGACAGAAGCATCGTCATTCCGGAGGCTGCTAACCGCGAGATTTCCGCGCAGACAGTAATCAAACGTCTGCTTGAATCTCTCTAAATACAATCACCCACCAGTAAACCATTCACGCTTTTGAAATGATAAACGTCGTAAAGATTGGGGGCAATGTGATAGATAATCCGGAGGCACTTGAGAAGTTTCTCCGGGAGTTTGCCTCGCTTGAGGGTGATAAGATACTCGTGCATGGCGGCGGTAAGGAGGCCACACGCATGAGTGAGAGCATGGGGGTGCCGACCACCATGATAGAGGGACGTCGCGTCACAGACCGTGCCACACTCAACATAGTGACTATGGTCTATGCCGGATTGATCAACAAGCGTATCGTCGCGCTCTTGCAGAAATTCGGGTGTGATGCCGTGGGCCTTACCGGAGCTGACGGTAATGTCATCCCGGCGGTGCGTCGTCCCGCAAAACCGGTGGATTACGGTTTTGTTGGGGATATAGATCCGGATAAGGTGTCGGATAAGTTTATCGCCACCCTTCTCAACGGTGGCTACGTGCCGGTGTTCTGTGCAATCTGTCATGACGGCGACGGCTCACTGCTCAACTGCAACGCCGATTCAGTGGCGGCGGCTGTGGCACTCGGAGCCTCACGCGTGGCACCGACACGACTTACCTATTGCTTTGAGAAAGCCGGAGTGATGACCGATCTCGACGACGAGACGAGCGTCATCCCGCTTGTGACCCGCGAATCCTTCGCCCGTCTTAAAGAGGAGGGTATCGTGGCGAAAGGTATGCTTCCCAAGCTCCAGAACGCACTCGATTCCGCAGCGAAAGGGGTGACGGAGGTGAGGATATGCAAGTCGGATGCCCTCTGCGGTTCGGTAGGCACAATAATAAAAGAGAAATGAACCGTGCCGCACGTCTGGAGAATGCCCTGACGCTTCTCCGCAGATTGATTTCCACGCCGTCACCATCGCGAGAGGAGAGTGCCACTGCCGATATATGGGAGGCATGGCTTCGTGAGAATGGCGCAGACAGCGTGGAGCGTCAGCACAACAACGTGTTTGTCGTCGCGCCCGGTTTCAATCCCTCGCGCCCCACGCTGATGCTCAACTCACATCATGACACTGTGCGTCCGTCAGCATCCTACACCCGCGACCCCTATTCCCCCGACATAGAGGGGGACCGTCTCTACGGCTTGGGGAGTAACGATGCCGGGGCTTCGGGCGTGGCGTTGGCTTCAACGTTTCTCGAACTGAAGGATAATCCCGACCTCCCCGTCAACCTTATATTGGCAATCACGGCGGCGGAGGAGGTGATGGGGGAGAACGGCATGAGAGCCTTCCTGCCGTATCTTGCCGAGAGGGGTCTCACGCCTGACATGGTGCTCGTGGGTGAGCCTACGGGTATGCAGCCGGCAATAGCGGAACGCGGACTCCTCGTATTTGACGGCGTGGCACCCGGAAAATCGGGTCATGCCGCACGTAATGAGGGGGAGAATGCCATTTATCGCGCCATGGAGGATATCGACCTGCTCAGGCGTTTCACCACTCCGAAAGTCAGCGAGACGCTGGGACCGATAAAGGTAAGCGTCACGGTCATAAATGCCGGTACGCAGCATAACGTGGTGCCCGACAGCTGTTCGTATGTGGTAGACGTGCGCACTACCGACGCTTATTCCAATGAGGAGACCGTTGAACTGCTGCGCAAGGCGGTGAGATGGAGCCGGCTGACACCACGCTCCACACGCGTGCATGCGTCGGTGATACCGTCGGATCATCCACTCGTGGAGTCGGCTGTGGCATTGGGGCGGACGCCGTTTGTCTCACCCACCACGTCAGACATGGCACTGATGCACGGCATACATTCCCTGAAGATGGGACCCGGCGAGTCGTCGCGTTCACACACGGCTGATGAATACGTGCTGATATCGGAAATAGAGGAGGCTCTGGATATTTATCCGAGGCTGATCATGCAACTCAACATAAACAAAGATTAAGATGCAACTATGGAACAAGGGTTTCGAACCCGATAAAATGATAGAAAGTTTCACGGTCGGTCTTGACCGTGAGCTCGACCTCCGTCTTGCACGCTACGACGTGCAAGGCTCAATGGCTCATATCCGGATGCTTGAATCGATCGGGCTGCTTGAGAAGAGTGAGCTTGATCAGCTCCTTCCTGCTCTTCAGGAGATTGCCGACTCTATAGAGAGGGGTGAATTTGTGATAGAGGATGGCGTGGAGGATGTGCATTCACAGGTGGAGTTCCTTCTGACTGCCAAACTGGGCGATATAGGGAAGAAGATACATTCCGGACGCAGCCGCAATGATCAGGTGCTTGTAGATCTGAAACTCTTCTTCCGCGATGAGTTGCGACGCATAGCCGACGGCGTGGAGCGTCTGTTCAACCGCTTGCAGTCGCTTTCGGAGGAGCACCGCGACAAGCTGATGCCCGGCTACACACATCTACAGGTGGCGATGCCCTCGTCGTTCGGACTATGGTTTGGCGCGTATGCCGAATCGTTGACCGACGACATGCAGATGGTCGTGGCAGCCTACAACATTGCCAACCAGAATCCGCTCGGATCGGCAGCCGGCTACGGCTCCTCCTTCCCACTCGACAGGGAGATGACGACGGAGCTTCTCGGGTTTGCCAATCCGCACTACAACGTCGTGGCGGCACAGATGAGCCGTGGCAAGACGGAGCGTGCCGTGGCGTCGGCGATAGCGGCAGTCGCCTCCACACTCGGTCACTTGGCGATGGACGTCTGCATGTGGATGTGCAATAATTTCGGGTTTGTGAAATTCCCTGATGAACTGACCACCGGATCGAGCATCATGCCTCACAAGAAGAATCCCGACGTGTTTGAGATAATGCGAGGCAAATGCAACCGACTCCAGTCGTTGCCCAACGAACTGACGATATTGACAGCAAATCTCCCTCTCGGCTATAACCGCGACCTTCAGCTGATGAAGGATATCGTCTTCCCCGCCACCACGCAGCTCATAGAATGTCTTGACATGGCAGACTTCATGCTGGCACATATAGAGGTGAAGGAGGGGATACTTGATGATCCCCGTTATGATTATATCTTCACGGTGGAAGACGTCAACCGTCTTGTGCTCCAGGGTGTGCCTTTCCGCGATGCCTACCGTCAGGTGGGTCTCTCGGTGCAGGATGGCACCTATCGTCCGACTCGTGAGGTGCACCACACGCATCTCGGCAGCATCGGCAACCCGGCAAACGGGCTTATCGCGGAGAAGATGCACGGTCTGCTCGCGCAGCTGAAATAATCCGCCACAACAAATTCCTAAGAGAGCACATTATCCGGATGAATACCGGATGAGGTGCCCTCTTTTAAGATAAATTCAGGGAATTGATGGTGTAAAATAGGTATAGTTGTGCTTTTTTGAGAAAAAATGCGGTAAAAAATTGACAAATGGGGTCTGAAAGTGTTATCTTTGTAGGCGATTTTGTCAGCATTGGCTTCAACTGATGGCTGATCTGGCAATTGTCAGATTGCATCATTGTTTCCAGTTCTTCAGCAGGACTCATGAAAAATAATAAAGAGGTAAAAATCTCATATTGGGCGGCACATCTCACCACGGTAGTGAGCGTGACGCTCGTACTTGTAATTATAGGTATAATCTCGCTCATCTCGATAGGAGCCGCCACAGAGACGCGAAAATTGCGTGAGCGGCTTGAGGTCAGCGTGGTCATGGCAGACAACGTGACCGACTCATTGGCTTCGGAGACTGCCAAGGTCTTTGAAGGGGTGCCCTACGCACATAGCGTGAGGATGATCTCCCAAAAAGAGGCATTGCAGCATTGGAAGGATGACACCGGGGAGGATCTTGAGGCATTGTTCGGGGTAAATCCCCTGTCGCCGGAAGTGACATTCTCGCTGAATGCCGACTATTCCTCTGCGGCTCGCATAGATTCCATCGGGAAGGTGATTTCAGCGATGCCGGGAGTTGAATCCGTGGTGTTGCCGGATTCCGCTATGGTAGAGAGCATGAACCGCAACATAGAGCGTCTCTCCATAGTGTTGGGTGCTATTGCCCTTGTGCTCGTGATAATATCATTCGTCTTGATCAACAACACGGTGCATCTTGCCATATATGCCCGCCGTTTCACCATACACACTATGCAGCTTGTCGGGGCTACGAATGGATTCATACGCCGTCCGTTTGTCAACGACAATATGATCTCCGGACTGTTGGCGGGTCTGGTCTCCTCATGTCTGCTCGGGCTGTCGCTCATAGCCGCGCCGGGGGCAGGGTTCGGGGAGATTGCTGCGAGCATAAGCTGGCAGATGTTTGGAATTGTCGCGGCGGGATTGGCACTCACCGGTATACTGTTGTGTGGCATGGCGGCATGGATGGCTACATCACGCTATCTACGCAAGGATTATGATGAACTGTTCAAATGATCCTTCCGATACTCCCGGCATGGTAGCCAAGACAGAGGATATTGCAAACTGACACGATAATAAGCATAACATAACAAATATATAAAACAGAAAATGGCATTGAATATTGATATAGAGAAGAAAGACCCGCAGGGACTTGAGAGAATGACCGCAGATGAGAAACCCTTCTCAAAGAAAAATTACTACATGATGGGGGGATGTCTTGCGTTGATAGTGCTCGGCTTCATCCTCATGAGCGGGGGCGGTAGCACGGTGGAGAATGGCTTTAACCCCGAGATCTTCAGCACGCGCCGCATCGTCGTGGGTCCGGCACTCTCGTTCCTCGGCTTCCTGCTCATGGCATTCGCGATAGTCTACACTCCTAAAAAAAATAAATAAACAGACATTATGGAATGGCTTGATGCCCTTATATTGGGTATAGTACAGGGACTGGCGGAATATCTTCCGATCAGTTCCAGCGGACACCTTGAGATATTCCGCGAAATTCTGGGAATAGATCTCCCGTCAGACAAAGTGCTTCAATTCGACCTTATCCTGCATGCTGCGACAGTATGCTCCACTATAGTGGTGCTTTGGCCGATGTTCAGGAAGCTGTGTGTAAGTTTCTTCACGTTCAAGCGAGATGCGGATTTCTACTACGTCTGCAAGATACTCCTCTCCTGCATACCGGTGGCGATCGTAGGACTCTGCTTCAAGGATTATGTTGAGGGATTCTTCGGGAGTGGTCTTACCGTGGTGGGTATCTGCCTTCTGGTCACGGCTTGTCTTCTCTCCTTCGCGCATTTCACCGGAGTCAGGGAGATTTCCAAATACGGTGCCTCCAAAGGTCGCGACATAGGCTGGCTCGATGCGTTCATCATCGGATGTTCGCAGGCGGTTGCGGTGCTTCCCGGACTTAGCCGAAGCGGCACCACGATAGCCACAGGCATTATCCTCGGCGACAAACGAGATAAGGTGGCATCATTCTCATTCCTGATGGTCATCATCCCGATACTCGGCGAGGCACTTCTTGACATTAAGGATATCATAGGCGATCCGGCAGCACAGGGTGAAAACTCGGTCGGAGCCCTCTCGCTCATCATCGGCTTTGTGGCTTCATTCGTGGTGGGATGCTGCGCCTGCAAATGGATGCTTGAGCTTGTGAAGAAGGGTAAGCTGGTGTGGTTTGCCGTATATTGCGTTATAATGGGCATCATCTGTCTCCTCTGGCAGTGATCATAGCCTCCCCTGAGAGAAGAAATGCGGTGAAAGCCGCCGTAGAGAATGGATTTCATAAAGAGAGAATGGATTTCATAACAGGAGAAATAATAGGAATCGACAAACCTTTGGGTTGGACCTCCTTCGATGCTGTGAAGCGTGTGAGGGGAGCGATCCAGAGGCGTTTGCATCTGAAGAAGTTTAAGGTGGGACATGCGGGCACGCTCGACCCGCTTGCCACCGGAGTGCTGATCGTATGCACGGGGCGTGCCACGAAGCGCATCGACGAGCTTCAGAACGGCGACAAGGAATACGTCGCCACCATACGGTTGGGAGCCACCACACCGAGTTTCGATCTGGAGACAGAGGTGGATGCCGTCTACCCGTGGGAACATATCACCCGCGAGAGGGTGGAGGAGATCATCCCCACGTTCATAGGGAAGATCATGCAGGTGCCCCCGGTCTTTTCCGCCGTCAAGGTAGATGGCAAGCGCGCCTATAACCTCGCGCGCAAAGGGAAGGAGGTGGAACTGAAGGCAAAACCGTTGTATATAAAAGAGATGGAGCTTCTTGGCATGGATATGCCGGAAATCACGTTGCGGATCGTGTGCAGCAAGGGCACCTATATCCGCGCCCTCGCACGTGATCTCGGAGAGGCTCTTGGCAGCGGGGCACATCTGACCGGGCTGCGCCGCACCCGTGTGGGGAATGTGAGGGTGGAGGATTGTTTGACCATCGCCGACGCGATAGAGACAATCGGCACCACACCGCTGACCTATCCCGAAGAGTGGAAAAAAGAGGATATTATTAACCGACAAACAGTGGAATTAGGCGAAGAGCAAGAGAATGCCTGATCGCTAACTTAATGTAAATATGAAATTATCGCAGTTTAAATTCAAACTTCCTGAAAATCTGATAGCCCAATATCCGTCGGAAAACCGCGATGAATGCCGTCTGATGGTAGTGGACTCCCGCACGGGAGAGATCTCTCATCATATTTTCAAGGATATTCTCAATTATTTTGATGACGGCGACGTCATGATCTTCAACGACACCAAGGTGTTTCCGGCACGTCTCTATGGCAACAAGGAGAAGACCGGAGCACGTATAGAGGTGTTTCTTCTGCGTGAGCTGAATGTTGAGAACAAGTTCTGGGACGTGCTTGTGGAGCCTGCGAGGAAGATCCGCATAGGCAACAAGCTTTATTTCGGCGACGATGATTCGATGGTGGCTGAGGTGATCGACAACACCACCTCTCGCGGCCGCACGTTGCGCTTCCTTTATGATGGCCCGCACGATGAGTTCAAGCAGGCACTCTACAATCTTGGGGAGACACCGCTCCCGGAATATATCACCCGTAAGGTGGAGGATTGGGATGCCGACCGCTATCAATGTATCTTCGCCAAGAATGAGGGTGCGGTCATGGCTCCGGCAGCCGGTCTGCATTTCAGCCGTGAGCTTCTGAAGCGTCTTGAGATAAAGGGTGTGGAGCGCGGATTCCTCACTCTGCACAGCGGTCGCGGCAATTTCAAGGATATCGACGTTGAGGATCTTACGAAGCATCGTATGGACTCGGAGGAGATGTTTGTCAACGAGGAACTTGTGGAGATGGTTAATGCGGCGAAAGACCGCAACGCCAATATCTGTGCCGTCGGCACCTCGGTGTTGCGTGCCGTGGCAAGTGCTGTCTGCATGAACGGTCATCTGATGACCTACGAGGGCTGGACCAACAAGTTTATCTTCCCCCCCTACGATTTCACGGTCTGCAACTCACTCGTGTCGAATTTCCACATGCCTTTGAGCACTATGCTGATGATGGTGTCGGCATTCGGAGGCTTCGATCTCGTGATGAAGGCCTACGACATAGCAGTGAAGGAGAAATATCATTTCGGAGCCTACGGCGACGCGATGCTGATTCTCCGCTGATGCCGCTCATCCTGCAAGAAGACAGAATCTACGGCGGTCCGGGCAATATTGTCCGGACCGTCTTTATTATATCCGGATGTGATTCCGGATATGAGTGATGTGAGCGATTTTTGCTAACTTTGCATCATAAACTTGAATAAGCAGATGAAGCAGATATATATTTCCTTGATTGCGTTGATCGTACTCACGTTTTTTCCCGGCTGTACACCTCCGGAGGTAAAGGATCGTCTTGCCGTCGCCGATGCCGTCATGCAGGCGAGTCCCGACTCGGCATTGTCGATATTGCAGGAGATTGATGCCGGCAGATTGAGAGAGGATTGTGACAAGGCTCTCTATGGACTCCTCTATACGCAGGCACTTGAAAAGAACTACATGAATCCGGATAATGATTCACTGATTTCAAAGTCGCTTGATTATTACCGGCTGAGGGATGACGTGGAGCGTCTGGTGAAGGCATACTATTATCATGGTGCGGTGAAGTTTAATTCCGGCAATTACTCGATGTCGGTCATATCGTTTATGAAGGCGATGGAGCTGGCGGAGGAGTCGGGAGATTATTTCTGGGCAGGGATGTCAGCTCGTGGGGTGTCGGATGTATATACGGAGACATTCTATTCAAAGGAGGAGGTTGCCTACGCGGAGAAGGAATATGAATACTTCAGGAAATCCGGCGTGCAGCCATATCTGAATTTCTCATTGCTTGACCTTGAACGGGCATACCATAATTCCGGCAACTATCAACGTGCCTGCGAGATAGTGGATTCTGTTGCCGACATTGCGCTTGCCGCAAGGGATTCAATTCTCTATAAGAATAGTCAGAAATCGGCTGCCACCGCCTATTTCGGCAGTGATAAGCCACAACAGGCATTGAAGCATTACCGGATATTATGTGAAAATGGCTGGAGTGATTATAGGGATTCCGCATTTATGGTGGTTGCATATTCTCAGATAGGGAATGTTGGTATGGCAAGAGAAATGCTTAATCAGCTTTCGTGTGTTGACAGCATAATATATTATTATGCTGCATATAATGTGTTAAAAGCAGAAGGGGAAATAGAAAAGGCATTAGATAATCTTGAAAAAGAGAAATATCTCTTAAATAGAAATTTTAGGGATAATAAGGATAATGGGTTGATTATGTCGGTGACAGATTATTACACGTTAACCAATAGTAATGCCGAGAAGGACTTGGAGCTGTCAAACCGATTATTCTATATGTCGCTTATTGTGGGTATGATGTTGGTTCTCATGATTTCGAGTGGAGCATATCTCATATATTCAAGGCAAAAGAAAAAGATAGAGGAGAAGGTATCGTTTGCAGTGCAGCTTCAGGAGATGCTTGACCAGAGGGATGGGGATAGCATAGCTAAAATTACCATTCTGAAGGATCTGATGGATTCTAAATTTACGCTTCTTGATAAGTTATGCGGCCTGATCAATGAAAGCTCGGATAATGCAAAAAGGGGATTGACGGAACGGTTATCATCGTTGATCTCGGAATTGTCAATATCCGGGGATAAGATCTCGGAGTTGGAGAAGCAGGTGGATCTTATCCATGATAATCTGATGACAGATTTTCGGAACGACTTGCCTGATTTGAAAGATGCAGACTATTGCCTGTTCCTTTTCTCGGTCCTGAACTTGTCGTCAGTTGCCATCACCCTATTGCTGAAAGAGAGTAAGGTCAACGCTATTTATGACCGCAGGCGTCGTCTTAAAGATAAACTAAAGAGGCTCGATGATGATAAGAAGGAGCGTTATCTGTCGTTCCTATAACCAAATATTTAGCTATTTGATAAAATCCATTTGGTTTTAATGGATTTGACCCTATTGAGTATCAACGTATTGCGTGTGCACCAAATTTTTAATTTTGGTGCGTTTGCAATGCACTGATACTTAGTTTGTTAAAATAGTGCGCACCAAATTATTTTACTGCTAAAAATTTGGATTTATCTCAAAATAACTATAACTTTGCTGTCAAACCAAACCTAATTATTCCCATGAATAGATTCAAATACCTGATTATTCTCACATCTCTCCTCGCTTGTTCATACAATGTATTTGCAGATTCCACTGCCAGTACATCGAATAAAAAAACTGAAATATTGCATGAACGCAATCCGGGAGATCGACCTAAAGCACCTTCGCGTATATTTATAGAATGTCGCTATGGCATCGGGCACATGGAGTTCACCATACCTGAAAATATATATGGCATGACAGTAAATATCCTTCGGGAAGAGGCATGCGAGTTCTCCTGTTATGTCACATCGGAAGAACCATACATAGATATTCCGACATTCTCCGGCGAATACACTGTTCAATGCGTAACAGATGACGGTTCTATCTTCTCCGGAATATTGCAATTTTGATAATCAATCTCAAAATCGTCTAGAGTTTTATAATTTAATTGTTTCACGATTAAAAAATTAAGATTATGCAGATCAAGCAAATTGAGGAATTGCTTCTTCAAGAAATGGAAGAGATAAAAGGCGGTGCTGTTGGAACATGCAATTGTAAGAACGGTGCCGCTCAAGGATCCACAGATGAGGGGGTTTGTAATTGTGATAGTGGAGCGGCACAGAGACCGTCAACTAATACTGATACACCGGTTACAGGACCCACATGTAATTGCAGTGGTTCAGGAGCTGCTCAGACAACATAAGTTGTTACCTCTTAAGGTACACATGCGGATTATATAGTCCTCATGTGTGCCGATTTTGAAACATTTCTGAACTAAATCATTTCGGGGGAATGATTAGATTGTCTTCAATTATATTACTTAATTCCAATATGTTCATACATCTATCTCCCAAATACGCAGTACGTAATGAGAGGAACTGTTCATACCTGATCCAGTCCACACGTGTAATTGACAGAAGCAGCCAAACATTCGACTCATTCTGCATCCTCTCGTTCATGGGTTTTATCCTGGCGCATATCGGGGATTTTGAAACAGAGGAGTCCCTGACCCGTATTTCAAGTAAACTTGGTATCTCCAGGAATGCTGTAAATAATTTCATCACACAATTGACTGAAAATCCGGAATGTAAGAACTTTATGATTGATGAAACCCATTCAGTGAACCTTCCTCCGGATCTATTGGTCAGAAGTGATCTCAAGGTGGATGTGAATGTATGGGAATCACCGGAATTTGACATTGCCTCGGATTATGTCATAAAAAGACCGGAGATGCCTCTGTCTGTAAATCTGATGGTCACCACACAATGCACGACAGACTGTGCCTATTGCTATGCCAACAGGTCATTGCTCCCACTGATGGACACAGATACAATCCTTGGTCTGATCGATGAGCTATATATAGGTGGGGTAACCAACATTACCCTGACAGGTGGGGATGTATTTGCCCGTAAGGATTGGATGATAATTCTTAAAAAGCTTAGGGAATATGGCTATTTCCCATATCTGTCGACAAAGACACCTATAGGCCGGGAGAGCATCGTCACTCTTAAGGGGTTGGGGTATGACGAGATTCAGTTCTCGTTGGATTCATGTTCTGAGGAAATATTGAAAAAAATGGTGGCTGCCCCGAACAATTATTTAGATAAAGTGAAGAATTTTCTTTTAAATGCTGAGAAATTGGAGATGAAAGTTCTCATAAGAAGTGTACTCACCCGTCATAATTCCAACATCTGTACAGTAAAGTCCCTCTATGATTTCCTTTGTGGATATGGTTCAGTCAGGGAATGGGTCCTTACCCCCGCGTTCTTTTCGCCCTACAAGCAGTCTGAATATAAGGGATTGGAGGTCTACAATACGGATTTGAAAGACATATATGACTTCATCCATCAGGAGGGCATGAAATTTTATGTCGGACTTAACAAGATAACGAAAGAGGGCTATTGCCTGAGGCGGACGGAGAGAGTGGAAGATTTTGTCATCTCCAACCAGATCTGTCTTGCCAACACCACAAGCCTGTCGATACTTGCCAACGGCAAATGCAGTGTCTGCGAGATGCTGTATGAGGATGAGGATTTTATTCTCGGAGATATTCACGTTAATTCAGTACGTGAAATATGGAACTCTCCCAAGGCAACGGACCTGTATTCCCTAAGCCGGGATACAATAAATTCAGACTCTCCTTGTTATGGATGTAAGGTGTTCACGGAATGCCGGCAAGGATACGGCAAGAGAATCTGCTATCTGGACATAAGGAAGACAGGAAAGCCATTGTCGTTCCCTGATCCGCGCTGCCCTATGGCGGAGAAGTGTGACCTGATACTGTAAGCAAAATTCAACCCGTTAATAAATAAAGTAATGCGAATTAACCATAACCTGCAGCATGCAGCGATGCTTCTCGCCGCGCTTTTCATTTCAACCGGACTTTATGCCCGCGACATTACAGTGATAATCAATCCCCCCGGCATCCCTGTCACTTCGGGAACCTGCATGCTCTACGGGGAACACAATGATTCCGTGGGGAGTGTCAGGATAAATGACAGGGGTATCCTGTCGCTGCCGGATTCCGGTTTTGCAAAGATCATGGTCGATGCCGAGAATTGTTCCCCAAGACTGATAGAGATAGGCGCACACCCATCCGACACAATCGTACTGAAACCCGCCGCACTTCTAAGTGAGGTTGTCATAACCCCCGAGAATGTCAAGGATTTTGGCGACCGCCTGTCCTACCGTATCCCGATGGCAGATATGAACCGTTATCCCAACTTCTACCAGGCATTGAACGAGATTCCCCATCTTACGGTGCTTCCATCGGGAGGTGCATTCTATGAAGGTGGCAGTGATGTGAGATTCCTGCTCAACGGGGTCGAGACCACCATGTCGGAGCTGCAGACGGTCTCAAAGGAGGATATCTCCAGGATAGAGCTTTACCGAAATCCACCGGCCCGGTTTGCCGCGCAAGGTATTGCCACGGTGGTTGACGTGCGCACAAAATCCAAGCTTCACGGAGGGAATTTCGGGATGGATGTGGACCAGGCATTCTATCCATTGAAAGGATACAACTCCGCGGCGTTCTATTACAACTACAGCCGGTCTCGGTTCTCGCTGCTCTATTCCGGAGGGAATGCCCACTATGACAAGTACAGGCAGAACGAGCGTCTGTCATACAGCCATGACGGTGTGGATTACGAGAAGGTAAAGAGAGGCCTTGATTCCAAAAGCGATGACGACAACAATAATCTGTCCCTATCCTTTCAGAACAACAGGGAGGGGAACTATCTCTATAATCTTCAGGTTGGTGCGTCGTGGAACCGGCTGAATGAGAATGTACGTCAGTCTGTCACATCAAATCTCGGTGAATATGATGCGCACAATTTCCTGAAGTCGAACTACAACAAATACAATGTCGCGAACTATTTCGAGAAGCAGCTTGGTGAAAACAAGCGGTATGGTGTGATTCTTGGGAATGTCAACTACCAGCACTTTGATACAAAGTACACCTCCTCATACCGGGAGTTTGCAAAAGACGGGAGGCCGGATGCCATGGACTCGCATTCAGAATATGACACAAACCTTGATGGTGTGTTCGGAGAGGTGCAGTATGAGTTGCCTAAAAATAAGGCCGGCTATCTGTCGGTCGCCGTGTTCGATTCCTACAAGCACAGCCGCTATGTGGACGCTGTCACCCCATTCTACAAGACCACCAACACATTGGGGATGAACGCCACATGGATCGGTAACTGGAAACAGCTGCGTTGGTATGCGGTGATGGGGGTTTCCGCATACCACATCTCCACAAGCTTGCTGGAGAAGCCATACGACATGGTTTTGCCGTCACCGCGCCTGCAGCTCACGTGGCGTCCGCGATGGGCCTTCCAACTGATAGGCGGATACTCATATACGGGCAGTGTCCCGAGCATAGCCCAGCTCAGTGAGACGGAACAGTGGCTCGACACGCGTCTCGTGTATCATGGCAATTCCCTCCTCAGTCCATACAAGGAGCATTCTCTCTACCTTCAGGGTAACTTCAACAACCGCTACGCGTATGCGTCGTTGCGTCTGGGCTATACCAACTCGCCGGATATGATATGCAGCCAATATACCGCAACCGACAGATATATGCTTGAGACAGTGGTCAACCTTGACAGGTACGAGGCACTTACAGGGCAGTTTGACATGACAATATGCCCTTTGGGCAACAACAAGCTTACATTCTGGAATCGTGTGATCCTTGCGGAGGTAAACGGAAAGAATCCCCAATACAGCTGGAAGGGACACAGGTTCCAATGGATGTCGCAGCTGGCGCTGAACCTTGACAGATGGTCATTCTCCGCTTTCTATCAGTATCCCGGGAAAATAGCCGACGGGCAGCTGATCCGTCCAAGGGCGGAATGCTGGTATGTCATGGCATATTTCCGTCCTGTGCCGGATCTGTCGGTGGGACTCAAGTGGTTCATGCCTTTCGGGAAGGGTTTCCGCGAGAGCGAGTATACCGTCAGCGATGCACCTGTCTACGCCGAGAGGGGATGTGATATCCGTGATGGCGCCAATTATGTCTCACTGCTGTTTTCATGGAATATCTCGTTCGGCAGGAACAAGAACAGGGCCCGTCCACAATTCTCCAATGGGGATAACGATTCGGGTCTTTTGCATAAATGATGGACAGGTTTCGCGTGGTCAGACAGCATGACGGCATGCAGTGTGGCGTGGCATGCATGGCGATGATATGCCGGCATTATGACAAAGGGCTTTCCATATCCTGGTTGGAAAGTCTATGTCATGCTTCCAGGGAGGGTGTGTCGTTGAAGGCCCTTCATGACCTGAGCATTGAATTGGGTATGGATTCGGTTGCCGGGAAAGTGTCTCTTGACGATTTGTATGAGGTTCCGTTGCCCTGCATCCTTCATTGGAACCAGAATCATTTTGTGGTTCTTTACAAGATAAGTGACAGGCATACCCGTTTCTGGATAGCGGATCCGGGTAAAGGGAAATACAGGTGTGATATCAAGGAAATGAAACAGCATTGGATATCCACAGAGAGTAATGGCGTTGAGAAAGGGATTGCCATGTTCCTTGAACCGAACGATAGGTTCGGCAGCATAAGGGAGGGGAAGCCGGAGCGACGTTCCTTCCGTTTCATGATGGGGTATCTGCGGCAATATAAGAGGTATTTCTTTC
>NZ_SRYB01000013.1:0-119285 GCF_004793975.1 Lepagella muris
AGAGTACCAAGATCACGGAGAATGTTAGAAAATCTCTGTGCCCTTGGTGCTCTCAGCGGTTCAATATGCATGCAAGATAGATATTGATAGACTTTGTAGAATTGACTGTTTTTCTTGATATTATCATAATTATTTTAGTATAATAAAGTTTTTATAGACAAAATATAGGGTATGGTATTATTTTTTATTGTATCTTTGTTGAGAACAGCATATTTCGCATTGATGTAATATAATTGATGTAATATATGAGTAACGAAAAAACAGCACCACGATATTTTATACACAAATATTGGGGCAAGAAACCGGCTTCAGGTATTAGCCCTTTAATTGACAGATATTCTAATCCCGGAGACACTGTAATTGATCCATTTTCAGGGTATGGGGTGTTCTGTTGTGAAGCATATCTTAAAAATCGAAATGTAATAGTAAATGATCTTAATCCCATTGCAAATTTTATTGCCAGGAATTTATTTTCAAAAGATGTGAATCTTTCTAAAACAAAGAAGTTATGGGATGACATAAGAATAGAATTATCTTCGTATATAGAGGAATGGTACAGTATAACTATAGACAATGTGACTTATCTGCCGATTTCTGTTTTAAGAAGCAAGGAAGGATTGCCACTCCAATTTACATTTAAGGATGGGAGAAAGACATTAATTAAAGATATTCCGACAGATATTGCGCAGAAATTCTGTGAGTATGAAGATCACTATGAGGTGAAAGATTGGTATCCCGTAGTTACTCTGATTGAAAATTCAAGAATATCGGCGCATACTGACATGAAGGTTGAGGATCTTTTTACCAAGAGAACTCTTGCTTGTCATGCTAAACTGTTGTCTTTGATAGAAAAATATACTAATGGTTCGGTTAAAGACTTGTTCCTGATTGCATTTACAGCCAATTTAGCAAATTGTTCTAAGCTGGTGCCTCCAATAAAAAGTAGAGGTACTCTTTCACAAGGTGCATGGATGACAGGTTTCTATATAGGTGATACATATATTGAGAATAATGTTTTGCACTATTATGAAAATCGTATCAAAAAAGCAATTAAAGGGAAAGAGGATTATTTAAAAGCACTTTCAGGAGACTTGTTGACCGGGCATATACAATCAACTTACAGAATTACAAATTTTGATGCGAAAGATTTACATCTTCCGGATAATTCGGTAGACTATGTATTCACAGATCCTCCTTATGGTGATAGTGTGCCATATTTTGAGCAAAGTGTCATTTGGAATTCATGGCTTAGATTTTTGCCTGATTATAAGCAAGAGATAGTTATTTCGGATAGTAATCAACGTCAAAAAGATATTGATGCTTTTGAGAAAGATATAAATTCCGCTTTTTCGGAGATCCGAAGGATATTAAAAGATAACAAATTTTTCTCACTGACATTTCATTCTTTGTCCGGATTAGAATGGAAGGCAGTAAGCAATGCGTGTGTGTCTAATAATTTTAACGTTGTTGATTATGAGTGGTTGGAACAAAAAACGTATCCACCAAGACAACTCAATCGGGTTAAGTCGATAAAAGGGGATGTGCTTGTTACGTTTCGTAAGAATCCCGGTAAGGCACAACAGAATATTTGTGATGATAGGCAATTCACAAGTGTTGTCAGTGATTTTATAAAAGAGACGATTCAAAAAGGAATTACTGATACCAATGGAATAATGATGGCTATAATGGAATGGATACTGCGTAGGATGCTTGTCATTGGAAATGTAGATGTGTTTAAGATTTTAAATAAAGACTTCCAGCTTGAGGATAATGGTCAATGGGTAGTTAAACAAGTTTAATAGACTATAAATTTATTTGGAAATGACAAACTTTGAGAAGTGGGACAAGGAATTTCGTTCCCAAAATCTGTATGCCTTTAATAATAACGATAACGCGTTGTTATACCTGAAGGTTAGGGCGGTTTGCAGAGGTAAGCAAATCAAGCAATTTATTGATAGGAATGGTATTGTGCTGAACTCAACAAAAATTAATGATCAGTTTGTTGAATTGTTCTCAGTAATTGAGAGTATTCCAGATGGAATGGCTATGCTTGATGCCTATCTGCGTGACAGGAACAACGAGTGGTATCACACAATGGGTATTGATGAAGAAAAGTTGAAGAGCGGTTTGCGTCAGATAGATAGTTATGAATGGGGTGGTGATCAGGAAAATTCACTGGATCAATATCTCATAAGGAGATATGTCAAGGTAATAAGTGATTTTGATGAACTTAAATATAAGGCAGATGCGATTGCTGTAAATGCGTGGAAATTTGTTCAAACCAGTTGGTATAATAATTGGACATCATATCTGATTGAGTCAATGTTTAAAAGACACAATCGGGTTTTGTCAGCAGTTGGGGAGATTAAGAGTGTTGACTTTTTTATTGATAATAACCCTGTAGATTTGAAAGTCACCTATTTCCCGGAAGCATATATGCAGAATAAATTAAAGGAGATTTTAGGTAATTCGGAAATTACATGGCTTAAACGGCAAGCCAAGTCAGTCGGAATTATGCCGGATAAGAATCTTACGGATTCTAAGCAATATTCATTTCTCAAAGAGGAACTTGAAAATCATGGGCATTCGGAGATTGTAGGCTATTTGTCTGAAATAAGAAAGCAAATAGTTGATGATGCTCGAAAAAATCCTGAAAGTTTGGTAACATGGCTTTATGAGAATCAGAGTCCTCGGTTGTTTGGTGCAGAGAATCGCTTATTTGTTGTGCTCATTGATTTAATAAATATGAATCAGTCATGGAAAATGAAACGGGCTTTTTCATTGATAGAGCCAAGAATTAACCAATATCTTGATTCATTTAATGCTAAATCGTTGAAAAAGATAGATTTTACATTCAATAAAAAGAATTATGAAAGTCTGGCTGATATAATTTTTGTTGTAAAAGAATAATAATGAAGTTGTTTAAACTTGTTTCAACGATTGCTTAGAGTACCAAGATCACGGAGAATGTTAGAAAATCTCTGTGCCCTTGGTGCTCTCAGCGGTTCAATATGCATGAAGAAGTATAGCAGATGAATTGTGTGCATCGTGGTGGAATGTGGATAGGTTTAGGGTATATTGTCGGGAATTTATCATTATTTTATGCAGTTGGAGGGCGTTTTATATCAACATATTTTTGAAAGTTTGCTAACTTTGCAAAAGAAATAAGGAAAAATGAAAAATATACGCAATTTCTGCATTATCGCTCATATCGACCACGGCAAATCTACGCTTGCCGACCGACTTCTGGAGCGAACGAATACGGTAGCTTCCAAAGATATGGAGGCGCAGGTGCTTGACGACATGGATCTGGAGCGTGAGAGAGGTATCACTATCAAGAGTCATGCCATACAGATGGATTATGAACTCAATGGTGAGAAATACGTGCTTAACCTTATTGATACTCCGGGACACGTCGATTTCTCGTATGAGGTGTCGCGCTCTATCGCAGCTTGTGAAGGAGCACTGCTGATTGTGGACGCCTCACAAGGTATACAAGCGCAGACAATCTCCAACCTCTATATGGCTATCGACAACGATCTGGAGATCATTCCGGTGATCAATAAGTGTGACCTCGACAGTGCCAAGCCGGATGAGGTGGAAGATCAGATAGTGGATCTTCTTGGTTGCGACCGGGAGGAGATAATACGCGCCAGTGGCAAGACGGGCATGGGTATTGACGACGTACTGCAGGCTATCGTGGAGAGGGTGCCTGCACCCGAAGGTGATCCGGAGGCTCCCCTTCAGGCTCTGATCTTCGACTCGGTGTTCAACCCATTCCGCGGAATCATAGCATATTTCAAGATTGTCAACGGCACGTTGCGAACAAACGACTTCGTGAAGTTTGTGTCAACAGGTAAAGAGTATCATGCCGACGAAATCGGCGTGCTCAAACTCGATATGATGCCCAAGAAAGAATTGTCGGCAGGCAACGTGGGCTATATCATATCGGGAATAAAGACTTCGAAGGAGGTGAAGGTAGGCGATACCATTACCCATGTAAACCGTCCGTGCGAGTCAGCCATAGATGGTTTTGAGGAGGTGAAGCCTATGGTGTTTGCCGGAGTCTATCCCATTGAGACGGAAGATTTCGAGAATCTTCGTGCATCACTGGAGAAACTTCAGCTTAATGACGCGTCGCTCACGTTCCAGCCTGAATCATCGGCAGCTCTCGGATTCGGTTTCCGTTGCGGTTTCCTCGGGCTTCTTCACATGGAGATCATTCAGGAACGTCTCGGACGTGAGTTTGACATGGATGTCATCACTACGGTGCCCAACGTGTCGTATAAGGTATATGACAAGAAGGGGAACGTCACAGAGGTACACAATCCGTCGGGACTTCCGGAAGCTACCCTCATTGACCATATCGAGGAGCCATATATCCGCGCCACAATTATCACGCAGGCAGATTATATCGGTCCGATTATGACCCTGTGTCTTAGCAAGAGGGGAGAACTGGTGAAACAGGAATATATCTCCGGCAACCGTATGGAGATCACGTTTGACATGCCTCTCGGAGAGATTGTCATTGACTTCTACGATAAACTGAAGTCAATATCCAAGGGTTATGCTTCATTTGATTATCATCTGCATGATTTCCGTGAGTCAAAACTTGTGAAACTCGACATACTGTTGAATGGCGAGAGCGTGGATGCCTTGTCAACGCTCACTCATGCCGACAATGCTGTAAGGTTCGGGCGAAGGATGTGTGAGAAACTGAAGGAGCTGATACCGCGACAGCAGTTTGATATAGCCATACAGGCGGCAATCGGAGCAAAAATTATAGCGAGGGAGACAATCAAGGCAGTCCGTAAGGACGTGACAGCCAAGTGCTACGGAGGTGATATTTCCCGTAAGCGCAAACTGCTTGAGAAGCAGAAGGCGGGTAAGAAGCGCATGAAGCAGATCGGATCGGTGGAAGTGCCGCAGAAGGCATTTTTGGCAGTGCTTAAACTTGATTGAGGGTAGGAGTGTTTATAGTGTATAGTTTAAGGTTTATAGTTTATGGCTTAGGTTTATGGTTTAGGTTTTAAGGTTTATCAACCATCAACTATCAACCATAAACTATAAACCATATACCATCAACCATCAATAATCTGAAAATATGAATATAGGCGACAAGATGCCCGATCTTCTCGGGAAAGACAGCAACGGCAATGATGTGCGACTATCGTCGTTTCCTGCCGGAATGAAATTTATAATATATTTTTATCCGAAAGACAGCACTCCGGGGTGCACGGCAGAGGCTATCAACTTCCGCAACAATTACGATAATTTCCTACAGATGGGTTATCAGGTGATCGGCATAAGTAAGGATTCGGAGGCAAGTCATCAGCGTTTCGCTGAGAAACAGTGTCTGCCGTTCCCATTGGTTGCCGACACCGACACCTCGCTCTGTCAGGCTGCCGGAGTGTGGCGTCAGAAGAAGATGGCAGGTCGGGAATATATGGGCATTGTCCGAACCACGTTTGTGTGTGATCATGACGGCACAGTGACCGATGTCGTAGAGAAAGTCAAGACGAAACTTGCCGCCGAGCAGCTATTCGCTCTGCTTGACGGAAGGGGAGGCATCAATCCCGCGCCCTGATCCACCACTGCATTATCATCCCTGCCGGCACCCTTTATGAGACGGGGTCTTATTCCGGCGGGGATTTGCCATTTGAGAAACACACTCCGGGGAAACACCCCTTTCTTTAGGAACACACGTCTCCACGGAGATAAATTTATATCTGCTTATCTTAATCTTAATGGCGGCGGCGACGTCGCATGATTGCTATGTCAAACGTATTCTATACTGCGCGCAAAACAATAAAGAATCTTACGCAAGGGGGAAATGCCCTTCTCGTGGCGACCGGACTCGCGCTGCTGGTAGTCAATCTCCCATTCCTGCATGATTTCTATAATTCGCTCTGGACTCATGAACTTGCCCTTCAGGTGGGCAGTTTCAATCTCTTCAGTCATCATGGGCACCCTATGAGCATAATGGCGTTTATCAATGATGCACTTATGGCAGTATTTTTCTTCTCTGTCGGTCTTGAGATAAAGAGGGAGGTTCTGGTAGGCGAATTGTCGTCGTTCCGTCAGGCATTACTCCCGGTAGTGGCTGCTTTGGGTGGCATGGTGGTGCCTGTGGCAATATTTTTCCTTATCGGGCACGGCAGCGACTATATCGGAGGAGCCGCCATACCCATGGCGACCGATATAGCCTTCTCTCTTGGAGTGCTTGCTATGCTTGGCAACCGAGTGCCTATAAGCCTTAAGATATTTCTCACCACGCTTGCCGTAGTTGACGATATAGGGGGCATACTTGTCATTGCCATATTCTACAGCTCTGATATAAATTACTGGATGCTGCTTGGGGCTGGCGGTCTGCTTGCCATACTCGCCCTCGGTGGCAGAATGGCGATACAGAGCAAGGTGTTCTATCTCGGTATCGGTGCATTCATCTGGTTCCTTTTCCTTAATGCGGGTATTCATCCCACTATTGCCGGAGTTCTGATAGCTTTCTGTGTGCCGGCAAAGCCTGTGTATGCCCCCAAGAAATACGTTAAGACAATACGTAAGAATATCAGTCTGTTCAAGCAGGAGGATGAGGAGAAACTCACATCGCGCACCATACTGACGAAAGACCAGATGAACTGGCTGAAGGAGATAGAGTCGGCTTCCGATAAGGTTATATCCCCGCTTCAGGATATGGAGGATTCTCTGCATCCGGTGGTGAACTACATTATAGTACCGCTCTTTGCCTTTGCCAATGCCGGTATATATTTCGGCGACCTTAAGCTTTCCGCCCTGTTTGACGGTGTTGCGCCGGCCATCATCATAGGATTGGTGGTAGGCAAGTTCTTGGGCATATTCCTGTTTACGTGGTTTTGCATAAAATTGAAATGGGCACCGATGCCCGAGTCAAGCAATTTCCGTCAGCTTGCGGCAGTGTCTATGTTGGGCGGTATCGGTTTCACTGTGTCGCTCTTCATAGCCAACCTGTCGTTTGGCACGGGCGACCCATATATGAGCGCGATTCTTAACAATGCAAAACTGGGCATCCTTGTCGGCTCTTTTCTTGCCGGATTCCTTGGCTGGTTGCTTCTTTATCTCACTCTTCCAAAAGAGAATCGCACTCTGCCTGGAGATGGAGAGGAAGAAGATGATGGAAAATGACAGTCAAATGACGCCCGAGGGATAAAATTTTTCGCAAATATGCCAAATAATCAGAATTATTTCATAAATTTGCAAAAGAGAAAATGCAAATAAATTTCATAACTAACGACCTAACGATTTGAAACCATGATTGAATATCTGATGAATTTGGATACAGAGGTTTTTTTATTCCTGCATTCCGGGCAAAATGCGTTCTGGGATATTGCCATGAAAATGGCAAGCGGACGCCTCATCTGGGCAGGAATGTATCTTGTCATGATCTATGCTATGCTGCGCACGTTTGGCTGGCGCACAACGGTAGTCATGACCCTTATGGCAATTGTGGCGGTGGGTGCCGCCGACCAGATATGCGCGAGTGTGCTGCGTCCGATATTTGAGCGTCTTCGTCCATCAAATCTTGACAATCCACTTTCTGCGATGGTAAGGGTGGTTGATGGCTACAGGAGTGGAGCCTACGGATTTCCATCCTGTCATGCCGCCAATACGTTTGCCCTTGCCACTGTGATGTCGATGCTCTTTTTCCGCAGGCGGTTCACGTTCTTCATAATATTTTGGGCATTGCTCAATTGCTATTCGAGGATATATCTCGGTGTGCACTATCCGGGAGATCTTATGGCCGGCATAATAATAGGTATACTCTGCGGCATGATATTCTTCCTTGTCGGCAGACTGTGGATCAACTATTGGCCCGGATGCAAGATACCCGGAGCGCATGACCATGTGCGCAAGGTGGAGTTCAATGGAGGGTGGCCCATATATTATCGTCCGGTAGATCTTGTCATAATAGCCGGTGTGCTCACGATGATCTCGATTCTTATCTGCGCCGCTTCAATATTCGTCTGAAAAGATGCGATCTTCATAAGTGAAAAAATGGACGTCTGCCAATTGGCGGACGTCCTTCTTATTAACGGATCTGAATTAAAATGGAATGTTGTATGTGCTGAAGTTGCCGAAATTCAATGTGTCGGATATCCGGCAACTTCATTATTTAATCAGATTATGATTCTTTCAATAGAGATAGTCGCTGATCTGCTCGGGACGGAAGTTGCCGATGAAAGATGCGTGTTTCTCCACTTCTGCCTGACCGTACTTGACGTAAACTACGAGAGATTTGTGGAACTCCTCGTTTCTCTCGGCATCTTCAAGAAGGAGATAGCCCATGATGATATGTCCTGCCATCTCCACGAGGCGACGAGCCATGAAGTCGTGATACTTGGTGTCTTCCACGCCCATCACTGCCTGAACGGCATCAGCATACTGCTGAGTCATGAATACGAGAGTATTCTTGATTGCCTCATTTGCCGGACTAACCTCCTGTGCCTCAAATTCGCGAATCTTGTTGAGATAAGTGCCGGTGGTGACGTGGCGGATAGCCGCTACCACCTGAAGCTGAGTCGTGCCCTCATATATTGACGTGATACGTGCGTCGCGGTAGATGCGCTCGCAGGCATAATCCTTCATGAAACCTGAGCCACCGTGAATCTGGATACAGTCGTAGGCGTTCTGGTTGCAATATTCGGAAGTCATGCCCTTTGCAAGGGGAGTGAAGGCATCAGCCAGACGGCTGTAGTATTTCTGTTCCTTCTTCTCCTCAAGGGTAAGAGGACGCTCTTTTGCGATGTCGTCATAGATCTTATACATGTCGACAAAACGAGTGCAGGCATATAGAAGCGCACGCGAAGCGTCGAGCTTGGCTTTCATCACGGAGAGGATTTCAGCCACGGCGGGGAACTCGATGATTGCCTTGCCAAACTGCATACGCTCCTTGGCATATCCGAGAGCCTCACGATAGGCAGCTTCGCTGATACCGACCGACTGTGCGGCGATGCCGAGACGGGCACCGTTCATGAGTGCCATCACGTATTTGATAAGACCGAGACGGGTGCTGCCTACGAGTTCGGCAGGAGCATCCTTATATACGAGTTCGCAAGTGGGGCTACCCTTGATACCCATCTTGTTCTCGATACGGCGGACTGTGACGCCCCCGTTACGCTTGTCGTAGATGAACATGGAAAGACCGCGGCCATCCTTCGAGCCCTCCTCAGAGCGTGCAAGCACCAGGTGGATATCGCTGTCACCGTTGGTGATGAAGCGTTTCACGCCGTTGAGCACCCAAGAGCCGTCTTCCTTCTTGGAAGCCTTCAGCATTACCGACTGAAGGTCGGAGCCGGCATCAGGCTCGGTGAGGTCCATCGACATTGTCTCTCCCTCGCATACGCGGGTGATATATTTCATCTTCTGTTCCTCGTTGGCAAACTCATATATGGTCTCTGCGCAGTCCTGAAGACCCCAAAGGTTCTCAAATCCGGCATCAGCACGGCTCACCATGTCGGCAGCCATGATATAGGGGGTGATGGGGAAGTTGAGACCGCCGAGACGACGGGGCATCGACATGCCCATCAGCCCTGCCTTGCGGCAGGCATCGAGGTTGCGTGCAGTGCCGGAAGCATATTCCACGTGTCCGTTTTTCACTACCGGACCCTCATGGTCAACGTCCTCGGCATTCTCCGCGATAACGTTTGCACAGATGTCGCCCACGATTTCGAGCACACGGTCATAGCTGTCCATGGCATCCTCGAAATTCTGGGGAGCATAGTCATATTTGTCGGCGTCGGCAAAGTTTCTCTCTTTCAGATCCACGATCTTCTCCATCATCGGATGGTTGAGATAGTGTTTCAAAGAGTCGTTGTCATTATAGAAATTAGCCATTATTTTGAATTCTTTTTGTAATACTTGATAAGTTTAGGAAGAACGTCCTCAATCTTGCCTGTGATCACATAATCGGCGATTGTGTTGATCGGAGCGTTAGGATCGGAGTTGACGGAGATGATTATTGAGGAATCCTGCATTCCGGCTATGTGCTGGATCTGTCCGGATATGCCGCAAGCGATGTAGAGCTTCGGACGGACGGTGACGCCTGTCTGACCGATCTGACGGTCATGGTCAGCCCAGCCAGCATCCACGGCAGCACGGCTTGCGCCCACTTCTGCGCCGAGAGTGTCAGCGAGTTGCTGCAGGAGCTCGAAATTCTCCTTACTTCCCATGCCATAGCCGCCGGCAACGATGATGGGGCTTCCTTTGAGGTTCACCTTTGATTTCTCCACGTGGCGATCGATGATCTCAACCACGAAATCCTCAGGACGGGTGTAGGCGTTTACGTCCTTATTGATGATTTCTCCTTTATAGTTGGAGTCGACAGCCTCTTTCTTCATGACACCCTCACGGACAGTAGCCATCTGCGGACGGCAGTCAGGATTCACGATGGTGGCTACGATGTTGCCGCCGAAAGCCGGACGTATCTGATAAAGGAGATCCTTATATTCTTTGCCTGTCTTGACGTCGGTGTAGTCTCCGATCTCGAGAGAGGTGCAGTCAGCGGTCAGACCGCTGTGGAGAGCTGACGACACACGCGGACCGAGGTCACGACCGATTGAGGTCGCACCCATGAAAGCGATGCGCGGCTGTATCTCCTTGAAAAGGTTGATGAGGATAGATGAATGGGGGAGGGAGGTATATGGATAAAGACGAGAGTCTTCAAATTTGTAAACTGTGTCTACGCCGTATGGAAGGATCTGCTTTTCAATATCCTTCATATTGTCGCCGGCAACCACAGCCTCGAGTTTGATCCCGAGTTTGTTGGCGAGCTGACGTCCTTTGGTAAGAAGCTCCAAGCTAACGTCGGCGACTTTGCCGTCTTCATATTCGCAATAGACGATAAGATTATTTTTGTCTGCCATGAGTTCAGATGTTTTCTATTGTTGATTTTAGGAGAGCATAATCCGGAAATAATAAGGATCAGCCGATAGTGTGGTTAGCGATAAGGTCAACGATCAGAGCCTCCAGCTCCTCGTCGTTGTTTTCGATTCTGCGTGCTTCTTTAGCAGTGAACACTACATTCTCGATAGACTTCACCTTTGTGGGCGAGCCTGCGAGACCACACTGAGCGAGGTCAGCATCGACAGTGGCTGCATTCCATTCGCCGATTGAGAGATAAGGACGTTTCTCGATAAATTCCTTTTTAGCCTCATCGGCAGCCACTTCAGAAGGCACGGCTGCATATTTGAATTTCTGGAGTGCCTTAGCGTTGCGCGGACGGCAGTCAGGCGCAGAGTTGTTGACAGTAACTACGAGCGGCATCTTTGCCTTGACAGTCTCAACGCCGCTTTCAATGCGCCGCTTCACTACAACCTCGCCATTGTCGGCACTGATGATCTCCTCTGCGTAAGTGATCTGCGGGATTCCGAGTTTTTCGGCAATCTGCGGACCCACCTGTGCGGTGTCGCCGTCAATAGCCTGACGTCCGCCAATTATTATGTCGAAATTGCCGATCTTCCTTACTGCTGCGCTGAGAGCGTATGAAGTGGCGAGCGTGTCGCTTCCTGCGAATGCTCTGTCGGAAAGCACGACACCGCCGTCAGCACCACGGAACATTCCTTCGCGGATGATTTCAGCGGCACGTGCCGGACCCATTGTCAGGACAGTGACTTTACTTCCGGGGTAGAGGTCTTTCAATCTGAGTGCCTGCTCGAGAGCGTTGAGGTCTTCAGGATTGAAGATTGCCGGGAGGGCGGCACGATTGATGGTGCCGTCAGCCTTCATGGCGTCTTTCCCTACATTGCGGGTATCAGGTACTTGCTTTGCGAGTACAATGATATTTAAGCTCATATAGATGGAATTTATGGTTTGTTTTTGTTGTTTCGATATTAATTTACGTGGCAAAGTTACTAAAAAAAGTTTAAAAACACCTACAAACGGAGCTTTCTTGTTTGCAGATATGTTTGAAATATCATTAAATTTAACTAATTTTGTCGCGATAAAGCCACTTCGTGATGCGTGATTGATGGCTTTTTACAGACTAACCTTTTTAAGAAGTGAAAAAGATTTACCTATCATTGATGATGGCGTGTGCCTCTCTCGGCGTCTATGCCGACACGCTTGAAGATGCACGCAAATTCTTGGTCGAGGGGGATCATCAGCAGGCCAGGACTGTGCTCGACAAGGTTGTGGCTTCCAATCCTAAGAGTAAGAATTCCGCGCAATACATGTATATTCTCGGTGCTTGTGAGTTGGAGGATGGCAATTACGACAATGCCGAACGTCTTCTCACGGAAGCGAAGAAGAAGGGGGCGGCTGCCGCCAATCTGTATCTCGGGCGTCTCGCGTTTCTGAATTATGACTTCGAGACCGCCATGGATTTCTATGATGAGTTTAAGACCTACCAGGAGAAGACCAAGACTGTAGGCGCGGAGGCGGTCAAGGAGAGCGAACGTCAGCTCACTGCTGCCGAGAATGCCCTGGAGAGGGTGGAGCGTATTGTGGTGATTGACTCCATTGCGCTACCCGCAGATATATTCTTCAAATCGTATAAGCTTCCCCCCTCCGCCGGGAGATTGCTTCTTCCTTTCGAAATCCCATTTGAGGAGCATCAGGGGAAGGCGCGCATGGCGTTTGTCAACGAAGGGGGCGACTATATGATGTGGGGGGAGCCGGACAGTGTCGGCAACGTAAGGCTTGTGGAGAGTATACGCCTGCTTGACGGCACGTGGCATGAACCTGTTGAGACTCCCTCTTTGCTCAATAAGGGTGGATATGCAGATTTCCCTTTCATGATGTCGGACGGCGTGAGACTTTATTATGCCTCCACGGGATCTGACTCGATGGGGGGATATGATATATTCGTGGCATCACGCGACCCGCAGACCGGAGAGTATCTTCAGCCGCAGAACGTAGGCATGCCATTCAATTCCCCTTACGACGACTATATGCTTGCCATCGATGAGGAGAATGGAGTAGGCTGGTGGGCTACTGACCGCAACCGTCTTGGTGATAAGGTGACGGTATACGTCTACATACTCAATGACCTGCGAAAGAATTATGAGCCTGACAGCGAGAACCTCATAGAGATGGCGCGCCTGACCGATTATAAGGCAACGTGGAATGCTGAGGATGTGGCGCAGTATGAGGCTATCCTTGAGAAAATTTCAGCTATCGATCCCGACTATACGGAGAAAGAGGCGGATTTCAAGCTTCCGGTGGGGAATGGCAATTACTATACGCATTATTCCGATTTCAAGCACGGTGCGGCAAAGGATGCGATGAAGGCTTATCTTGCCGCCTCCCGCAATGTGGCTTCCACCGAGAGAAAGCTTGATGGGCTATACAAGCGTTATCCGGTGAACCATGCCGACAATGTGAAGCAGGAGATCCTGCGTCTTGAGTCGGAATTGGAAAAGCAGAGGAAAGATCTTATAAATAAAAGAAGCGACGTGTATCGTTTGGAAAAAATTACAAAATGATTTCGTTTATAATTGCATTGGGCGTCCTTGTGATCGGGTCGTATTTCTACGGTAGATTCGTAAGTAAGGTGTTTGGTGTCGATCCATCGAAACCGACACCGGTGAAAAGGATGGCAGACGGTGTGGACTATGTGGAATTGCCTACCTGGAAGATTTATCTGATTCAATTCCTGAACATAGCCGGACTCGGACCGATCTTTGGCGCAGTCATGGGCATTATGTTCGGACCTGCAGCTTTCCTTTGGATTGTATTCGGCACAATTTTCGGTGGTGCTGTCCATGATTTTCTCAGTGGGATGCTCTCCATCCGTCGCGACGGGGCATCACTGCCGGAACTGGTGGGTGAGCAGTTGGGCAACCGCATCAAGCAGGTGATGAGAGGTTTTGCCGTGCTGCTCATGATTCTTGTCGGTGCAGTCTTCGTCTACAATCCGGCAGACCTGCTTGCTATGCTCACTCCGGAGCATCTCGACAAGATGTTCTGGATAGTGGTGATATTTGCCTATTATATGGCAGCTACGCTGCTCCCTGTAGATAAACTTATCGGTAAGCTTTATCCATTGTTCGGTATCGCACTCCTCTTTATGGCAGTCGGCATATTGACGATGCTGTTTGTCAACGGGGGTGTGCCGGAGATGTGGGACGGATTCTATAACCACAAGCCGGATCCGGATTCAAACCCGATATTCCCCATGATGTTCGTCTCGATAGCTTGCGGCGCGATTTCCGGTTTCCATGCCACACAGTCGCCGATGATGGCTCGTTGCATCAGCAATGAAAAGCATGCGCGTATAGTGTTCTATGGTGCGATGGTGACGGAGGGAGTCGTTGCGCTGATATGGGCAGCCGCTGCGATAGCATGCACGGGAGGATACGATAATCTTCAGCAGACGCTTGCCGGCAGCACTCCGGCAGTGCTTGTCAACAATCTCTCCACCAGCTGGCTCGGCACGTTCGGCGGCATTCTCGCCATACTGGGAGTCATAGCAGCCCCCATCACATCGGGCGACACGGCATTGCGTAGCGCACGCCTGATGACGGCAGATTTCATGGGCGTGGAGCAGAAGAGCATAGTGAAACGTCTGATGGTGTCTATTCCTATATTCGTGCTGACGTTTATCATCATGCTGCTTCCCTACGAGGTGTTGTGGCGTTATTTCGCATGGTGCAATCAGGAGCTTTCAGTGTTCACGTTGTGGGCGTTGACTGTGTATCTTGCTGCAAGAAAGAAACTATATATTGTCACCCTTATCCCTGCGCTCTTCATGACCGCAGTCACCACCACCTATATATTCTTTGCTCCGGAGGGCTTCAGTGCGCTTACCACGGCGGCATGGGGTATGCCGGTGCCTTACGAGGTGGCGGTTGGAATAGGAGTTTTGGTCAGTGCGCTCTTCCTCGCCATATTCACTATGTGGCTGAGAGGGGCAGAGAGCCGTGAGCCGGTTATGGATTGAAAGATCTTTATTTATAGTTTATGGTTTATAGTTTAAGATTCATGGAAATCTATGAATCTTTCCACTCTATAAAAATTAAACGATAATACCCCATAAACCATAAACTATAACCAATAAACCGATTAAAGAAAAATATGCAGATAAGCATAAAGGATGTGGTTACTACCACAGACGCCTATAATTTTCACGCCCATTCGCAGTATTGCGATGGGCGTGACACTATGTCGGCGATAGCTGCCGCAGCGGCTGAAGCCGGCATGAAGTATTTCGCATTCACTCCACATTCCCCCGTGCCTATAGATTCTCCATGTAATATGGGAAAGGAGAAGATGGATGAATATATGGAGGAGGTGGATCGTCTGCACAGATTGTATTCTCCCGATATGGTGGTGCTCAAATCGCTTGAAATAGACTATCTTGGCGACGACTGGGGACCGCACATCGACTATTTCCAGCGGTTGCCCCTTGATTTCCGGTTGGGTTCGGTTCATTTCGTGCCCAATCAGGATGGAGTGCTTTTGGATTGCGACGGACGTTTCGAGCGGTTCGCACGTTATCTGAAGGAGGGTTATCGCGGCGACTTGCGCTACGTAGTGGAGAAATATTTCGAGCATGTGCTCCGTATGCTTGAACGCGGAGGTTTTGAATTGTTGGGACATTTCGACAAGATAGCCGGGAATGCGTCAATGGCAGACCCTGAGATAGAGCATCAGGGATGGTATGAGGCATTGGTGGATGATGTGATCAGCCATGCGAAGAGTTCAGACGTGGTTGTGGAGATCAACACCAAGGCATGGGACGACAAGGGACGTTTCTACCCGTCGGAACTATGGTGGCAGAAACTGAAAGACTCAGGCGTGGCGATAGCCATCGACAGCGATGCCCATTACGCCGAAAAAGTCACCGCCGGACGCCGTGACGCCTTCACCCGCTGGAACAACCTTAAATGACATCCGACTCCATTCAACCCCATGTCGCTGATTAAAAAATCCTTTGCAAGAGGAAAATAATTTGGTGGGATGGATTATTTTTATTAATTTTGCAGCGGTTTTCGCGGAATATGGTCTGAAATATTAGGATATTTGATGATTATATTGGTGAGGATCAAAACAATAACAATATATTAACAACGTAAAACGTATGAATACTTACGAAACCGTTTTCATTTTAACTCCCGTTTTGTCTGACGAACAGATGAAGGAAGCGGTAGAAAAGTTCAAAGACGTTCTTCAGCAGAATGGTGCTGAGGTAGTCAATGAAGAGGCATGGGGTCTCCGCAAACTTGCTTATCCCATCCAGAAGAAATCGACAGGCTTCTATTGCCTTCTTGAGTTTAACGGCGAGCCTACTATCGTCAAGAAACTTGAGACCGCATTCCGTCGCGATGAGCGCGTGATCCGTTTCCTTACATTCCGTCTTGACAAATATGCAAAGGAATACGCAGAGAAGCGTCGCAACTTGAGAGCAAAGAAAGCAAGTGAAACACCCGCTGAGGCAGTAGCAGCCGAGGCAGAAAATAAGGAGGCTTAATCATGGCAGCAAATAGCGAAATCCGTTATCTCACTCCCCTTTCAGTCGACACAAAGAAAAAGAAATATTGCCGTTTCAAACGCAGCGGTATCAAATATATCGACTATAAGGATCCCGAATTCCTTAAGAAATTCCTCAACGAGCAGGGCAAGATTCTTCCCCGTCGCATCACCGGCACATCTCTGAAGTTCCAGCGTCGTGTGGCACAGGCCGTAAAGCGTGCACGCCACCTCGCTCTTCTTCCCTACGTAGCCGACCTGATGAAATAATCATTCTTAAACCCGACAAAAATTACAAAGATGAAAGTCATACTTAAAGAAAACATAGCCGAACTCGGTTATAAGGACGATGTTGTCGAAGTGAAAGATGGTTATGGCCGCAATTACCTGATTCCGCAGGGGAAGGCTATCATCGCTTCCGCAGCAGCATTGAAACGTCTTGCAGAAGACCAGAAGCAGCGCGCTCACAAGATCGCTAAGATCAAGCAGGATGCCGAGGAGGCAGCAGCTGCTCTTGAGGGCGTTAAGCTCACTATCGGTGCTAAGACAAGTTCTACCGGCACTATCTTCGGTTCTGTCAACGCTCTTCAGATCGCTGAGGCTCTTGAGAAGCTCGGTCATAACGTTGACCGCAAGATCATCTTCCTCAAGGATCCTGTGAAAGAGGTTGGTGTTTACACCGCTACTATCAAGTTCCACAAGGAAGTTGTTAAGGAGATCGAGTTTGAGGTAGTATCTGAGTAATACTCCTGCCGCGCTCAAAAGCGAGGCGAAACAGATAACCGTCCGTCGCAATCATGCAAGCCGCATGTTTGCGACGGATTTTTTTTATGCGATTTTTGGAAAGTTGACGTAATTTTTATAACTTTACAATTGATAATATTTTATTAGTTAATGCTTAAAATAGGGGTCAATTGATAATATGATAGCAATTAATATATTCACGCCTCCGGAGATTGCGCAGCAGATATGTTCGCGTGTTAAGGCGCGTCGTCTTGAGATGAATCTGACGCAGGAGGGGTTGGCGTCAAGAGCCGGAGTTAAATATGCCACCTATCGGAGATTTGAACATACGGGGGAGATTTCATTGAAAGTGTTGCTGCGCATAGGATTTGCACTTGATGCGCTTTCCGATTTCGACGCGCTGTTCGCACGTCGTCAATATCAGTCGATAGATGAGGTTCTAAATGAAAGCAAGATTCGCAAACGCAAAAGAGGAAAAGAGAGATGAACAGTATAGGAAGGGTAGAGGTAATATACAAAGGAGCCCTCGTAGGCAGGCTTGCATTGTCAGATAAAGGTCAGTGTGTTTTTGAATATGATGGGAATTGGTTGAATTCCGGTTTTTCCATATCCCCATTTGAGCTGCCGTTGAAGACGGGAGCATTTCTTGGAAAACCATATACAGGATTCCGAGCATTGATTATTCCCATATATTCCGGGTGTGCTATGCATTGACTAAAGACATGGCGGATATGATGAAGGTGTATCGCCTGATGGTTTTTAATTATCTGATAGACAATAGAGATGATCATGCAAAGAACTTCTCTTTTGTCTATCATGGAGGGAAATGGCATTTTACGCCAGCCTACGACCTACTGCCCAGTGATGGCATCAACGGATACCGAACCACTTCCGTTAATAATAGTATCGATCCTACTGATGCGGATGTCATTATAGCCGCCGTGAAAGCCGGTATCGATAAAAACGAAGCAGAAAGAATATTCCGAGAGATGCAGACAATTGTCAGGAATGCCCGTATAACCGGAGACTGAAGCGGTATGCATTCGGCATGCGCGATTCTCAATACTAATGGTTCGGTAAACTTTCGCGTGAAGGTTCTACTAAATCTGGTCGGTGGAGTGTTATAAATAAAAAATTAACGAAGGCAAAAATGAAAACTGATAATATTGAATTGCTATTGTCAGAACTTGACAAGCAACAACTTGCAGACTTTATAAGGAAAGAGTGTGTAAATGATGTACAATTCCGGGAAAGATTCCTTGCTCTCGGAGCCGGAACATTGTTCAAGCCGAATCCGAATACATATACTTCCCGTGTGGAAGATTTGATAGAGGATTATGGCGGGCGAGACGGATATATAGAGTATCACGACACATTTGATTTCAATCGAGAAGTTTCCAGAATTTTTGATGAGGCTGACGAAGCGATAAAGAATCAACAATGGGAAGTGGTGATAGCTATTCTTACAGGAGTGGGAGCGGTAGGTGAAGATATTCTCAATTGTGGAGATGATAGTGCCGGTGAACTTGGGGCGATAGTAAGCGAATGCTTTGAAAAATGGCATCAACTTTGCGATAAGGAATCTTTGCCAAACGATATAAAAAATCAAATCTTTGAGTTGGCATTGCAGCGTTTCAACGAAAAGGATCTCAAAGGCTGGGACTGGTGGTGGGATTGGATTGAGATGGCTGTCCAGCTTGCCGATACCCCAGAAAAGAAAAGTCACGTTGTAAAAGCACTTGATGAAATCAAACCGGATGGAGACGACTGGAGTGCAAGATATAGTTCTCAGACTGCACAGAAATACAAACTTAAAATAATATCGAAGCAAAGCACTCCTGAAGAGCAACGTCAATTCATGTATGACAATGCAGGTAATCCGGATTTTCGCAAAAGGTTGTTACAGATGGCTTGGGATGAGGAGAACTATGATGAGGTGCTTCGTCTTGCAAATGAGGGTGTAAATCATGATGCCAAATGGACGGGACTTGTTTCTGACTGGCATAAATGGGAATATAAGGTTTACTGCAAGATTGGGAATAACGCCAATGCGATACAACTTGCCCGATATTTCTTCTTCAGAGGCTATGGATGGGAAGAAAAAGAATTTTCGAAGGAAAACATGTATTCTCAGATGAAAACTCTGACACCATGCGGTCAATGGGGAAAATACGTTGAAACTTTGATAAGCGAAGCCAACGGGAAGAAAGACTATATCCGTTTGTTATTCATTTACACGCAGGAGAAGATGTGGGACAAGTATATGGAATATCTTCGTAGGAATCCATACGTACGTAATATTGATGATGCGCCTGAGGAAGTGATTGCCTTGAATAAAGATGAGATAATCAGTATTTATACGGCTGCTGTCAGACATTATTTCAAGCAAGCATCCGATCGGAACTCATACAGGGAAGGAGTTGGTCTTTTGCGAAATTTGATCAAATATGGAGGAAAATCAGAGGCTGATAAAATAGTGATTGAGCAAAAATCCCGTACACCACGACGACCGGCATTAATAGATGAGCTTTCGAAGCTATGATTGCAAGATTCTCACAAGTTATTTTTTTGCGATTACTAAGGGGGAATGTCAAAAAAAATGACTAAATTTGCATTCAGCCTTTGGTGTGCCGTGTCGGGAAATTTCATTTTTCAGCTGTATGAGAAGAGAGGTCAATCCCGAGGATGGTGCCTAATGCAATAGAATAAGACAAAAACCACCTGTTTATAATAAAGATATATGAGGTTCAATATCGACGGAAAACTGTTTCAGCAGCAGCTTCAGGCAGTCAACAAAGTAATCAACGCAAAGAATGCACTCTCCATTCTCGACAACTTCTTGTTTGAACTTGAAGGAGACAAACTGACCATTACGGGTAGCGACCAGGAAAATATAGTGACAGCCCGAGTGGAGGTCATGGATTCCGACGGCGACGGCTCTGTGGCTGTCCCTGCAAAGAGCCTGCTTGAAATAACAAAAGAGATCAGCAACCAGCCGCTCACATTCAACTATAATGAATCTACAGGCGAGATTGAGGTGGAATTCCTCAACGGTAGCTTCCGGTTCATGGGAATCAATGCCGATGAATTTCCCAAGGGGGATGCGGCAGATGCCGATGCAATGGTGCTCACAATACCATCATCTGTGATACTGAAGGGTATTGAGAAAACTATCTATGCGGTGAGTACAGAGACAATCCGTCCGATGATGACCGGTATATATTGGGATATTCATGAAGGCGATATCACATTCGTGGCGAGCGACACCCACAAACTGGTGCGCTATATCAATATGGAGGTGAATCCCGGCATCGAGAGAGGTTTCATCATGCCTGCCAAACCCGCCAATATCCTTAAAGGTATCCTTGGTAAGGAGGAGAGCGACGTGGTGATGACCCTTGGCTCAAAAGGCGCGAAATTCGAGTTCGGTGCATATTCACTCACATGCCGATTCATAAAAGGTAACTATCCCAACTATAACCGCGTGATACCTACCTCCAATCCCTTCACTCTGACAATAGACCGTGAGGCATTCCTGAATGCCATGCGCCGTGTGGCAATCTTCGCAAGCAAGGCGTCGAACCTGGTAAAGATGGAGGTCAACCAGTCAGGCGTCAAGCTGGCTGCGCAGGATCTTGACTACGGCACGTCTGCACGTGAACAGATCATGTGTGAATATCAGGGCAATGATATGGTCATCGGCTTCAATGCACAGTTCACCGTGGAGATATTGAGTAACCTTGGTGGTGAATCTGTCGTGGTGCAGCTCTCTGATCCTGCACGTCCCGGCATTTTTGCCCCGCTTGAACAGGAGAAAAATCAGAATTTAGTGACAATCCAGATGCCTATGCAGGTGCTGGAATGAGAAACTATATATTGAAATGGAACAGACAAAAAAACTGAACCTTGAACGCCCGATAATATTCTTTGATCTTGAGACGACAGGCACCAATGTCACTCACGACAGAATCGTGGAAATGTCGTATATCAAGGTTTATCCCGACGGCACGAAAGAGGAACGCACCCGCCGCATCAATCCGGAGATGCCGATACCGGCGGCAAGCACCGCCATACATCATATCACGGATGCAGACGTGGCAGACGAGCCTACATTCCGTCAGATAGCAAAATCGCTGCTCACTATCTTCGAGGGTTGCGACATAGCGGGCTACAACAGTAATAAGTTTGATGTGCCTGTGCTTATGGAGGAATTCGGGCGTTGCGGCATAAACTTCGACATATCGGGTCGTCGGTTTATCGACGTCCAGAACATCTTCCACAAGATGGAGCAGCGCACTCTTGTCGCTGCCTATAAATTCTATTGCGGAGCCAACCTTGAGGATGCCCACAGTGCGCTTGCCGACACACAGGCAACGTATGAGGTGCTTCTCGGTCAGCTTGAACGCTATCCGGAGCTGGAGAACAACGTGGAATTTCTTGCAAAATTCTCCACGATAGGGAAGAACCTTGATCTTGCCGCACGCATAGTGCTTGACGACAACGACGTGCCCGTGTTCAACTTCGGTAAGCATAAGGGTAAGGCTGTGAAAGACGTGCTTCGTCGCGAACCGTCGTTCTTTGACTGGGTCATGCAGGGAGATTTCCCAAAGAATACGAAAGACGTGCTCATGCAGTTGAAATATAAATACACACAGGAACAACGCGAGAAGAATAAATAATGCTGAAAGGTAAACATATCGTTCTTGGCATATCGGGAGGTATAGCCGCCTATAAGTCGGCATATCTCCTGAGATTGCTCATAAAGAAAGGTGCGGAGGTGCAGGTGGTGATCACTCCCAATGGCAAGGAGTTTATCACGCCTGCCACGTTGGCAGCATTGAGCGGCAAACCGGTGGTGAGCGAATTTTTTGCCGCCAATACCGGCGAATGGCACAGTCATGTGGATCTCGGACTATGGGCGGATCTTATGATCGTTGCGCCTGCGACTGCCAGCACGATAGGCAAGATGGCCAACGGAATAGCCGACAATATGCTTATCACCACGTATCTTTCCGCAAAGGAGCAAGTGATGGTGGCTCCTGCTATGGATCTCGACATGTGGCGTCATCCGTCGACTCAGCGGAATGTCGCGGCATTGAAGAGAGACGGAGTGATAATCGTTGAGCCTGGAAGCGGAGAGCTGGCGAGCGGACTCTCCGGCAAAGGACGTATGGAGGAGCCGGAGATGATAGTGGAGGCAGCCGAACGCTATTTCAGTTCATGCCAAAGTCTGAAAGGGCAGAGGGTGCTTGTCACAGCCGGACCCACCTACGAGAATATTGATCCCGTGAGATTCATCGGTAATTATTCAAGTGGGAAGATGGGGTTTGCCATAGCCGAGGAATTTGCATCGCGTGGAGCGGAGGTCACTCTTGTAGCCGGTCCGGTAAGCCTGTCGCTGAAGGATGATAACGTCAGAAGAATCGACGTCACAAGTGCACGCGAGATGTGCGACGCATGTAAGAAGGTGGCGAAGGATGCAGACTACGTGGTGCTTGCAGCAGCTGTAGCCGACTATGCGCCTGAAACCGTGGCAGAGAAAAAGATAAAGCGCGAGGGCACCGACGGCATGATATTGCGTCTTGTGAAGAACCCCGATATCGCCGCCACCCTTGGGGAAGCGAAACACGAGGGACAGGTGCTTGTGGGCTTTGCCCTTGAGACTGACCATGAGGAGGAGAATGCGATTGGGAAACTGCGCAGAAAGAATCTTGACTGGATTGTGCTTAACTCGCTCCGCGACCCCGGGGCTGGTTTCATGAAAGATACTAATAAAGTGACGATACTCTCCTCGTCGGGAGAACGTATCTCATTCGGCACCAAGAGTAAGCGCGAAGTGGCTGCCGACATTGTAGACACAATCACTGCCAAGTCTTGACTATCCGATTATGAGGTTTATCAGTCAGTCGTTGAGGAGTGCAACTGTAATTGCAGCGTTCAGGAGAATGTTGGTGTCGGTAGTAATGATGATTGCCCTTGTGCCTTTCTGTGCAGCCCAGGAACTTAGATGCACTGTTGAGGTCAACAGCAGCGCGATCGAGGGCACAAGCAAAAGCGTATTCGAATCGCTACAGCAGAGCATTATCGAATATCTGAACGAGACGAAATGGACAAATGCCGTCTTCTCTCCAAATGAGAAGATAGAATGCAATTTCTTTCTTACCGTGAAGGAGTATGCCGACGACAAGATAAAAGGTGATATTCAGGTGCAGCTCATACGTCCGGTCTACAACAGCACCTATACCACGACGCTCCTCAATTTCAAGGATACGAAAGTGGAGTTTGACTATAGGGAGGGCGATCCGCTGATATTCAACGACAGCAGTTGGGAGAATAATCTCATCGGTCTGCTAAACTATTATGCCTATCTTTTTCTCGCACTTGACTTCGACAGCTTCTCTCCGAAAGGCGGACAGCCATACTTTGATAAGGCTGCGTCGGTGGTGCAGCTTGCGCAATCAAGCGGAGAGATAGGGTGGCGCACGTTTGAAGACACTAAGAACCGAAGTGCGGTACTAAGTTCATTCATGGATTCCAACACTTCGGCGATCCGCGACATGAGCTACCAATATTACCGCAAGGGGCTCGATGAGATGGCTACAAGTCCTGACAAGGGGCGGGCGGCAATCACTGAATCCCTTCAGGCAATAGCGGAGGTCTACAAGCATGCGCCTATGTCGGTGGCTCTCTCGATGTTTCGCGATGCTAAACTCGACGAGCTTGTCAATCTCTACTCCAAGGCACCCCAGTCGGAGCGGGAAAAGGTCTACGAATTGTTGCGGCCAATTTATCCCACCGATATGGAGCGGCTTGAAAAAATCAGGAAACCGGAGGAAAACAACTGATCCCCCATAAAGAATAGAAGATGCTTGAAAGTCTGATTATAAAGAATTACGCATTGATTGATGATCTGAATCTTAAGTTCACTCCCGGACTGACAATCGTGACGGGAGAGACGGGTGCGGGCAAATCAATCATGCTTGATGCCTTGTCGCTGCTTCTCGGAGAGAGGGCGGAGACAAAGGCTATATCCGACAAGAGCCGAAAATCAGTGATAGAGGCGACCTTCTCATCCCCCTCTCCGGAGTTGTCGAAACTTCTGACCGACAATGGTATCGAATGGAACAGTGCGGAATTGATAGCCCGACGGGAAATCTCTGCCTCCGGGCGTTCGCGTGCGTTTGTCAACGACACTCCTGTGACATTGCCCGTATTGTCGTCAATCACGTCGAATCTTATCGACATACATTCGCAACACAGCAACATGGTGTTGTCGCAATCCTCCAGCCATCTGTCGATAATAGATTCATTCGCCGGCGATGCTGAATTGCTGGGGCGTTACCGTAGGGAGTTTTCTGAATACGTCGCATTGCGCAGCAAGATAAAACGCATAAAGGAGCAGATAGCCAAGAATAAGGAGAATCGGGAGTTTATAGTCTTCCAGTTGGAGCAGCTTGACAAGCTCAAGCCCCGTAAGGGTGAGCTGCGGCAGGTGGAGCAGGAGTTTGATATGCTCAGCGATTCCGATCAGATCCGCGAGGATCTCGGCTACGCCTATAATTGCTTCGAGAGTGGCGACAGGAGTATAAACGCACTCCTTGCTGAAGCCACGGAGTCAATATTAAAGGTGAATCTCGACATATTCGGCGATAAAGTGGAGGAGGAGCTTGCGGAGCGTCTTGAAAATCTAAGGATAGAACTGAAGGATATCACCGAGACTGTCTATGACTATCTCGAGCGTGTGGATTCCGATCCGGGTCGTCTTGCGAAAGTGACGGCAAGGATGAACCAGATATACGATGCCATAAAGCGGTTCAAGGTGATGGATGAGGATGGTCTTGTGGCTCTCCATGCGGAGCTTAGGGGAAAACTTGACTCAATCGACAATGGCGATGGTGATCTCGAGGAGATGGAGAAGCAGGCACGCACGCTTGCCAAGGATCTGAAGACTCTTGCATTGGAACTTACCGGCATACGGCAGGAGGCATCCGTCCGGCTCAGCGAACTCATCACGGAGACTGCCCGTCCGCTCGGTCTGCAAAATCTGCGGTTCAGCGTCGCGCTGACGCAAGGGAAGCTGACTGCCGACGGTCAGGACACAGCCGATTTTATATGCAGCTTCAATAAGAACCATGAGATGCAGTCGATGGGGAAAGTGGCGTCCGGAGGTGAGCTGGCGCGTCTGATGCTTAGCCTTAAATCAATAATGGCAAAGTGCATGAACCTTCCGACGGTCATATTCGATGAGGTCGACACGGGAGTGTCGGGGGAGATCGCCGACAAGATGGGCGATATGATGCGCCGCATGGGAAGGGAGATGCAGGTGCTTGCGATAACGCATCTGCCGCAAGTGGCGTCAAAGGGCGACAGCCATTTCAAGGTGTATAAGACTGACAACGAGACGCGCACGGTGTCGCACGTCAGGATGCTCGACAAGGAGGAGCGTATCAGGGAACTCGCCGCTATGTTGTCGGGTAAGACAATCAACGATGCCGCACTCCTTAACGCACGCACTCTCCTTAAAAACGTAGGGAAAGAGCAAAAATAAAGAAAGATGGAAAAGAATGATTATATATTCGGCATACGTGCCATACTTGAGGCAATAGAATCAGGTAAAACCATTGACAAAGTATTGATCCGCCGGGATCTCGGAGGCGAACTTGCCAAGGAGCTCCTGGATAAGGTCAGGGAGTATGATATAGTCGTGCAGCGCGTTCCGCTTGAGCGACTCAACCGCATCACGATGAAGAATCATCAGGGAGCGATAGCACAGTTGTCGCCGGTGGGCTATCATCGTCTTGACAACATAATCCCGCAACTCTATGAGGATGGTAAGATTCCGTTTGCCCTCGTGCTCGACGGAGTGACCGATGCCCGCAATTTCGGAGCTATAGCGAGAAGCGCAGATTGTGCCGGAGTTGATTTCATAGTGGTGCCGGAGAGGGGTAGTGCCTCCGTGACGTCGGATGCAGTCAAGGCGTCGGCAGGGGCATTGTTCTATGTGCCGGTATGTCGTGAGCGCGACACGCTGACAGCAGTGAAGAAACTCAAGGAGAACGGCTATCTCGTGGTCGGAGCCTCGGAGAAGGGTGCGCAGAGCTATATAGATGCCGACTACACCGTGCCTGTGGCGATAGTCATGGGATCGGAAGATACCGGCATATCCCCGGAGGTGCTGCGCCAGTGCGACAGGCTTGCGGCAATACCTATCCTGGGTAACATCGGGTCGCTCAACGTGTCGGTGGCGGCAGGCGTGATTCTGTATGAGGCGGTGCGTCAGCGTTTGGCATCCGGATTTTCAAAACAATGACTATAAATTCGGAGATAATATAAACGGATTAAATATCAGAGAGATGTCGCGGATGGATGCGGATCGTAAGAAGGAATTTGGATAATAAATTTCAATTAAATTTGGTCAATCCATCCATTTAGGCTAATTTTGCAAAACGTAACGGCATATAATGTGTCGTCACCAAATAAATGAAAGAGCATAAAGAGTTATGATAAATCGTGTGTTGATAAGAATAAAGGTGGTGCAGCTGCTTTATTCCTACCTTTTGACAGATAACCGTTTCATGTTGGAATCACAGCCCACATCCCCGACCAAGGAGAAGAGATTCGCCTACAGTCTTTATCTGGATATGCTTGTGCTGATGATAAAGATTTCAGAAAGAATAGAGAAACGTGGCGGTTATTTACCGTTGCATGACACACGTTTCATAAAGAAACTGCTTGCAGACGATAAGATCAAATCCTTGCAGCAGAAATTCCGTAATGAGATATTCCCGTTTGAGCGTCTGGTGGAGCCGTTGGCTGAGCTTGTGAAAGAGAGCGGCATATATAAGAATTTCCAGAAGAAGGCAGACGATACGGAAGACGACACCGTATGGGAGAATATCTTCAATCTCATCATATCGGTCAATCCGGCGTTGAACAACGCTTTCACCACACGAGAGAATTTCACTCTGCGTGGCGTGGAGCGCATGAAGGGTATGATGGCTGAGACGTTTAAGAATTTCTACGCTTCACGCGACAATATCAGCGATGCCGTCAATACCCTTGCCTACAGCATGGACCGCGCCCGTGAGCTATATTTCCGTCTTCTCCTTCTCCCTGTGGAGCTTGTAAACCTGCGCGAGAATCAGATTGAGGATAACCGCAATAAGTTTGTGCCTACAGCTGAGGATCTTAATCCCAACATGCGTTTCGTGGAGAATGGTCTTGTGGCTGCCTTGCGTGAGGATCCCGACATGCTTGCCTACGTGGAGGAGAATGAACTGTCGTGGATGAAGGAAGATCCCCAGCTGCTTGAATCATTGCTGAAGGCTGTGATGCAGTCAGACATATACGATGAGTACATGCGTTTCCCTGCCACGGATTTCCATACCGATTGCGAGTTTTGGCGCGACATCATGAAGCATGTCATCCTCAATGATGAGAATTTCCTTGATGCACTTGAGACAAAATCGGTATTCTGGAACGATGACCTCGACATAATCAGCACGTTTGCGATAAAGACTATAAAGCGGTTCGAAGATGCACGTCCCGATGCCCATCCTGTCCTTCCGATGTATAAGGATGAGGAGGATGCCGCCTTTGGCAAGAAACTGTTTATGGATGTGGTTAAGAATAAGGACGTCTATCGCAGATATATCGATGACTCCGTGTCAAGCGATAAATGGGATACGGATCGTCTGGCATTCATGGATGTAGTCGTGACGATGACAGCCCTTTCGGAGATAATCAATTTCCCGAAGATTCCATTGGTGGTAAGTATCAACGAATATATCGAAATTGCCAAAAGCTACAGCACATCGAAGAGTGGCGCATTTGTCAACGGTCTGCTATATTCCATCACCAACAAACTGCGCGAGGAGGGTAAAATCCAGAAATAAGGGAGAGGCATAATAAAAATTCCCTTGTTGACTTGAAGTTTCGCCCCACTTCATTTGGAAAAGCGCGTAAAAGATGCTAACTTTGTAGCATTAACAAAACGTAACTAAAAGAAATAATAAAGAATGAATCTACTCAATTCTACACTTCTTCTTCAAGCACAGGCCCAAGGTGGAAGTCTCAGCGGAATCATCATGATTGTGGCGATGATAGCCATCTTCTATTTCTTCATGATCCGTCCGCAGTCAAAGAAGCAGAAAGAGATCAAGAAGGCCCGCGATGCCATGCAGAATGGCGACAAGGTAATCACAGCTGGTGGTATCCACGGGAAAATCAAAGATATTTCGGAAAACACGATCCTCATTGAGGTGGCTCCCGGCGTCAGCCTTAAGGTAGACAAGACATCTGTTTTTCCGGCATCAGAGAATTCCTCGGAAAAGAAGTGATAATAATCTGAAAAAGATAATGCCGGAGGCTGGGATTAAGCCGCCGGCAATTTTTTATATAGGGCGATGAGAATAAATCCGGAACAAATAAAGAATCGGTGGAGGCTCCTTAAGGCGTCGTCCGGGTTTCACAACGTGATGCTGTTTCTTGAGTTTGTTGCCGTCAGCGCGTTGTTCTGGCTTATCCTTGCGCTCAACGACAGCGCACAGAGCAATTTCAACGTAAGGCTCCAGTTGACCAACGTGCCCGACACGGTCACGTTCATATCGGATATCCCGGAGAAAGTCCATGTCAGCGTCCGCGACAAGGGCACGAACCTATGGCGCAACGGATTTATGCGTACACCCACGATGCAGATTAACTTCAAGGAATATGGCGACAACGGCGTGCTTCGTTTCACGAAAGGCGACGTGATGGCATCGTTGAAAAGCGTGTTCGGAGCGTCAGCGCAGATCACAGCCGTATCCCTCGACTCCCTCCGTCTGGTGTACACCACCAACCGGGGCAAACGTGTGCCGGTAGTGGTGGATGCCATTATTATGCCGGCATCGGGAAGCATCATGGAAGGGAATCTTAAGACGTCTCCAACTAACGTGCTTGTATATGGTGAGCAGTCGGTGCTCGATACGATACACAGGGTGGTGACGGAGAGACTTGATCTGAAGGATCTGTCGGAAACCACAACCATCGACGTTGATCTCAAGCGGGTGAAGGATGCACGTGTGCTCCCTTCGCAGGTGAAGGTCACGGTGCCTATAGAGCCGCTGGTCAAGAAAGAGGCATTGATAACGATCACTCCGGTCAACGTGCCGGAAGGGGAGAGTCTGTTGCTCTTCCCTTCAAAAGTGAAAGTGCAATACTATGTGGCTATGAGTCGGTTTAACGATGATGATGATCCTCTCATAGAACTTCAGACGGACTATAATGATATCCGCCAGACCGGTTCAACCCGATTGCCGGTAGAGATTGTCCGTCATCCCGACCGTTTTCTAAATATGTGTCTTCTCAGGGATAGTGTGGAATACACCATAGTCAAGAATTGATATTAAGGATCATGCGAGGCAAACGGCTTATAGGTATTACAGGCGGCATAGGCGCAGGAAAGAGTGTCGTGTCGCGGATATTGCGTCATAGAGGGTATCCCGTGTATGATTGCGATAGTGAGGCGAAACGCCTGATGGATACTGATGCGGAAGTCATTTCCGGATTGAAGTCGTTGCTCGGCGATTCGATATATTCTGCCGATGGGAAGCTCGACAGGGGTGAGATGTCGCGTAGGCTCTTCTCTGATGATGAGATAAGGCGTGGAGTTAATGGCATAGTTCATTCAGCTGTAAGAAGAGACCTTATGAGATGGACCGGGATGCAGCAGCGTTATCCGGCGTTTGTGGAATCTGCAATACTCTCCACCAGCCGGCTTGATGAGGATTGTGATGAGGTGTGGCTTGTAGATGCGCCGGAGGATGTCAGGATAAGACGGGTAAAGGAGAGGAATGGATTGGAAGAGGGTGCTATCCGCCGGAGAATTGCGAGTCAGTCGCAAGAGTTCGGTCAGCTCCCTAAGGAGCGTCTGTCGGTGCTTGACAATGGGGGAGAGGTGTCATTGCTCAGACAGATAGATTCATTGTTGGAGAAATATAAATAATATACAGCTCGCCGGATCCGATCTTTATGGATATGGCAACTGAAAATAAAGAATAGAAACAGATATGCTTAGAGAGATTTTAGCAATAACCGGAAAACCGGGCTTATTCCGTATTGTGTCGCACGGCAACAGAAATCTTATAGTGGAGGAACTGAAGTCAAAAAAACGTTTCGCCGCGCAGTCACGCGATAAGGTGGTGTCGCTCGGCGACATCGCAATGTATACAGATTCCGGCGACAAGCCGCTCGGAGAGATCCTTGATCTTGTATATGCTCGTAATGAAGGGAAGACAATCGATGTTAAGAAACTTATCTCAGATGGTGGTCTCCGTGCCGAATTTGAGGCAGTTATTCCGGATTTCGACAAGGAGCGTGTGTATGACAACGACATCAAGAAACTCTTCACATGGTATAATATCCTCGTAGAGGCAGGCATGACCAAATTCGCTGAAGAGGAGGAGAAAACTGAAGCAGCGGAGGATACCGAAAAGGCTGAGTAAACAGTATCGGAGTTATCCTACACCTCAAAATAAAAAAGTCAGAAGTCAGAGTGATTTTCTCTGCCTTCTGACTTTTTTAAGTTTATACAACTTTTATTAGTATCAATTGAATACTCCATAAATAAGCACAAGGATAATACCTATGGAAAGCATGACAGAAGATTCCATAGAGGCGAGACGTTGGCTTGCACGTAAAAACTTTATAGAGGCACTCCGGCAGCTGACCGGTTGCGGAGCCATTTCTCTGACTTCCTGATAATGGCTCAATTTTATCCATATCTTAATAATGGCTCCAATAATTAAGACGAGTAATCCGATTTCCAACATAATAAAAAACTTTTAAGAACGAAGTCATGCAACCTCAAACGAAGTCATACAACCTCAATTAAACAACATCATAAAATTGTAAGAAACCAATCCCCGACGAGTCAGCAATAATAGTGTAAGGATATACCAAAAACGCAAAATCCCCAAAATTTGTTCAAAACCTAACTTTTGCGCACATCCTGGCGAGATAGGAGCATTAGAGTTGTCCAAATTATCGTAAATATCCATATTTACACAAAAAGTATTGTTTTATGAGGATAAAATTCTTACATTTGCACATCCTCATCTACTATGCATATTTGCAAAATTGTAATGGAATAAAAGGGATCAACAATTAGTAAATCTGATTATGTATTCAATTTCAATAAAAGGATATAAGTCTTTTAAGGATATCACAGTACGCCTTAATCCAATCAATATTTTGATTGGATCGAATGGTGCGGGAAAGAGTAACTTTCTATCCCTATTTGAACTATTGGGTAATGCCTACGAAGGCTTTCTTGCAAGAAGCGTCGCTCAATCTGGAGGAGTGGACAAACTGCTTCATAATGGAAGGAAAGTTACTGACCGAATCTCTATTGAAACCAGGGATGGCAATACATCCTATGCCTTGGATTTGATGGAATCAGATGGCAAATTGATTGTGGAGAATGAAAGGTTGGGCTATGAGTTATCCCCGGAACAGTGGACCTATAATTGTATTGCGAATTATAAAAATGAGACTGCTTTAAGGGAATATCATGGAATGACAAGAGACGATTATATTAAGAAATATATGTCTCAGATTAAGAAATTTCATTTTCATGACACCGGACGTACATCTCCTTTTACGGGAGTATCAAATATAGTAAATGATTCCTACCTCTTATATTCCAAAGGTGATAACTTGGCAGCATTCCTGTATGGGATTATGAATAAGTATCCTATGGTTTATAAGCGTATAGTGCGTGTTATACAATCGGTTGCACCTTTCTTTCACGACTTTTATCTTATACCAAATGAAAGCGGAGACGTAAGGCTTCAATGGAGAGATAAATTTTCTGAGGTTATCTATGGACCAAATGATCTTTCTGATGGCACTATCAGATTTATAGCATTAACTGTGCTTTTCATGCAGCCAAATCTTCCCAAAGTAATTGTGATTGACGAACCCGAATTGGGATTGCATCCTGTTGCTATTGAGAAATTGGCAGGATTGATAAAGATGGCGGCAAACAGAGGTACGCAAGTGATTGCTGCTACTCAAAATGCCGAACTTATCAGTAATTTTCAACCATCAGATATACTTACAGTGGATCAGCGTGGTGGAATATCTCAAATAAAGCGTTTGGATGCCGACGAACTGAGCCAATGGCTTAACGACTATACTTTAGGCGATTTGTGGAAACAAAGAATCATGAAAGGAGGACAACCAATATGAAAAGATTGATTATAGTATGTGAGGGTCCTACGGAGAATGAATTTTGTTTGGAGATGCTTGCCCCGATATTGCTTAAATCGGATATATATGTGGAGGCTCCCCTAATAAAAAAATCCAATGGAGGAATTGTGCCATGGCAAGCCATAAAACGTCAGATTGAGACGCATCTTCATGAAGGAGATGCTAACGTCTCTATGCTTGTGGATTATTACGGAATCAAAGACAGTTACAATTTTCCTGGTTGGATAGAAAGTAAGGATATATTATCATTGACCGACAGATTTCAATTCTTATGCGACAGAATGAAAGCTGACATCTCCCCGGTTTTGGCTCCACGCTTTATCCCATATATGCAGATACATGAGTTTGAGAGTCTTCTATTTAGCGATATAAACGTATTCAAGGATAATTTTGATAAAAGCGAGATGAACTTCTCGATTCTTGAGGATGCCAATCGCGAATTTTCAAATCCCGAAGAAATTAATTCACGACCATCATTAGCTCCGTCAAAACGTCTGACCAAAGCAATACCGGGATATGATAAAGTGTTATATGGTAATTATATAGCAGTAGAAACCGGATTAAGCAGAATAATGGAGAAATGCCCATTATTCAGACAGTGGATTACATCTCTTACATCAATACAGAACTCCTGAGATTTAATATAAATTAAGTTCCAAAAATTGTAAATGTAATTGGAATATAAGAGACTATGATAAGCGATAGAGTAAAGAGAAACATATCGGCAATATGTATTGTAATAGGAACAGTATGTGTCATCAGCAGGGTATGGGAAGTCATAATCTCACCGAAATCCGGATCTGCATGGTTTGAACTAAGCGGCTCAATACTCATCCTATTCATTTGTATTGACAGCTACATCAATTACCGACGCCGCATTAAAAAAGAGAGCCACTGACTTTTACAGGGTCAGCGGCTCATCAATATCCCATATATTCACAATACGGTACAGCTATTAAGAGGGATTGTGTGGATGGGTTAGAGGCGGATGCGGCGGGGACCGTAGACGGAGTTGAAGAGTAGGTCGCCGTCGGGGAGGTATTGGATTATGGCGTGGGCTCCGTTGCCGAGATTGGTGTCGCCGAATATGACGCGGTGGCGCGTGGCTCCGCTTTCCCAGTCAAGTCCCGTGATTTCCCATCCGGTACCTTTGTTGTAGCTGTTGACGAATACCATGCCGGAGGCAGTGCTCATGCAAGGTATCATACTCGGTGAATTTATGTCGGCTCGTGTCCATAGTGTCTCCCAACGGTTGTTGGCGGTGTCCCATTGCAGCCGTTCCACACCGTATGCCGGCTCAAGTATCGGACCGACACTGAGCACTCCCGGAATCTTGTCGTTGATGGTCTCTTCCATCCTTCTGACGTTGTTCACGACGAATGCCCCGTAGCCGGCACAAACGACGGATTGCTCGGACTGTACCCATTCGGCACCATTCAGACCGCACGTGACTGTGCGGCTATCGGCAATACGGGGATTGGAGGGATCTGCCGGTTTTGAATCAGCCGGTATCTCATCACGCCAGAACGCCACTATCTTCATTTGCTTCGCGCCATCTGTAATGACCACCAACTTATCCTCATCATCACCGAACCCCATAAGTGTAGGGGTGGAACCGGTGCCATATCCCATTTTAATGGCAGGTGCCATCGGTCCGCCGTCATAGCTTGCCTGCCATGCTCCGTCGGCTTCATCACCGGAAAGTTTCGTGCCGGTCCATACGATTTTCTGCATCAAGCCTTTGCCGCTATCCTTTATGTTGTTGGTCGCTACGTATATGCCATTCTTATCATCCACGCATATTGAATTGCTAAGGTCTTGATCAGCAGGAAAGTCGTATGTGTCAATCACGTTTGTCAAGGTGCGGTCAACGATGCATATCGTGCGGCGACCTGCCACTACAAGGTAGCCGTCGTAAGTCATGCTTACTGCCATTAGTGTGAACGAGCCGTTGATCCATGGTGTCATGTCAAGTGACGCATCAATTTCAATACCCTCTTTGGGATTGGCGGCATTCTTCAGTTTAAAACGTAGGAGGGTGGTCACGGCATTTGCGTAGGCGTAGTTGTCTTTGTCGCACATCACGTAGTTGCCGCTCATCATGATTGTCTGTGGTACGGGACCGAGAATTGATTTCGCCACTTTCTCACATTCGTTGTATGAGGTGTATGGGGCAGTAAGGCGGTCAATCTCCTCAACGGTGCGCGGAGTCATTCCGGGAAGCGGACATTCAGCTACCTTTTCAAAGCCACCTCCGGCAATGTTGATATACGTCACCCTGTCGGTTGACATTCCCCACATGTAATTTGGATCCGGAGATGCGAGAGTCACAAGGTTGATCGGACCAGAGGCATATCCCGGAGCTTTTTTGAGGTCTACGGTTGTGGTTCCATCTTTGACGGCAAAGGGGAATACGTCAGTCTGTGCGGAATTGAAATGGGTCAGACTGTAATGTTCCTGTGCCAGCCACGGGTTACGAGCCGGAAGGGAATACTCCGGTGTTCTGTGGTTATCATCAGAAGTGTTGTCGTTTTTATCACAAGACTGCATGGTGACAACAACAGCACCAGCACACATTAATTTCCCGATATGATTTAACAACTCTGTCATGTAGGTTATGAAAAATATGAAATTTGAAATATGAAAGAAATGAATTGCAAATTTAGACATATTGTTTCATATATCATGTAAACAGGAGTCTATGGATGTGAATATCGGTCTGTCAGCGGTATGTAATCTCAAAAAAATATGTAACTTTGCGGGAGTAGTGCTTAGTAACTGAAGTTTCGCAAGCTGCACTTCAGTGGTTTAAAGTTTATAGTTTAAGGTTTAAGATTCACGAAAATCCACGAATCTTTTCATTATACAAAATTTAATGATTATAAACCATAAACCATAAACCATAAACCATAAACCATAAACTATAAACCTTAAATTAGTAATCTTTAAAAATAACAATAGATATGTTTAATGCGGTAAAATACAACGAGCGGACCTATGAAGGCTATCGAGGTGCAATTGAATTGCCACACTCTATAAGAACATATTTCGATGGTTTTGCTGACGAGTTCAATGATATCAGTAAGAAACAGAAACTCCTTGATCTCGGATATGTCCTTAAAAGAGGGTATGATCTTGCCGCTCAAATAAAGGCTTGTCTTTACGACCGCCCTCATATCGGAGAGTACGAGTTCAAGATGAGTCTTTTCGGACTTATAGAATATGTCGATAAAGACTATATGAAAGACAATGGCTATGACTACCTCATAGAGGACTACTGCATTGATTCACTCGTAGGAATCCTAAGCAATGTCCTTGATGACCATTACATTGAATATTCAGATTATACACACGAGCTGACATGAGAACAAACATTATTACCCTACAAGAACTGATGGCTAGAAGAAACGATGATTTCGATCGGGCTGTAGAATTGAACCGCGTAAAGATAGTATGACTATAAACAAACTAAACTATATTAAAATCTACTAATTAAGGAAATATGAGTAACGGATACTATTTATCTCAGCGAGACAAGCAACAGGCTCTTATCGGTTCGGATGTGTTCAGAAATGATAATGGTAATGGCAAGTTCATGGGAAAGAATTATCCTTTTGTTTTAGCAAAAGGGGAAAACAACTTGTTCCCGCCTGTAAACGAAGTAGAAAGATACTTTTCAGATAATCATATATCATGGTGGGGTGGTTACTCTCCGACAGGACACATTTTGTCTTCTCAGATGGCTTGCCTGAATCATTTATTCCCAATAATGAATGATAAGGATTCGGTTTTGGCAATCCTAAATGGGGTTCGGGATAATTTCAAGGAGGTGCTTCCAATAAGATGCGACAAAAATCCACAATATATAGCATTTGAAGTTGTAAGTTCAGCCGATCACTTGAATGAGGAGGCTTCAACCAGAGGTTCAAACTGCACATCTGTCGATGCGTTGATTCTTGCAGTTGATAAGAATGATAAAGTATGGCTGATTCCTATTGAATGGAAATACACTGAGCATTACGGCACTGAAGACAAGTCCGCAGGAAACAAGGGTGAGACACGTAAGGCAAGATACAATCAGTTAATTACTGATTCAAAGCAGTTGAAAACACTACCTGACTTTAAGATTTACTATCAAGAGCCTTTCTATCAATTAATGCGGCAGACCTTGTGGTCTGAACAGGTAGTGTTACATAAAGATATGGAGATACTTAAAGCTGATGACTATTTGCACATTCATGTGATACCGGATACTAATGTAGCATTGCTTCGTAATGATCATCGTTACCCATACAAAGTCTCTGGACTGGGTATGGAAGACACATGGCGTTATTGTCTGACAGATCAGTCTAAATATGAAATAATTGACCCGAAAAAGTTATTGTCTCCAATTATGTCGAAATATCCGGAACTTGCTGAATACCTTGAAACAAGATACTGGTGAATCGTAGTATATCTTATTGCCATAATATTATTTTGGAGGATGCAAGGGATTCCTGAATGTCGATGATCCGTTGGTTGGCGGAGCCGCGAAATAGGAGGTCGGGATCTTTTTGCGCCATGATGAAGGGACCTTCCACCACTACGTCAGCATTGCGGATTGTGTCGGTGAGGAGGGGAGTGGCAATTATCTCCTCCCATGTATAGCCGGTGTAGACCCATACGTTTCTGCCGTTTCTCTTTAGGGCGTCAATAAGAAATTTCGTTGATTTTGGATTACAAAGCGGGTCCCCACCCGATAAGGTAACGTTGAAATCCTCCTCCTCTACGATATCGAGAATCTTGGAAAGTGTTGTCGGTGTCCCTCCGGTTTTGTTCCAAGAGGATGGATTGTGGCAACCGGGGCAACGGTGATTGCATCCGGCAAGATAAATGGATGTGCGGAACCCCGGTCCGTCGACCGTGGTTCCGCGCATTATTGAGAGTACGTTGAAAACGATGTTGTCAGATTGTGGCATTTTGTCTGAGTTAGATTATTCATGCACCACACGGTCATTAAGCTCGGCAAGTTTGCCGGAGTTCCAACGGTCGGTAGTGCCGACGAGATAACCCGTGATACGCTGTATAGTCTCAAATTTCACTCCGCATTTCGGGCATACCGTCTGATTCTTGTCGGCATTCTCATAACCGCATTTCGGGCAATGGTTACGGTTGTGGTTGACAGAGCCGTATCCGATGTTATACTTATCCATCATATCGACGATCTGCATGATAGCCTCCTCATTATGAGTGGCATCACCGTCAATCTCCACATAGAAGATGTGTCCGCCGCGAGTGAGGTCATGATAGGGAGCCTCAATTTTGGCCTTGTGGCGCGGAGAGCAATGGTAATACACCGGCACATGGTTGGAGTTGGTGTAATAATCCTTGTCGGTAACGCCCGGTATCACGCCGAACACTTTCCTGTCAACTTTCGTGAATTTTCCGGAAAGACCCTCTGCCGGAGTTGCAAGGACGGAATAATTATGTCCGTACTTGTCGCAATAGCCGTTAACCTTGTCGCGGAAGAAGGTGACTATCTTCAGACCGAGTTGCTGTGCCTCGTCAGATTCACCGTGATGCTTGCCGATGAGGGCGATAAGACACTCTGCCAATCCGATGAACCCAATGCCGAGGGTGCCCTGATTTATCACCGGTTCGATAGTGTCGTTAGGTTTTAGCCCGTTTGCATGATTCCAAAGCACGCTCATCACGAGAGGGAATTGCTTTGCAAGGGCTGTCTTCTGGAACTGGAATCGTTCCTCAAGCTGTAGGGCAGTGATGTCAAGCACCTTCTCCAGTTTCTCAAAAAACTTGTTGATTCTCTCCTCCTGATTCTTAATATTCATCACCTCAATGGCTATGCGCACGATATTGACAGTGGTGAAAGAGAGGTTGCCTCGCCCTACGGAAGTCTTCTCGCCATATCTGTTCTCAAATACGCGTGTGCGGCATCCCATGGTTGCCACCTCATATTGATAGCGCAAAGGGTCGTCTTCTCTCCATAGCTCATGCTGATTATAGGATGCGTCAAGATTGAGGAAGTTGGGGAAGAAGCGGCGGGCAGTCACCTTGCAGGCCATTTTATATAGGTCGTAGTTAGGATCCTCTGGAAGATAGCTTACTCCACGTTTCTTTTTCCATATCTGTATGGGGAAGATTGCAGTCGCGCCATTCCCGACACCTTCGTAGGTGGAGTTGAGCATCTCACGTATCACGCAACGACCTTCGGCAGACGTATCGGTGCCGTAGTTTACGGAGGAGAAAACCACCTGGTTACCACCACGAGAATGTATCGTATTCATATTGTGGATGAAAGCCTCCATCGACTGATGCACTCTTCCTACAGTCTTGTTGATTGCATGTTGCAGATAGCGTTCATCCCCCTCCAGACCGTCAAGCGGTTTTTTAATATAATCTTTAAATTGTGCCTCCTTCAGGTGGGAGAGATCCTTATCGACGAGTTGCTGGAGATTGTCTACCTCCTCAATGAAACTTGCCCTTACGTAAGGGGCAAGATAGAAATCGAGAGCCGGGATAGCCTGTCCGCCGTGCATCTCATTCTGAGCCGTCTCGAGCGATATGCAGGCTATCACGCTTGCCGTCTCGATTCTCTTTGCCGGGCGCGATTCGCCATGACCTGCCACAAACCCGTTCTCCAGGATACGGTTGAGAGGGTGCTGCACGCAAGTGAGGCTCTTTGTTGGGTAATAATCCTTGTCGTGGATATGGATATAGTTGTTTTTTACCGCATTCTTTACAGTGTTGGAAAGAAGGTAGTCGTCAACGAACGGTTTGGTAGTTTCGGAAGCGAACTTCATCATCATACCGGCAGGAGAATCCGTGTTCATATTGGCATTCTCGCGGGTTATGTCGTTGTTCTTCGCTTCGATTATTTCCAGGAACATGTCGCGGGTCTTTGCCTGTCGGGCAATAGAACGTTGGTCGCGGTATGCGATATATTTCTTGGCTACATCCTTACGTGCGGATTTCATCAGTTCGAATTCCACGGAATCCTGAATCTGCTCCACAGTCATGCGATGCGAACCGTTCATTCCGATACGGTCGGTTATCTTTTGAATGAGACTTTCGTCCTCGCCACGTTCGGTGGCGATCATGGCCTTTCTTATGGCCGCCTTGATTTTGTCTTCATTATATCCGACAACCCTACCGTCGCGTTTCTCAACAATCTGTATCATAATTTTGGCAATTTGTTTGCGTGAAAATATCCGAGATAAAGCCTTTTTTTAAGACCGATGCAAAGGTATTGTAAAAATATTTCATCTGCAAATTTTATAATGAAAAGTTTTATTAAAATTTTTATTTTGGAAAACTTTTAAGAGTGGTTAAAAATATAAATATTTGATATATAATAAAATGAAAAATATTTTGGAAAACTTTTTGAAATTTGAAATAAAATATTATTGCGCAAAACCTTGCCGGAGATAATATTTATAGCGATGGATTGAAAGATTTTTTTGCATTTGTAAGTAATTTTTCAAAAATCTTGCGTTTATGTTATAGATAAAAAGGATAATATTGACAAAAGAAAGGAACTGATTAAATTTAGTTGAAGTCTACAGGTAAAACAATTTGTCAGGTTCTTGAAAAGAGAAATTAAACATCATGTCAAAAGTTACAAAAGAAATGGCCCTTGATTATCATGAGGAGGGCAAGCCGGGAAAGATCGAAATAGTGCCAACGAAGCCCTACGCTTCGCAACATGATCTTGCCCTTGCGTATTCACCGGGTGTGGCATATCCCTGTCTGGAGATTGAGAAAGATCCGGAGGATGCCTACCGCTACACCAACAGAGGTAATCTTGTGGGCGTCATAAGCAATGGCACTGCAGTGCTTGGTCTTGGCGACATAGGTGCGCTTGCTGGCAAACCTGTAATGGAGGGGAAGGCCCTTCTGTTTAAGATTTTTGCGGGCCTTGATGCGTTTGACATTGAGATAAACGAGAAGGATCCCGATAAGATCATAGAGATCGTCAAGGCTATCGCGCCCACGTTCGGCGGAATAAATCTTGAGGATATAAAGGCTCCCGAGTGCTTCAAGATAGAGACGCGTCTTAAAGAGGAATGTGATATTCCGGTGATGCATGATGACCAGCACGGCACGGCTATCATTTCCGGTGCCGGTCTGCTCAATGCCCTTCAGATACAGGGTAAGAAGATAGGAGATATACGTCTTGTTGTCAATGGTGCCGGTGCAGCTGCCATAAGTTGCACACGTCTTTACGTGGCATTGGGTGTCAATCCCAAAAATGTGGTGATGTGTGATTCAAAAGGCGTGATACGTGCTGACCGTGAGGGTCTCAACTCACAGAAGAGGGAGTTCGCCACCACACGTGATCTCCACACCTTGCAGGAGGCAATGAAGGATGCCGACGTATTCCTCGGTCTCAGCGTTGCTGATGTGGTCACTCCCGAGATGGTGCTCTCCATGGCTCCGCGTCCCATCGTGTTTGCCCTTGCCAATCCTAATCCGGAGATTGCCTACGACCTTGCCATGCAGACGCGTGACGATATCATCGTGGCAACAGGACGTAGCGATTATCCGAACCAGATCAACAACGTCATCGGCTTCCCGTATATATTCCGTGGCGCACTCGATTGCGGTGCGACTGCAATCAATGAGGCGATGAAGATTGCCGCTGTGCATGCCATTGCCGATCTTGCAAAGGAGCCGGTTCCGTCAGTGGTGGATGAGGCTTACGGCATGAACAATATCACTTTCGGACGTGAGTATATCCTTCCGAAGGCACTCGACCCGCGTCTTCTTCTCTGCGTGGCTCCGGCTGTTGCAAAGGCTGCCGCTCAGTCGGGTATAGCACGTCGCCCGATACCTGATTGGGCTGCTTACCAGACTAAGCTCCGCAATCTTATGGGTGACGATGGCAAGATGATGCGCCATATCTCTGATCTCGCAAAGCAGACGCCTAAGAGAGTGGTAATCTGCGAGGGCAACATGGATAATACGCTCCGTGCGGCAGTGCGTGTGGCTCAGGAGGGTGTATGCCGTCCTGTAGTGCTCGGCAATGAGGAGATGATTGAGAAGCGTGCCGCCCGTCTCGGTCTATCTCTCGATAAAGTTGAGATTGTCAATCCGCGTCATGACCGTGAGGCGGAGACCCGCGAACGCTATGCCAAGATTCTTGCAAGCAAGAAGGCACGTGAGGGCTTCACGTTCAACTTCGCACTTGACAAGATGTTTGAGCGTTCATATTTCGGCATGATGATGGTTGAGACAGGGGATGCCGATGCATGTCTTGCCTCCACATACTCTGCCGGAGAGGCTACTGCAAGCGATGTGGTTTCTATCATCGGACTCCAGGATGGCTACAGTCATTTTGCCACAATGCATATACTCAACACCCGTAAGGGCACATTCTTTATCGCCGACACGGCTGTGAATCCGGATGCAGATAAGGATGCACTTGTGGATATTGCCCGTCTTGCCGACCACACGGTGCGTTTCTTCGCACAGGAGCCGGTCATGGCGATGCTTTCCTACAGTAATTTCGGCTCGTCGCAGCATGAGGAGGCTACGATGGTCGCTGCTGCGGTGAAAGAGTTGCATGAGAAATATCCGTCGCTTATTGTGGATGGTGAGATGCAGGTGGAATATGCACTCGACACCAAATTGCGCGACGAGACGTATCCTTTTAATACCCTTAAGGGTAAATGCGTCAACACTCTTATCTTCCCTAACCTTACGGCTGCCAACTGCACCGGTAAGATGCTTCTATCAATGGGTATCGGCAGTATCGTCGGTCCGATACAGATGGGTTTGAAGAAACCTGTCTACTTCACCAACAGCAACGCCTCCGAACAGGAGATATGTGATCTTGTGGCAATCGCAGCTCTTGACGCCATCACTCTTGAGAGAAAGTGATAAGTAAGTATCGGCAACAACAAGTTGCGAAATAATGTAATGCTAAAAAGAGGATGTGTCAGTTTTTTTTGACACATCCTCTTTGTTAGTAAAATCACGTATAGGATAAACGAAATTACGGCTTGAGAAACGGCAGTTTCCTAAGCCCTTAGAAATTCATGACGTTGATGTATAATTGTCTATTTTCTCCAGAAAGCGGGGAAGAAGAGAAGGAGGATGGTGAATAGCTCAAGTCGCCCGACGAGCATCACGAAAGAGAGAAGCCATTTGCCGCCTGCCGGGATGAGGGAGAAATTGCCACCGAGCCCGGTGATGTCGGTTCCGAGTCCGGTGTTGGATATGGCTGAAAGCGCGACAAAGAAACTGTCTTTCAGCGGGAGCCCCATCAATACGAGAATGGAGCCGGCTACCATTATCACAATCACATAGACGAAAAGGAAAGCAAGTGTCTTGTTGACTACTGCCGAGGGGGTTCCTTTTCCGTTGATACATACGGTAGTGACGGCACTCGGATGCATTATCTTGTAGAACTCATTCTTTATGAATTTGAACAGCACAAGAAAGCGGTCGATTTTCGCACCACCCGATGTGCTGCCCGCACAAGCCCCCATCACCATCATGATTATGAGGATTATGACCGCCATCGACCCCCAATCATGGAAGTCGGGCTCGGTCAATCCGGTTGAGGTCAGAATCGATACCGCCTGAAAGAGTGGATCAATCGTGATGTCGTCGAGATGGTGGTATAATCCTTTGGCAATCACGTTCAGGGTGAGCGCGACATAGCAGATGAATATGATGAATATATACCATCTCAGCACGTCATTGCGGAATGCTGAACGGAATTTGCCACACACCATTTTATATATGAGAGAGAAATTCACGCCTCCCAGAAACATGAAGACAGTGAGCAGAATCTTTACGTAAGTGTCAGCCGCTTCGCTTATGGAGATATCGCTATTGGAGAATCCTCCGGTCGACATTGTGGAGAGTCCGTAGCAGATGGCATCAAATACTGACATTTCCGAGAATGTCAGAAGCACAATGAGCAGGGTAGTGAGGGATATATATACGAGCCACAGGCTCTGCGCCGTGAAACTGACGCGTGGTCGCAGCTTGTCATGGGTTATGCCTGTCACTTCCGCATTAAACAGCTGCATGCCTCCCTGATAGTTGAGCATCGGCACTACGGCAAGCGTGAAGAGGATTATTCCGAGACCTCCGATCCATTGCACGATACATCTCCACAGCAATATGGAATTGGGCACGCCTTCAAGAGTGTCGAGCACGGTGGCGCCTGTAGTGGTGAATCCGCTCATCGTCTCAAAAAAAGCATCGGTCACTCCGAGATGAGTGCCACACATCAGAAACGGTAGCATCCCGAAGAGCGATAGTATCACCCATATCAATCCGGTCAGCACGATTGCCTCACGTTTCCCCATCTCCCTGCTTTTGGGATGAAGACTCACCATGGAGATTCCGCAAGTGGCAGTGATGCCCATGCACACCAGAAACATGAATGCACTCTCCTCCCTATATATAAGTCCTGTCGCAAACGGTATAGTCATGAATGCCGTTTCGATAAGAAGAAGCCACCCGATCACGCGCAGCAGCATCCTTACGTTGAGATAGCCGGTATGTCGTTTGAAAGCCATGATCAGTTAAACCATTTTTCAATTTTACTGATGGTGCCGCTAAGACAGAACACGACGACAAAATCTCCCGGTTGCAGATGAGTGTTACCGCTGACGAGCATGCACTCATTATCCCTCACCATTGCGGCGAGAGTCATTCCGAAGGGGAGATGAAGATCCTTCACCGGTGCCTTTGCAATTTTCGCCCCATGTCGCACAGGCATTTCCGCCACTTCTGCATCTGCCAGGGCAAGACATTTCGCGTTGCTTTGGTCTGCATCAAGAAGAATCTTGAAAATATGGCTCGAAGCCAGTAGTTTCTTATTTATGATGGTGCCGATGTTCAGATTCTCCGCCTGACTGACAAACTGAAGGTTCTCCACGTCAGCGATGGTCTTGGGCACACCAAATTCCTTTGCTGAAAGACATGACAATATGTTGGTCTCCGAAAAATCGGTAAGGGCGAGAAACGCATCATACTGATATATGTTGTTCTCACGGAGCACCTCGATGTCGCGTCCGTCGCCATACACAATCTCGCAGTCGGGCAATGCTGTAGCCATGTATTCGCAATTATCCCTGTCGTTGTCAATTATCTTGATATGGAATTTATCATGAAAGCGTTTCGCGAAACGTCGCGCGATGCGGCTTCCACCCATTATGAGAGCCTTCTTGATCACGCGTTTCTTCTTGCCGCAGAGATCGCGCACAATCTGTATATAGGGTGGGGTGGTGATGAAATACACGATGTCGTCAAATTCCAGTTTGTCGTTACCGCCCGGGATGATAGTCTCATTGTTGCGTTTGATTGCCGCTACATGGAAATTATGTTCCCTTACGGGGAGGTCTTTCAGCTTGTAATTTATAAGAGGCGACTGGCTATGCAGCTTCACGCCGATAAGTAGAAGTCCTCCGCCATGAAGCTCTCCCCAATATCTTGCCCAATTATGAGCCAGCGACAGATTGATTTCATCAGCGGCAAGGTCTTCCGGATAAATAAGGAAGTCAGCTCCGATATCCTTCAGAATCTCACCGTTGTGGCTGTCAAGAAATTCAGAACTGTCAATTCTTGCCACAGTCTTCTTTGCCCCGAGTCTTTTCGCTATTGCGCACGACGTCAGATTGCGTGTCTCGTAGGGAGTCACGGCAATATACAGGTCGGTGTTGTCGACACCGACGTCGCGTAGCGTGTCGAACGAGGATGTCGATCCGTTCCAAGTCATCAGGTTGTAGTTGTCGTTGATTACGTCCAGCCTTGATTGGTCGCTGTCAAGCAGAATTATATCCTGATCCTCATTAGAGAGGAGCTTGGCAAGATGGGTCCCGACTTCACCGGCACCTGCAATTACAATCTTCATCAGCCCTTGGTGTTTGATGTGAGTTCTTTAGCTGCTGAGATGATCCCCTCAACGTCGTATCCGCATAAGTTCTTCAGTTGGTCTACAGTGCCCTGTGCGATCCATCTGTCAGGCACACCCAGCGATTTCACCTTAATTCCGGAGCCTATTTCGCGAATATGATGTTCCACAGTTTCGCCAAATCCCCCCTCAAGGGCACCATCCTCCACCGTTATGACAGCGTCATATCTTTGCGCCACATCGGAAAGAATCCCCATGTCGATGGGTTTCATCCATATCATGTCAAATATGTCAGTCTTGATCCCCTGGTCCTCAAGCAGTGAGGCTGCAGTCATGGCATCCTTAAGGACAGGACCAAGCGTCAGGATTGCTATTTTTGCATCGGCATGATCGGTGATTTTCCTACCTTTGCCTACTTCAAGAGTTTTCATCTCTGATTTCCAATCAGTGTGATATGCCCTGCCACGCGGATAACGTATGGCATAAGGTGAATTTATTGATAGAGAGGTGAACATAAGATTCCTCATGGTCTCCTCGTCGGCGGGAGATGATATTTTCATTCCCGGTATGCAATTGAGGTAGGCGAGATCAAACAATCCATGGTGGGTGACGCCATCCTCACCCACGAGTCCGGCACGGTCAATGCAGAAAGTGACAGGGAGTCCCTGAATCGCCACGTCATGGATGATATTGTCGTAAGCCCGCTGTAGAAATGATGAGTAGATTGCGACGAATGGCTTTTTGCCGGCAGCAGCCATGCCACCGGCAAAAGTGACGGCATGACCCTCGGAGATACCTACGTCGAAAGTGCGGTCGGGAAACGCCTCGGCAAGCTTCGACATTGACGTGCCGGATGGCATTGCCGCAGTTATGCCGGCGATTGATTTGTCCATTCCTGCAAGTTCCACGAGTGTCTCGCCGAATACGTCCTGCCAGAGCGGAGGGAGTATATCGGAAGAGACAGATATTTTCTTGCCTGTGGCAGGGTCGAATTTTCCGGGAGCGTGCCATGCGGCAGGGTCATCCTCGGCAGGTTTGTATCCTTTCCCCTTTATGGTGCATACGTGCAGCAGACGCGGTCCCTCCATATTCTTTATTTCCTTGAACACTTGCACGAGCTTGATTACGTCATGCCCGTCCATGGGTCCCAGGTATCGGATATTAAGACCTTCGAATATATTCTGCTTCTTTGACACCAACGACTTAATGGAATTGCTGAATCTGATTATTGCCCGCTTCCTTTGGTCGGTCAGAATCCCTTTCTTTCTGAAAAATCCCGCCATTTTGTTCCGGATACGGTTATATCCGGCGGAAGTGGTGAGGTCAGACAGATATGAATGCAACGCCCCGACATTCGGGTCGATACTCATATCGTTGTCGTTAAGCACGATCAGTAGATCATTCGGATGATTCGAGGCATTGTTCAGCCCTTCAAATGCAAGACCGCCGCTGATGGATGCGTCGCCGATCACTGCCACGGTCTTCCGGTTGCGGTTTTCGGGCGTCAGTTTGTCGGCGATAGCCATGCCGAGGGCGGCGGATATGGAATTTCCGGCATGTCCCGCCATAAATGTGTCGGCATCGCTTTCGAGAGGATTCGGGAATCCACTGATGCCGTTCAATGTGCGTTGCCCGGCGAAAGCGTCACGACGTCCGGTCAGTATCTTGTGGGCATACGCCTGATGCCCGACATCCCAGACAAGACGGTCGTAGGGAGTGTCATACACATAATGTAACGCCACGATAAGTTCCACCGCCCCCATGCTTGAAGCAAAATGCCCCGGATTAACAGACAGGCGGGAAATAAGGAATTCCCTTATCTCCCGGCACAATGCGGGGAGTTGCTCCACAGGGAGTTTGCGGAGGTCGGAAGGGGAGTTGATTTCAGACAGGAGAGGCATAGCAGCTCTTTCTTCGTTCTGTTCCATTATGAGTAGTCATTTATCCTGCCGGATATATTTTTTCCACAGAGGCACGAAAATGATAATGCCGGAAGCCACCACAAGAAACAGATTCTTGAAGTTGAATCCGCCCGACAGCAATAGCGTCAGGCTTAGCCATATCCATAGAAGAGCCAATACAGAAAAACCGGCTATCTTAACAGGTTGCATATAAATAATGAGAGACAAACATGAGATGATGATTGCCCGGCAAATTTGTGTCGCTTTGTAGACGCAGCGAGGTGAGAGTTGCCGGGGCGAGAGGTATGCTTGTCTATGCGAAATTAATTAAATTATTTTAAACATTCAAGAAACTATCAAGTAAAATTATTTGTATCCTTACAGATAATATAAAATGGGTGATGTATTTTATTGGATATTAGAGCATTGTGAATTGTGTTTAAGGATCGTGGTGGCATCAGTGTTGAAAATGCGGTGCGGCTGATGAAAAAAACGTTGTAAAAAAGGTGGTCTAAGGATAGGAAAAAATTTAATTTATCGTTATCTTTGCATTCTCAAAATAAGAATTATGAAAGCCTACGATACTTTCAACCCTAATATACCGGATGCGGAAGAAGTGATTCCTGCACCGACTTTGCCTCCTGTCTCGGAGGAACTTAGACAATCGGAGCCTAAGCGCAAGGAGAAAAAAGAGACTGTAAAAAGAGTTGTAAAGAAACCGGAGCCTAAGACGAAACGTGCGCCGGCAGAGCCTTTGGTGCCCAAAATAAAGCGATGGGTAGGGTCTCAGACTACCCGTTGGATTCTCGGTCTGTTTCTTGGATTCTTTGCCGTATATCTTGGCTTTTCATTCCTGTCATATTTCACGAGCTGCATAAAGGACCAATCGGAGATTAACAATACCCAGATAGGTCTTTCTGGCGATATCTCCAACGTCGGTGGAGAGGGGGGCGCACGCATAGCGGAGTTCCTGATTAATGAGAGTTTTGGTCTCGGTTCATTCGTGATAGTGCTTTGGCTTGTGGCAATGTCGCTGAAGCAGCTTGTGGGCAAACCGAGATTCAAATCGGTTGACTTCACAATAAAATCGATAGTGGCATTGGTGACGGTGTCGCTTATAATCGGATTGCTCACCATTGGATTCAATACTCAGGTGAACTGGGGAGGCTATCACGGCAGATACGTCAATGAATTTATCGTGCATTTCTTTGGCTGGACAGGAGCGATAATCCTATGTATGTTCCTTGTGGGCTGTTTCTTTGTGATATGTCTGAGGGATTTCATCAATTGGATATTACGCCTGAAGCGTGCCCGTGACGCTCGCCGTAAGGTGGAGGCGGAGAAACGTGCAATTCAGCGTGAGCGTGAGCGCGAGATAGAGGAGATGCGCCGTTATGAGGATGCTGATGCGGTGCCGGATGCTGTTGAGGAGATGGTGGAATCAGACGATGATGCGCAGGTGGTGTTCAACGGTGAGGAACCGGGGCTTTACAGCACATTGCCGGATTTTGATGATACCGAATATTCCATTGAGGATGATGCGCCTATCGTGTCGGAGCATTCCCCCAAGGAGCAGACACGGACGGAGGCAGTGACAGAAAACAGAACGTCATCGGTTGAGACAACTCCGGCTCCGGAACCTATAGTTACCCCCAATCCCGAACCGGTTGATGACAATCCTGATTTGGAGGAGGAAGAGGATGATATGATTGTCAATGTCAATTCCATATCCCAGGTGGAGACCCCGCATCTTCCCGATAATCATGGACTGCCGGGAGCTCATCCCTACAAGTTCCCGCCGTTTGAAATCCTTAGGGAGGGTGTGGTCAAGGTGAGTGTGGATGCGGAGGAGCAGTTGGAGAATAAGGAGAAGATTAAGAAGACGCTTCTTGATTTCGGCATACCTATCCTAAGCATTGAGGCTACAGTCGGTCCGACGGTTACGCTTTACGAGATAGTCCCGGATAAGGGCGTGCGTATCGCCAAGATAAGGAATCTTGTCGACGACATAGCATTGAGCCTTTCGGCGGAGGGCGTCAGAATCATCGCACCGATTCCCGGTAAGGGTACAGTCGGAATAGAGGTGGCAAACAAGGATCCGCAGACCGTGTCAATGCGCACCATAATCAAGTCGAAGGCATATCAGGAGACTAAATATAAGCTGCCTATAGCCATGGGCTCGACAATCTCCAACGATGTCTACATCGCGGATCTTGCCAAGATGCCCCACCTGCTTGTGGCGGGTGCTACAGGACAGGGTAAGTCGGTAGGTCTGAATGCCATAATCGCGTCTCTTCTCTACCGCAAGACTCCGGATGAACTTAAATTTGTGATGATCGACCCTAAGATGGTTGAGTTCAGCCTTTATGCCAAGATAGAGGCGCACTATCTTGCCAAGATTCCGGGTGCGGAAGATGCTATAATCACGGATATGGATAAGGTGGTGGCTACTCTCAGCTCGCTCTGCGTGGAGATGGACAACCGTTATCAGCTCCTAAAGGAGGCTCATGCACGAAATCTTATCGAGTATAACGACAAGATAAAGGCAGGGAAGCTGAATCCTCTGGAAGGACACCGTTTCTTCCCCTACATTGTGGTGGTGGTCGATGAGTTCAGCGATTTGATAATGACTGCCGGTAAAGAGGTGGAGATACCTATAGCGCGTCTTGCTCAGAAGGCACGTGCGGTAGGTATGCACGTGATAATAGCGACTCAGCGTCCCTCCACCAACGTCATCACCGGTATCATTAAGGCTAACTTCCCTGCGCGTATTGCCTTTAAGGTAAGTTCCGGCGTGGACAGTAAGACTATCCTTGACACCACCGGAGCCCAGCAGCTGATAGGCAGGGGCGACATGCTCATAAGCAACAGCAGCCCGATGGTGCGTGTGCAGTGTGCCTTCATCGACACTCCGGAGGTGGAGGAGATATGCGATTATATCGCACGTCAGCCCTACGGTCAAGGTGCCTACGAGTTGCCTGACCCTGTAGTGACCGGCTCGGAGAGTGAGGGTGGAGAGTCAGGTAATAATTTCGGCGATAAGGATGCCCTCTTCGAAGAGGTGGCGCGTCTGATAGTGTCGTCCAACACAGCCTCCACGTCATCCCTCCAGAGAAGATACTCTATCGGCTACAACCGTGCGGGCAAGATAATGGATCAGCTTGAGGCGGCAGGTATAGTCGGTCCGGCACACGGCGGTAAACCACGTTCTGTGCTTGTCGATGCTGTCACCTTGGAGTCGATATTGAATGGCTGATACTGTTGTATCGCTGTATCGCTGTATCGGTTGTATCGGTTGTATCGGTTGAAACAGCCGATACAGATGAAACAGATGAAACAAATGAAACAGATGAAACAGATGAAACAAAATAAGCTAAAAAATAGTCTATCCTGTCTCAGCTATGTGATGTTGGCTATATTGATAGCCGTAGGTGTCAATGCTTACGGAGCCACCACAAAGTTGACGGCGGAGCAGGTGGCTCAGAAGGCTGCCTCGGTAATAACCACCACCAAGGGACTGTCTGCCACGTTCAGCATAAATTCACAGGGGCGTGTCTCCAATGGTTCTGTCAAGAGTGCGGGTAATAAATTCGTGGTGTTGATGCCGGAAGTATCCACATGGTATAACGGCAAATCTCTCTATACCTATAATCCGCGCACGTCAGAGACCACCGTAACTATACCGACAGCGCAGGAACTTGCGGAATCTAATCCCTTGCTTTACGTCAGAAGCGGTGCAGCCGGTTTCACGTGCCGGTTCTCCACAGTGAAGCGTCAGGGGAAATACGTGGTGGATCTTCTTCCCAAGGATAAGAAATCCGGGTTAAAGAAATTGGTGTTCACAATCAACTCCACTACGTTCCAGATAGAGAAGATATTGGTGACTACAGCTTCCGGTAATGTGACGGTAGACGTCAAGACAATGAAAACCGGCATTACGATACCGGTGTCGGAGTTTGAATATCCCAGTAAGAAATACCCGCGTGCGGAGATTGTAGATCTCCGTTGACCGTGGATGGTGGGATATCGGAAGATATGGGGCAAATGAAGTTTAAACCATGTCATTGAAAAGAAAAAAATAGTTAACGTTGTTATATAAAGAGAATGGGGTTGCAGCATTCATCAGGCAACTTCCGTATTATATAATAAAAACATCTTAAGATATATATGTCAGAAGAAAAAACTCGAGTATTGATCATTGGGTCAGGACCTGCCGGCTATACGGCAGCATTGTATGCATCACGTGCTAATCTCCAACCGCTGCTGTTTGAGGGTGATCAACCCGGCGGACAGCTTACACAGACTACTGAGATTGAGAATTTCCCCGGTTATCCTGACGGAATACAGGGTCAGGAGATGATGGAACAGTTCCGTCAGCAGGCACTCCGGTTTGGAGCCGACGTCAGATCCCGTATGGTGGTGAAAGTGGATTTTTCACAGCGTCCGTTCCGTTGTGAGGATGAGCGCGGCGATGTGGTGTATGCCGATAGCGTGATTGTATGCACCGGCGCGTCAGCCAAATATCTCGGACTTCCCGATGAGGAGAAATACAGGGGGCTCGGAGTCAGTGCGTGTGCCACTTGCGACGGATTTTTCTATCGGAAGAAGAACGTGGCAGTTGTAGGCGGAGGCGATACGGCATGTGAGGAGGCTCTTTATCTGTCGACACTGGCAAAGAAGGTCTATCTGATCGTGCGTCGTGGAGTGCTCCGTGCATCTGACGTCATGCAGCGTCGTGTGAAGGAACGCGAGAATATAGAGATACTCTATCATTGCAACACGTTGGGTCTTTTCGGTGAAGACGGAGTTGAGGGCGCGCATATCGTAAGACATAAAGGCACTCCCGAGGAGGAGACATTCGACATAGCTATCGACGGCTTCTTCCTTGCAATCGGTCATCGTCCTAACACGGAGATCTTCAAGGGTCAGCTTGATATGGACGAAGAGGGATATATCAAGGTGGAGGGAGCCACTACCCACACAAACGTGGAGGGAGTCTTTGCGGCGGGCGATTGCGCGGATCCGCGTTATCGTCAGGCAGTGGCGGCAGCCGGCACAGGATGTCGCGCGGCTCTTGATGCGGAAAAATTCCTTATGGAGCAGGATTAACAGAGAATCAGGCTTCATGACAGAAGTCATTACAATTTCAAAGGAAGTCATTACAAATTCATTTCATAAGTAGAGAAATGACGATGGATAACAGTGAAAAGAAGCAGGCACTCGACAAGCGTTACCTCAGGATGGCAAGGATATGGAGTGAAAATTCCTATTGCACGCGCAGGAAGGTGGGGGCATTGCTCGTGAAAGACAAGATGATCATCTCCGATGGCTATAACGGCACACCTTCCGGATTCCCAAATATCTGTGAGGATGAGACGAACCATACCTATCCTTACGTGCTGCATGCAGAGGCGAATGCAATCACGAAAGTGGCGCGAAGCAACAATTCAAGTGCCGGCAGCACCCTCTACGTGACAGCGAGCCCGTGCATAGAATGCTCCAAGCTGATTATCCAGGCGGGTATAAGCCGGGTGGTCTTCTCGGAATTGTATAGAATGTCAGACGGTGTCGACCTTCTCCGCAAGGCGGGGGTTGAGATCGTCTATATACCCTGTGAGAATGAATAATAGAAGAAATATAGGACTTGTGGCGTTGCCCCTGCTGCTGACTGTGGGGCTTGCCGGCGGAGTGTTTATCGGTCAGTACATCACCCGGCGCACCCTGTCGCAAGAGGAGGAGAAACTCCGCACCGTGCTCCGGCTGATAGAGTCGGAGTATGTAGATGTCGTCGATATAGATTCGCTTGTGGAGGAGACAATGCCACAGCTCCTTAATTCGCTTGACCCACATTCCGCCTATATACCCTCCTCGGAGTTGACGGCGGTAAATGAAGATCTCCAGGGTTCGTTCAGTGGAGTCGGGGTGTCGTTCCAGATAGTAGGCGACACGGTCAATGTAGTGGAGGTGATACCCGGCGGACCGGCAGAGAAGGTCGGTATCCTGTCGGGCGACCGCATAATAAAGGCTGATGGGAAGTCGCTTACGGGAAAGGATATAGGGCAGGAGGATGTGTTCAAGACGTTGAAGGGAGAGAAAGGTTCGAAAGTGGTGCTTGAGATAAAGCGTCAAAGTTCGAAGCAGCCACTGACGTTTGACGTCATACGTGGAGACATACCGGTCAATTCCGTTGACTGCAAATATATGGTGGATGATGAGGTGGGCTATCTCCGCGTCACCAAATTTGCACGCAACACGTATATGGAATTCTTCAATGCCCTCAACGATCTGAAGGCAGAGGGGGCGAAGAAATTCATCATCGACCTTCGTGGCAACACCGGAGGCTTCATGGATCAGGCTATATATATGGCTAATGAGTTCCTCCCGGCAGGGCGTATGATAGTCTATACCAAGGGTCGCCGCCCGGAAAACGAGACGCTTGCGATGAGCGATGGCAGAGGTAGCTTCAAGGATGTGGAGATCACGGTGCTCACCAACGAGGGCTCTGCATCGGCATCGGAGATATTTGCCGGTGCCATACAGGATAATGACCGCGGATTGGTGGTGGGTCGCCGTTCATTCGGGAAAGGGCTTGTGCAGAACCAGACGGAATTGCCCGACAGCTCTGCGATACGCCTGACAGTGGCACGCTACTACACCCCGTCGGGACGCTCCATCCAGAAGGAATATCTGCGCGGCGACAAGGATAAGTATGACCTTGATATAATCGACAGATATTCACATGGCGAGTTCTATAATGCCGACAGCATAAAGCTTGACAAGAGCAAGATATTCACCACGTCAAACGGGCGCACGGTCTATGGCGGCGGAGGCATCATGCCTGATATCTTTGTGCCGGAAGACACCACGGGCTACACGTCATATTACGTCAACGTGATGAACAAGGGGTTGATACAGAAATTTGCCCTCTCTGTGGCTGATAAATACCGAAGCATGCTCGACGACGTTAAGAGCACCGACAGGCTACTGAAAGTGTTGCCTCGCGACAATACGCTGCTTGAGAACTTCGTAAGTTTTGCCGTCAAGAACGGCGTGCCGGCACGCTGGTACTACATAAATCAGTCAAGAGGCTTGCTTCTCAACCAGATAAAGGCAATGATCGCACGCGACGTGTTGGGCTATTCCTCGTTTATAGAATTGCTCAATCGCGACGACAAGGCAATGAATCGGGCTTACGATGCTCTTAAGAATGGAGAGTCGCCTGTCGACATACAATTGGAAAACAATGAAAAACACGATGAGAATGGAAAAGAATGAAATCAGAAGAAGGGTCAGGCATCTCAGAGGGATGCTGTCCGAAATAGAGCGAATGAAGGCTGCCGAAGAGGTATTCTCAAGAGTGGAGAAGACTACGGCGTTTATCATGGCAGACAGGATACTGATGTATCATTCTCTGCCGGATGAGGTCAACACCCGCGCCTTCCTCAGAAAATGGGCAGACAGGAAGAATTTCTATCTTCCGAGGGTGAATGGCGTGAATCTCGACATATTGCCGTATGATGAGTCACGTCTGGAGCTGGGTAGCTTCCATATAGAGGAGCCTACCGGGACGGATACTGTAGATCCTTCGGAAATAGAGCTTATAATAGTGCCGGCCGTGGCATACGACCGTAAAGGGAACCGTCTTGGACGTGGAAAGGGATTCTATGACCGTCTGCTTCAGTCGGCAAAAGCCACAACTATCGGAGTGGGCTATGGATTCCAGCTCGTGGATGAGGTACCGACAGAGCCGCATGACCAGGGCGTCGATATGGTCATAACAGAAAATGCCACCATAATCATCCGACATGGCTCTATATAACAGAGAAATAAAACTATCAGAAGCTATAATGTCTCATCCGAGTCTGTTGCCGGTGGTAGACCGACTGGGCATCAGACTCGGAGTGGGAGATGCCACCATTGGGGAGGTATGCGATGATCGTGGCATAGACCCCGATTTTTTCCTTTCAGTGATCAATACGTTTCTCGATGAGGAGTATTTCCCGGTCAATGCGCGGGGCACGTTCACGATAGAGAAGACAGTGGCGTATCTACGGAAAACGAATGCCTATTATCTGAGGGTGCAGCTTCCCAATATCGACCGCCATTTCAAGTCTCTTATCGACCGTAGCGGCGACGACAACAATCTTGACATGCTCCGCACGTTTTATCAGGACATGAGGATGCAGATGACCGAGTCGTTGAGATATGACGATGAGGTGCTTTTCCCGGCATTGAGCAGCGGACGGGTGGAGGTTTCAAGTGAATCTGCCGTGGCGGGCTACATGGAGGTGGAGGAGAAGCTGCATGATCTTCTATATTTCTTTGTGGAGCATCTGCGTGGTAACTATGATGCCAATCTCTGCACTGCCGTGGTGAGTGCCGTGTTCTCGCTTGAGCGCGACCTTTGTCAAAATAATCGCATACGTAGCCGCATACTGTTGCCATTGATTTCAGGAGCTACGGCATTTTAAGGATTAGATCTTCAAATCATGAACAGCAGGCAACGCATAGCTCTCATAGGACTTTCCACTTTGGAATCATTGGGAATAAGATCCATTTTACGTGATGGATGGGATGGGACTGCGGAGTATTTCCCATCGTTTGAAGAATTTTATCCGTTTTCGGAAAAGATGGCGGGGTATATTGTGGCTGCCGATATTTTTATCTACAACATGGATTTTTTCCTTCCCAGGAAAATGAAGACACTTATCGTTGCACGCAATGTTGCGAACTGTGCCGACCATTCCGGACTGCTGATGCTGTCTGCCAAATCAGATGAGGCGGAGATAAAGGGTAAACTGAAGGAATTTCTCGCTCCGCAGGATGATGGCGACGACACACGCGGAGATCTCTCGGCAAGGGAGATCGAAGTGCTAAGGCTGATAGCTGCCGGAAAGATAAATAAAGAGATAGCAGACGAACTCTGCATATCGGTCAATACCGTCATAACCCACAGAAAAAACTTGTCGTCAAAACTCGGAATAAAATCAGCGTCCGGATTATCACTATATGCAATGATGAACGGATTCATATAGCTATCATGATATAACATGCTGAAAAATGATATAACATGATATATCATGTTGCATCATGATACAACAAAAACAACAACGGAACAAAAAAACAACCAAAACCAAAATAACAACTAAATCTAACAATTATGGTAAGAAAAGTCTTAAGCATAGCAATGTTCCTCATCGGAGTGCTGTGCATGAGTGCCCAGATGCCACAGCTGACGCCTCTCCCGGTCAATCCGAAGGTGAAGCATGGCGTCTTGCCCAATGGCATGAGCTACTACATCATGCATAACGAGATGCCCAAGGAGAGGGCGAATTTCTATATCGCCCAGAAAGTTGGCTCCACACTTGAGGAGGAGAGCCAGCTCGGATTGGCACACTTCCTTGAGCACATGGCGTTCAACGGCACAACCAACTATCCAGGCAAGAACCTGCTGAATTATCTTCAGGGGAAAGGTATACGTTTCGGTGCCGACATCAATGCCTACACGGCATTTGATGAGACAGTATATAATATCAACAATGTGCCTACCACCGACAAGCCGCTTGTAGACAGCGTGCTCCTTGCCCTTCATGACTGGAGCGGCGAGATCCTTCTTGAAGAGGCTGAGATCGATGCCGAGCGTGGAGTGATCCAGGAGGAATGGCGTCAGCGCAACAATGCGCAGTTCCGTATGCTCATGTCGATTCTCCCTGAAATCTACAAGGAGTATCAGTATCAGCAGTCGCCTATCGGCAAGATGGAGGTGGTCATGAACTTCAAGCCGGAGGTGCTCCGCGCATACTATAAGAAATGGTATCGTCCGGATCAGCAGGGTATAGTCATCGTCGGTGATATTGATGCCGACGAGATGGAGAAAAAGGTGATCGATCTCTTTTCTAAAATACCGATGCCGGAGAATGCGGCAGAGCGCAAATATCCCACGGTAAGCGACAATGATGAGCCCATCTACGTATCTTTCACAGATCCTGAGCTTCCGCAGCCACGCACAACTATCACCTTCAAGTCGGAGAAAATCCCCTTTGAGATGCGCAACACCGTCGAGATGTATATGCAGTCAAGCCTGTTGCAGTCGCTGATTTCATCTCTCATCAACAACCGTCTTGAGGAATTTTCACATGATCCGTCATGCACGTATGCCGGTGCCGGTGTATATTTTGGTGATTTCTATGTGTCGAAGACTAAAGACTCGTTCAATATCGTGGTCATCCCCAAGAAAGGCACTCAGGCTGCTGTGGATGAGGTTATGAGAATCGTGACACGTGCCTGCAAGACAGGGTTCACCGAGTCGGAATACGACCGCGTGAAGGAGGAGGCTCTATCCCGTATGGAGAAGATCTACAATGAGCGCGATAAGACTGATAACGATGCGTTCGGCAATGAACTCTGCCGTCTCTTTATCGATAATGAACCGGCTCCCGGCATTGAGAAGGAGCTTGAGATCTGGAAGATGATGCTTCCGATGATTCCTCTTCAGGCAATCAATCAGGTTATTCAGCAGATCCTGACTCCCAACAATATGGTGGTGGTGACCACAGAACCCCAGAAGGAGGGCTTCGAGGTGGTGTCTGAAGACGTCATGATCAAGACTGTCAAGGATGCCATGAATGCTGAATATGAGGCATACGTGGATGAGACTATCACAGACCCTCTGATCGCTAATCTCCCGACTCCCGGCAAGATTGTTTCCGTAGAGGAGAACAATATCCTCGGTTTCAAGACCTATACGCTTTCAAACGGCGTGAAAGTAGTGGTGAAGTCTACAGATTTTGCAGGTGATGAGATCCTTATGGACGCATATCGTGAGGGTGGAAAGCGTTGCTTCGCAGAGTCTCAGGCTGCAAATCTCGCGCTTATTGGAGTGGCGTATGAAAAATCAAAGAAGGGACCTTTTGATGCCAAGACACTGACGAAGTATCTTTCCGGCAAACAGGTAAGTCTCGGCTTAGGCGTAAACACTTACACCGATATGCTTGAGGGATCATCTACAGTAAAGGATTTGAAGACGTTAATGGAACTTATCTATACATCCTTTACAAATATTTCAACAGATCAGAGTGCTTACGATGTCTCTCTTGAATCGCTTAGACTTGCGTTCGCCAACGACAATAATAACCCTCAGAAGATATTCTTCGGAGAGGTGTCGAAGACAAGATACGGCAATAATCCTATGATGAACCGGATCACCACCGAGACTCTTGACAAGGCTAACTATCCTGAGATGGTGGATATGATTCATCAGCTTCTCTCGAATGCCGGTGACTATACGTTTATTTTCGTAGGCAATATTGATGAGACTACATTCAAGCCTCTCATGGAGCAGTATCTTGCCACACTTCCTGCCGCTGCACCTCGCAAGGCAAAAGTGATTACTGAGATAAAGACCCAGAGAGGCGACGTGATCAACGACTTCAAGCAGCCTATGGGCACACCTTCAACTTGGGTATATGATCTTTACGGAGACTCCAACGTGCCCTACAACATGGAGAATTCCGTGCTTGTCAGCATGATGGGGGATATCCTTGACAATATCTATACCGAGACGCTCCGCGAGGAGGAGGGTGGCACGTATGGTGCTTCCGTGAATGCAACTATAAACCCGAACAACGGCGAATGGAATCTCATATATTTCTTCCAGACTAACAAAGACCAGCAGGATGCTCTCATCAAGCGTGCGCAGGATGAATACATGAAGCTGCTTAAAGATGGTGCTGATCCCGTGCAGTTCAACAAGGTGAAGGAAGCCATGATCAAGCAGGTGGAGATCAATATGGAGAAGAACAGCTACTGGATGAATGGAATCTTCTCTTATCTCCGTGGATATGATGATCTTACTAAAGAGAAGGCTACAATTGAGGGTATCACTCTTGACAAACTCAATTCATTCATGAAGACTGTCTACAACGGCAAAAACCGTATCCAGGTGATAATGGAGGGTGTTCAGGCTGAGTGATAGTGCAAACTTTGCAGATAATCCAATCAGCGATTATATCTAAATAATGCCGGGCAATATGTCCGGCATTATTTTTGCAATATCCCGATTCCTATGAAACGGAGTTCTTTTTATGAAATGGAATTGTAAATTTTCTCCGGATGTTTTCAGAAAAGGTAGAAAATAGCTAAATTCGCATTCAAATATAATTTTTACTACATGAATAAATTTATCTTAGGGTCAATTACGGCGATGTCGCTGATGGCATTTGCCGATGAGGTGCAAGGGGGACACGTCAATCCGTTGCTGCACGTATCCGATGCGCCTTTTCAAGCTATCCCGTTTGACAAAATCTCTACGGATGATTATGAGAATGCCATATTGGAGGGCATTCGCCTTCACAATGAGGAGCTTGACAAGATAGCAAATGCTACCGACGCGCCTACGTTTGAAAATACGGTAGCTCCCCTCGATCGCTCCGGACGCCTGCTTAATGAGGCAGTGCTTGCACTGGGTAATCTTGATGCGGCACTCGGCGACACCGTTCTAATGAACATCATGACAAAGATGACGCCGATCATATCCGAGCATTCCACCAACATCCTTCTTAATGAGAATCTTTGGAAAAGGGTGAAGCACGTCTATGAGAATGAGTCGGAGCGTGCGGACCTCTCTCCGGAAGCGCGTCGTCTCATATCGGAGACCTATAGAAGTTTTGCAGAGAGTGGTGCGGATCTTCAGGGAGATGACCGCGACAAGTATCGCCGTCTGAGCACCGAATTGTCAGACCTTAACGTGCGGTTCAGCCAGAATGTCACAAACGATATGGCGAGTCCCGAGCGTCGTCTGTGGGTGAAGGAGGAGGATACTGCCGGATTGCCCGAAAGTATAAAGAAAGCGGCACGTGAGGTGGCGAAAGAGGCATTGGAGGCGGAAGATAAGGAGGACGATGGGTCTCTCTATCTTTTCACTGTGTTTGCCCCTTCATATCGTCCGTTCATGACATACGCCGACAATAGGGAGTTGCGTGAGAAACTTTACAAACTTTATAATTCGCGCAACAACGGTGGAAAATACGACAATACGCAGATTCTTAAGGATATCGCCAACATACGCCTGGAGATAGCGCGTCTGATGGGTAAGAAGAATTTCGCGGAATATCATCTCCAGGGCACTATGGCGGCTACTCCGGCGGCTGTAAACGGTCTGCTTGAGCAGCTGAGGGAGAGCTACACTGAGCCGATGAAGCGCGAGATTGCCGAGGTGCAGGATTTCGCACGCAGCAAGGTGGGTGATGATTTTGTGCTGATGCCGTGGGACTACAGCTATTGGTCGGATAAGCTGAAGAATGAGCGTTATGCCTTCAATGATGAGGATATGAAGCCGTATTTCGAATTAGAGAACACCATTGGCGGAGTCTTCGGTCTTGCCACACGTCTTTATGGCTATACTTTCAAGGAGAATAAGGATATACCGGTTTATCACCCCGATGTGAAGGCTTTCGAGGTATATGAGCGCGACGGCAGTATACTTGGAGTGCTGTATGCCGATTTCTTCTATCGTGCAGGAAAATCTCCGGGCGCATGGATGACGGAGTTCCGCACTGAGACTAAGGATGATGCCGGCAATCGCACGCTCCCGCTCATATCCATAGTATGCAATTTCTCAAAACCGATAGGTGATGAACCTGTCCTGCTTACTCCCGATGAGGTGGAGACATTCCTTCACGAGTTTGGACATGCGCTTCATGGCTTGTCGGCACAGGCAACGTATGCCTCGTTGAGCGGTACCAATGTATATCATGATTTCGTTGAGCTGTTCTCGCAGTTTAATGAGAATTATCTGACGGAGAAAGAGTTTCTTGACGGTTTTGCCACCCATTACAAGACCGGTAAGAAGATGCCGAAGGATCTTCTGGATAAGTTCCTCCGTGCGCGTCAGTATGGCGCGGCGTATGCCTGTATGCGTCAGCTCGGATTCGGCTATCTTGATATGGCATACCATACGATAGAGGAGCCTTTGCGAGCAAGTATGGACGGGGAGGCGTTTGAGAAGAGGGCACAGGATCCGGTGCGTGTGTTTGATGCAGTGGAGGGTAGCGTTATATCCCCCTCGTTCGGGCACATCTTCTCCGGCGGCTATGCAGCCGGATATTACGGCTACAAATGGGCGGAAGTGCTGGATGCGGATGCCTTCGCAGCCTTCAAGGAGCATGGAATCTTTGATAAGACCACTGCTGACAAGTTCAAGAAAATGCTTCAGAGCGGCGGCACGGTCGATCCGATGGACCTCTATAAGGAATTCCGAGGAAAAGAGCCGACGGTAGATGCCCTCCTCATCCGCGACGGCATAAGCAAATAAAGAAGTTTTGACAATTTCAATACCTACAGAAAAGAGCAATGGGATCCGGCTTTATGTGCCGAATCCCATTACTTTTTCGTATAATATAAGAAATGGAAAAAGGCTGCGTAAATTTAAACACAGCTTCAAGTTTGCATTATATGAGATAAATACATAATTAGGTTATTATATATACAAGTTTGATTGCTAAATTTTATACGTCAGCATCAACTGGAAATTCATTTGCTTGCTCTCTATACGGGGGAAATATGTGTACGAACCATTATAAACTGAAAAATCATAATTTGTCGTTCGGGTGTATAAATTAATTTGACCTGAAAGGTAAAGCCGCTCCAATAAACGATATCCTACACGTACCTGAAAATGATTGAATCCAGAATTTGACCCGTCTCCCTGAATGTTAACCGGCGAACCTTCTGGGGTCAGCGACCAGTCGTAATAAGGATCATACCCATGCCATGTATATAGCTTGTAGAACTGGTCTTTTATATCCATCAACAGTCGGCCATTAAAGAGAGAGCAATTTAGACCGGCTTTGACTGAAAAACCTGATCCCCAATTGTAGTTGCGGTGATAATCACGATAGAAGTCCGTAAGAATACCTCCCAATATTACGGCATTGACATGGACAAATCCGTTCAGGACAACCCCGGTAGTTGGTTGGTATCGAGCCATCGTACCGGCACCAAGCGATGCCGGTGTGCCGAACTTATAAGGTACCACACATGGAGAAAGCTTGTTTGGACGATCAACCCTTTTTATAGTGTCGGAATCAAAAAAGTCAAAGTGCTGGTACATGCCGACCGACACGTTCAGATTCTTTTTGTCAAGTATCTCTTTTGACAACAGTCGGCCCACAATCTCGACACGGCTCAAAACAGGCTGAGTTTTGACAGCCTGCAACTCCAGGAAGAATGCGAACCAGTCATAGGGAGCTTTTGCATCCTCCGCATATCTGTCACCGTATTCAATGTCGATATCGGCAACCGCCCCGACTTTAGTCCCTCCGCCATTATTCATAGGTATTAGACAACGTCCTCCAAGCGAGACATCCACGCTTATTGGAGGAATGCCGAAACGCCTGCCGCTTGTCGTTCTCTTTTTCCATGCGTCACCGGTAACAATTCTGGTGAGTCCGCGCATAGGATTGACAAGGAAAGCGGCGAACTCCCTGCCGAAACGTTCACCTCCGGTGGCACGGTCATCGGTTATCATATCGGATGTGCGGTAGAGCACCTCACCTATGGCTGCACCTCCGATGGGAGTGGCAATAATGTCATTTGTCGACGGGTATTCACATTCCATGAACATCTCCCACATGGCGCTTCCACCTATGGCAAAAAGTTCCGACTGCCAGAAGTTGAAGCCATTTGACCTGCCGGCATTGAAAAAGAGCGAACCGTTATACGGATGGTCGAACATGTTGGTGTGCAGATGATCGTCGTCCCATTCAAAGCCATGTCTGAAGTTCTCCTTTATCGTGTTCCACGAGATATAGGCGTAATGGCCTTTCAACACATAGCGGTCAAAAGCCCATAACCCGATATTGAAGCCTACGGTCTCGGCTCCCGCCCGCCAGAAATTCTTTTTCTGATGGCGCACGACATCAACGCTGTCAGGCAAGGTTACCCGGCTAACAATCCTGCGGTCGCCAAAGCGCAATGCACCCGGCGAGTACACAGATCTGTATTCTTCTGATAATATTGTCTCCCCAGTTTCCATTATAGTGTCATTCTGTGCGCCGGCATACAATGCTGACATGTGCGTAAGGACACAAAAGATGAGTATGCGATAAAAGTTGTTCATGAGGTGGGTGTTTTATTGTTTCGGGAATGGTCCCACGATTTTCAATGCGTCGATCTCACTTTCCGCAGTGGTGTAGCAACCTAATATCCCGACACCTCCGCTTATGTTTGAATACACCTTGACCGGATCCGCGATCCCAAGATCTATCATGCCGCCTTGCAGACCCTTGTCGTTGGTACGGTTCATGAGAGCGCTGACCAGATAGTCGTAGTATGCCTTGGAGATAGCATGGAGCCGGAACCTGCGTTTCATCTGAGTCAGGTTCCATTGGAATGATCCCTTTGGCATCTGCACGATCTCTTTTACGGTGAGGGTATATCTTTCCCCGTCGATCCCTTTGTCTGAGAACGGGAGACCGTATGGGGAGTATGGCTCCCATCCGGGCAGTGTGGCATGCACTTGGTTAGCCAACTGCTGGAAGACAAGCTCATGCGTGAAGTCACGTTCTCCCATCATTATGTCCTTGCGGGGATCCACTGCGTCCCATTGCAGGAAATAGTAGTCTCCATCCCCAATTGGATCGGTAAACGTCACTCTATATGTGAACACGAAGTCACTGTTGGTGTAGATACTGACAGGTCCCTGACGTGACACCGTGACATCCTCTATCGACACGGAATGAGGCATGATGTCGGATGCGGTTATTGTCTTATCCATGAAGGTGGTGTGAAGACCAACCTCATCTCCGGGTCCTACCTTTACATCCGATATGTAGAGATTCCTTTCCGTATCATAAGTCATGCCCTCTTTCTTCTCGGAATTGACAATTATATCTATGTCAAGCCCCTTGACGTATGTACGGTCATTATGGATGTCGGAAAAGAAATATGTGCGTGTGGCCATGACCTGAACGGTTGAATCGGGAGTTACAAGGGAATTTAGAGTAAGGAGATTTTCCCCGTCCTCATCCCTGTAGCTGTCCATATCAACCTCATGATAACAGGATATGAGCAGCATCGGAAGAACCGATATTGATGCGTATATGGATTTATTTCGCATAATCAGAAAATATAGGTGTATGAGACAGAAGGTATGACAGGAATGAAACTCAAGGTCTTGAAAGCGCGGTGCCATCCGGACGGACGGTCTATCACATTATTCTCGTTGTCCTTCTTTATGGTTATCGCGTTCATACGGCAATAGGCGTTGTAGAGACTGAAATTCCAGATTCCGGAATTCCCGTTCTTATAAGTCTTGTGAATGCTCATGCCGAGGTCAAGACGGTGATAGGCGGGCATGCGGACATTGTTTCTTGAGGGATAATAATCTATGCCGTCGATTTCATTGCCATAACCCGGAGGTCCAACCGTAGGAGCATCCGGGAACTGACTGCCGGGGATGTCATAGTTATACATGGAGAGAGTGAGCCTGTTGCCTGTCATGTATGTCCAGCCGGCATTGAACTCTATACGGTCGTTGAGCTTGTAGTTTGCATTTATGTTTATCTTATGCCGGTTGTCGAATTTCGTCGGGAACTTCATTCCCTGATTCAACTCGTCAAACTTACGCCAGTTCCACATGAGTCCGTATCCTATGGATCCGGTGAACTTGCCCGCTTCTTTTGTGAGACTGAAATCCACGCCGTAGGACCATCCTTTTCCGGAGGTGAGTTTCTCCTCCCATGTGAGTCCAGGATTAAGCACCGACACGCCTTCACGGTATTCGAGCAGATTCCTCATATCCTTGTACCATCCTTCCACCGAAAAGTACATGCTGTGTGGAAGATTGCCGTATAATCCGATGGAATACTGGTCGCTCCGCAGAGGCTTGAAGGTGGCGATAACTGGTTGCCACAGGTCTGTCGGAAGATTTATGTAATTGTTCGATACCTGCTGAACATACTGGCTCATTCTCGCATAGCTTGCCTTGACGCTGAAATCCTTGCCCAACGCAACCTTCACCGAAGCGCGTGGCTCCAATGCCGTAAATGTCTTTGACTGTATGTTATAGGCAGAGAACCTTAACCCTAAATTGAGTGCCACAATATCATGGAAATTTAAAGTGTTGTCGGTATACGCCGAATATTCATTGGCTTTGGCATGCGGACTGTCGTTGCCGTCGGTTGAACCTTTGCCGTCGGAGAAGAACTCGTTGCGCAACCCCTCGGGAAGATAGTCGTGCCGCACGTATTCCACACCTGCCCTTGTCCGGAATACCTTGCTGAAATCTGCAATATAGTTCGCCCTCGCACCTAAATCAGCGATACTGTTTTCTGTCCGGCTTTTGTTGTAGCCGTATGTGTCCGGCTCGTCCATGTCGGTCTGGTATTCCCTCTCCTGTCGGTATGTGGAACTGTATCTTGAAAAATAGACCGAGGCATTGATAGTGCCGGGACCGATATGATAATCGAATGCTCCCAATATGCCCCAATTGCCCCAGGACAGGCGGTTGACATCCTCGTCAAAGAAGCGCGTGTCAGATTGCGTGTCATCCGGTATAGGTTTGCCGTCGGGACCAACGATGAAACTTTCATTTTCACCTTCGAATTCGCGGAGTCCAATTTTTAGATGGTCATGTCCGTAATATCCAACTATATATGCCGAGGCATTATAATTGAATTTATGGTCAATCCGCACGTTGAAGTCGGTGAAATCATATCCGGCAATGTGTTTCTTACCCTTTTTCTTCTCCACAGCGTTCATTATGGCCAATGTAGGGATAGAGATGACATCTATCCACGAGCGTCGGATGCCGACTGTGAATGCCGTCTTGTCTTTTATGACCGGTCCGGTGATAAAGGCATTTGCACTCAACAGCCCCAAAGTAAAACGACCATGAAATTTCTCGAAGTCGGAACGCTTCATCGCGACATCCGTGATCGAGGATATCCTGCCGCCATAACGCGACGGGAAAGCCGCCTTGTAGAAATCAACCCGGCTGACAGTCGGTACATTGAACGATGAGAATATACCTCCGAGATGGCTTACGTGATAGAGCGGCAGACCTTGATAAAGGAAAAGGTTCTGATCGTTGTCGCCACCCCTGACGAACAATCCTGTAAAGCCCTCCACACCTTGAGATACGCCAGGCAGAGTCTGTAGGGTTTTCACTATGTCTGGCTCGCCGAACATAACGGGAAGATTGGTGATCATCTTGTTGCTGAGTGAGACACGACCCATTTCCGCAGCTTTCAGATTACGGTCCGCGCCGTAGCCTCTCACCTCGACTTCTTTCAACTGATGTACGGCTCCGAGAGTATCCGCCGCTATGGAATCAGTCTGCGCAAACGAGGAAATGCCGCTTGACAACACAAGCGACATTGCAATGGCATATTTGCAAATATCATTCATTGTTTAGCAAAACGTAGGATCAAACCTTGGTTGGCATGATGAAGAAGAGGATCACCTGTGAACTCGGCATCATATTTGTATTCCACTCCTTTGATGTCAGTATCTCCCTTGAATCCCATGAGATCAGAGACAGTAGTAAACGAGGATGATTCTTTGGACGTGGGGAATCCATCAATCGTGACAATTGTGGTATAGGTCGGGTTAGAAGGATGCACGAACTGATCCGGATCTTTGTCCGGGCTCAGATTGGCATCCAACAGTTTGGACGATAGGGTGACCGAACGCACAGACGTCACATTCTTACCATCAAGTGTGACCGTCAGTTGACTCCCTGAATACACTCCGTCCCGGTAGCTGAAAGACTCAGTTACAGAATCAGGCTCATTGTGACAACTTGGAAATATTAGAAAAAGTATTCCTAGAAGGACAATAGACTGCGAAATAGAAAAAAATTTTTTCATTGGTTATGCTTTTGATATGTTACATTAATATAACATAATAACTAGCTAAATTGTATTTTTTTACAACTACTTAACAATCGTGTATGTATTTTGTTCAGAGAATCATCCTTATTGGGTAATATAAAATTCCTGAAGCTTGCTTTAAAAACAGTGGCTTGAACATGCTTCTTATTAACACGAGTTCGGGATAAAAAATCCTCATCAGATTGCCAATATACAGGCATAACATATCGGGCAGCCTTACACGACTGCCTGATTGTTTTTATATGATTATGATGCTTTATTGCCAGATTGCGAGTTGACCGTCAGATGGGTCAACCTCAAAGTCAAAATTGACTTCCGGTTTGACAGCGAAAAAGCAGTATGCGCCCATCGCAGCAAGCAGATTCATCAGGAAGTTGAGGATGTTGCGATGCCGGGTATGCACAAGCCGGGCAACATTCTTGAGCATATCGTTAATGGACTCGATTATACTCCTTTTGCGCAGCATGATTTTGTCATATAGAGGCATCAGCCGCTGCTTCATATTTGAACGGAGACCGGTCACTATATGGATGCCATCGTCGAATAGCTTTCCGAAAAGAGATTGGGAGATATATCCTTTGTCAGCATACAGTTTGCCGAAAAACTTGTCTGTAAGTACATCAAACACAGCTTCGTTGCGGTCATCCACGTTTGCCTTGGTCAGAACGAAGTTGACAATCTCGCCATTTTCGTTACATAGCAGATGCAACTTGAAGCCGACATACCACCCCATCGTGCTTTTCCCTTTTTCGGCTATACCTTGAAGATCTTCATGTTGAACTGGCGCTTGTTGTGGATGACAGGGATACATGTGCTGTCCACAAAACTTATGCCCGAACATTCTCCGAAACATGCGAGTCTAAGGAACATGGTCAGTGCCACAAAGCAGCGGGGCATGACTTCCACAAAGCGGTTATAAGAGAATGTTTGTGGGAAAAGATCCCGCCAATGCCGGCAGACGCATCAGAGATAGTAATGTTTGAAATTGCGGTAGCTGTTGAAGTGAAAACAGATCAGGATTGTGATGACTTCCGAATCGGACATCATGCACTTACGCTTACGTTTTGGAGTGTCTTTTGAGGCGGGTAGGGCGTTTTTTGACATCTCAACTTCAAATTCTTTGCAGAAATCGTCTGCAATACAAAAAAATTCACTAACTTTATCCTTGGTAATCATGATATATGGTTTATTGTTTTAGTATCTCTAAATTATTAAATATCAATGATATTGCCAAACGAAACGGCAACTTTTTCAAGCTGCCGTTTCAATTTTTTGAGGACTTCCTTATCCCGAACTCGCGTTATTAGGTCTTTGGAAAGAGGTGCGAAAATACATTCGTCAATCAGGAATGCCATCTAAAAAGTAACCATTTTGTCTTGAACGTTCCAGAACTTTACGAACTCTTTCTTTAGCCTTAGGGTCATACTGCACCCCACGCTGTTTTGCGGCTTCTGTCGCTAAACGATTAAAACGTTCGGCGGCTTCCCCTGTCAGCACAGGAATAACTATCTGAGGTAATGCCATAACGGTAAATGTTAATTGGTTGATATAAAAACGGATTTATAAATCCGTTTGTTGTATTTGTTTAGAACTTGTGTATGATTTTATAGAATTTCGATACACCATTCCCTGCGAGAAGAATGAAATCCTGATGTTTCTCAATTCCTCTCGGATCAAAGAAATTATATTTATAGCCCACTTTCAATTGGGGATTCTGCGCCATCGCTGCAAACACAACAGCAAATAGCATTATTACTAAATTTAACTTTTTCATTTTCTTAGAGATATTGAGATTGACAGCTTGTTTATAGGGCTACATAACTGAAAACGACAGAGGAAACATCCGGAAAGACGAGCGAAATTTAACAAGTTATTTTTTGAAGATTACTTAAAATAGGATTTATACTTTTATATTTACTCAATCAGCGACTTATCTGTAATCTGTTTCAAGGAAGTCAAGGGTTTTGTCAAACTTTATACCATCCTTAACGGTTATGCCAATACCTAAAGCTGTTGATAATCCTGCTTCCGGATTATCTTCAAACTTACGGAGAACTTTTAGCATAGTCATGCGGTCTGTTTTTTCGTAATTGTTTTCGTTCAAGACCGGTGTAATTTGTCGAGGAGTCATCTGCACTCCGGTTGCGCTGAAAACGTGTTGACCTGAATTTTCCGATGCTTCAAGAATCAACCCCGGCAGTCCAGATAATTTCCATGGACCATCCTGTATTGGAATTTCGGGAGAGAACCATGCTGTCCAATGGCGACCTCGCCAATCACAGGTAGCCATTGTACATTCGTATCCGAGAATATTTTTTGTTGAGTCGCTGATTTCCCAATTTTGTATACCATAAGGTTCTGTGAATCTGAACATCATGACATTTATGCCATCATAGACATCAGTTTCTCCTCTTTCTTTCGACTTGAAAATGTACATTGGTACTCTTCTCTGCGGCACACTTTTCATATTTCCGGAAGTGAATGCAGCCATCTTCATCTGATTGTAAATCTCTTTACCATCAGGTGTATATTCAAGAGAATCCACATATTCAGTTTCGGGATTGAAGAATTTTGAAGATACAGCATTGGCAAGCAGTATCATCTGATGGTTCTGCTCTTTGCCGGTTCGGTGAAAGTGCTTATAATTATAGCTGACTTCAATGTCAGCCTGTTCCTGAGCCACGGTGGTTATCACCGCGAAACAGATTGTAGTGAGGATTATTAACTTTTTCATTTTCTTAGAGATATTGAGATTGACAGCTTGCGTCCGCGTAACCAATCTAATTGTCACACTTGATTGTGATTGCCGGTTTCATTTTTCTGTATATTATTTGTAGTCGGTTTCTATATAGTCCACCACTTCAGCCGGAAGGTAATCCTTGTATTCTATCCCTTGGAAAACTATCACGTTGCTTCCTGCGGATTTTATATTGCGCGAAGGGTTGTCAAGACATTCCCGGCGCAATCTCCAGAAATCCCGTCGGTCTATTGCTTCCCAATTATCTTTGCCGTAAATATCCTTTACCGGCTTAGAAGTCTGCCGGATGCCGTCTGCCTCGAAAGTATATTGTCCCCCTTCACATTCAGCCGCAAGGATAATGCCGGGAAGTCCCGCAAGTTTCCAAGGTCCGTCCTGCACAGGTATCTCCGTGGCGAACCAAGCAGTCCAATTCCTTCCCCGAAAATCAGTGGTAGCCATCTGGCAATCATATCCCAGGATATTCCTGACCGAATCTTCTATTTCCCAATTTATCTTAGGAATAGATTCCACGATATGAAACCTTGTGGCACTCGCCACATCATAAGTGTGAAGCTGCCCCTTCTTAGAGAACTTAGTGATATAGAAAGAGCCGTCCACCCTCGGAATGTCTTTCTGTCTACCTGATTCCCAACATTCACGTTTGAATGTGTTGAAGGCCTCGAAACCCTCGGGTGTTGATTCAATCGAGTCAATCATTTCGGTACGTGGCGAATAGAATTTTGAATTATACCCGTCAGTGATGAGTATATAATCATTTGTCACATCCGCGACGGCACTTCTCATAGTTTGGACCGGATGTGAATATTTATAGCTTACCTCAATTTGTTGTCCAACTACCGCTGTGGTAATTCCTTGCGCTACGGAAGCCAAAATTGCGGTGGAAAATAAGGTCAGAGATAATAAGCGTTTCATATTAATTGGATTCATGATTCATTTGGAGTCAATTGTTTACGATTACTTGGGTTCCACGTGGATTGTGGCTTTGCCATTACCGCTTTTATCAATGGTTATGGTCTTAATCGCATCTGTCTTGATGTTGTTTATCTCCTCATGCGAGACAGGTATGCCATCAACTGTGAATACAAGCCGATTTAGAGACAGCTGCTTCCGGTTTGCAAGAGCCAACCTGTATGCTGTCCACATCACAATCAACGGGATCGACACTCCTAAAGTGTATTGGAAAAGAGAGGTTATCATTTTCCGGCTCCTTTTTTGTTATTCTCAATTTTCTTGTTATTCTCAATCATTTTGAGAAGGGAGCGTAACTCTTCATCATCAAGATGGTCCTCCACAAGATTGGATGCCAATGAAAAGGCACTTCCGAAGAAACGTTGCACAATCTTGCTGAGAACGCCACGACGATAGTCCGACTTGGAACAGGTGGCGAAATAGTTGAATCCGCCATATCGTCCCGGTTCGTGCCCTACATAGCCTTTGTGTTCGAGAGAGCGCACAAAAGTAGATAGAGTATTAACATGAGGTTTTGGTTCGGAGAAGTGAGCCAGTAATTCTTTCACCGCACAAGGTCCGTACTCCCATAGCAAGGTCAACGTTTCCTCCTCCTTGTCGGTTAGTTTTTCGAGTTCTTTTTTCATATAAACGAGATTTGTCGTTGGCAAAGTTAAAAAGAATTTATTATCCTTCCAAATTTTAAACGAGAAATATCGTCAAAAACGGGAATTCTTTTTGACCGGTTGAGGTAAAAACGTGAGAGGAATCTTCTCTTTTTTTGCTTTTTAGTTGGTCGAAATCGCTTCTGCTTATTTTGTTGAAAATATTTGAAAACATAAGGAGATGTAGGATTGTTTAGATTGTAAAGGTTTGGCATTAATGATTTGTGCTTTATCTGCGAATGTATTATTGTAATTCGTACATTTTAATTCACAAATCGGGATTCGCACATTGGGATATTGTGTGAATTTATAAATATCTTATTACTCAAAATGACTATGAGAAACGAAAGCAAGGTTGAATATGATGTTATTGTGATTGGTGGGGGTGCCACTGGTGCCGGCACGGCACGTGATTGTGCCATGCGTGGGTTGAAGACAATCCTGATAGAGAGGCTTGACTTCACGGCAGGCGCGACAGGCAGAAATCATGGTCTGCTTCATAGTGGTGCACGCTATGCCCACACCGACCCGGAGAGTGCTGCGGAATGTATCAAGGAGAATATGATACTACGTCGCATCGCCCGGCATTGTGTGGAGGAGACGGGTGGACTCTTTGTGACATTACCGGAAGATGGTCTTGATTATCAGGAGGCATTCGTGGCTGACTGCATTAAATGCGGTATAAACGCGGAGACACTTGACCCGAAGGATGCTCTGCGTCTCGAACCGTCGGTCAACCCCGATATAATCGGGGCGGTGAGAGTGCCGGACGGAGCGGTTGATCCCTTCCGTCTTACCACAGCCAATGTGCTTTCAGCCCGTATGCATGGTGCCGATGTCATGACCTATCAGGAGGTTGTGGGATTCATTAAGGAGGGCGACAGAATCTGCGGGGTGCGACTCAAAAGCCGTAAGAATGGTGAGGAATCGGAAGTGAGAGGAAGTGTGACGGTGAGTGCCTGCGGTATCTGGGGACACCACGTGGCGGAGCTTGCCGGAATCAAGGTCAACATGTATCCAGCCAAAGGATCACTGCTTATTTTCGGTCATAGGGTGAACAATATGGTGATCAACCGTTGCCGCAAGCCGGCAGATGCCGATATCCTTGTGCCGGGCGACACAATCTGCGTCATCGGCACCACCTCAACGCGTATCCCTTTTAATGAGATAGATAATATGGAGGTGACTCCGGCAGAGGTGGATCTGCTGCTTAGGGAGGGTATCAAACTCTCTCCGCGTCTGGCATATACCCGCATACTCAGGGCGTATGCCGGTGTGCGTCCGCTTGTCGCCGCCGACAACGACCCCACCGGAAGAAGTATCAGTCGAGGGATAGTATGCCTGGATCATGCCAAACGCGATGGGGTGGAGGGATTCATCACCATAACAGGAGGCAAGCTCATGACTTATCGTCTTATGGCGGAGGAGGCTACGGATATGGTATGCCGAAAGCTGAATGTCAACAAGAAATGCGAGACGGCAGAGGTGCCGTTGCCCGGTTCGGAATCGGATGCCAAGGATGAAGACCGACGTCAGCACATCATCGAGCTTAGCACAGAGCAGAAAGCAGCCGAGGGTAGGCATGGAAGCTGGTCGGGAAGGATAGAGTCTCGTTCGGATGCAGATGATGCTCTTGTATGTGAATGTGAGCAAGTGAGTGTGGCGGAGGTGAAATATGCCATGGAGGAGCTTCATGTGCATAATCTCATCAACTTGCGCAGACGCACGCGTCTCGGTATGGGCACGTGTCAGGGTAGTCTATGTGCTTGCCGTGGTGCCGGACTCCTTGATGCCCACGATAAATGCGCACAGAGAAGCCTGGATGACCTTGCCGGATTCATGAATGAACGTTGGCACGGCATGTTCCCCGTATGCTGGGGTGAGACTCTATGCGAGGTGCAATTCACGTCGTGGCTCTATCAGGGTGTTCTCGGACTTGATCATGAACCCCCACACCACGAGGAGGAGATTTCCAAATAATACTAAAGTTGTTGCCCGTTTTAAATTCATTGATATGAAATACGATAATATAATAATAGGAGGAGGTCTCAGTGGTCTTGTCTGTGGCATAGAGTCAGCGCGTAGCGGACGTAAGACAGCGATTGTGTCGGCAGGACAGAGTGCCCTTCATTTCTGGTCTGGCTCTTTTGAATTTCTTTGCAATGAGGATTCCCGGATAGTCATAGATCATCCGCTTGAACGAGCCGAACGGCTTGATGAGTCTCATCCTTACAGGAAGATAGGAGTGAGCAACGTTTCGAAACTTCTCGACAGGGTGTTGCCACTTCTCCGCGAGGCAGGGATAAAGGTGAACGGTTCGCTTGAAAGGAATCATTACAGACTGACTCCATTCGGCTATTCACGTCCGGCGTGGCTCACACTTGACGAATATCTCTCTTTCCAGTCACCTTCTGAACTGAAAGGTAAGAGGGCGGCGATAGTCAACATATACAGTTATCTTGACTTCTATCCCCGTTTCCTTGCATTGGGTCTTTCAAAACTCGACGTGGAATGTGTGACTGCATCGGTCAACGTGCCTCAGCTTGATATCCTGCGTAAGAGCACCACAGAGATGCGAGCCACCAACATGTCGCGCTTCCTTACAGATTCAGCCGTTGATGATCTTGCACGTGAGGTCAACCGTGTTTCATCGGATTGTGACATGGTGATCATGCCTGCGGTGCTCGGTATATTCGATGATGAACCGGTCAATCGTCTTCGCCGTGGTGTGGACCGTCCGGTGTTCTTTGTTGCCACTACGCCTGCATCCGTGCCGGGAGTGAGATGCCAGCTCAGTCTGCGTGACTATTTCACGTCGCTCGGCGGCACCTATATGCCCGGCGATACAGTCGTGGGGGGAGAGATCTCGGATGGCAGGATCCGTAAGATATACACCTCCAATTTCGGGTCGATTCCGTTGATTGCGGAGAACTACGTGATATGCACCGGGAGTTTCTTCGGACATGGGCTGATCGCCAACATGGATAAGATTTATGAGCCGGTGTTCGGACTTGACCTCAATGCGCCCGATGACCGCACTGAATGGTATGACAAGAATTTCTATGCGTCGCAGCCTTATATGGGTTACGGAGTGGTGACTGATGAGAAGTTCCGACCGATGAAAGAGGGTAAGGTGATTGAGAACCTGTATGCCACCGGGGCACTCCTCTCCGGCTTCAACGCACTGAAGGAGGGTAGCGGGGCTGGCATCACCCTTGCCACAGCCTTGCATGCGGCATCCTGCATAACGCGATGACGGGAGTGGATGAATCCATACAGAAGTTAACACAACGTCCTTAATATTACGACTATGATGACACTCCAACAGCAAAATATAAGCGATAATAATTTTGAATCGTGCATAAAATGTACGATCTGTACGGTATATTGTCCGGTGACGGCGGTCAATCCCGACTATCCCGGACCTAAGCAGGCAGGACCCGACGGGGAGAGATACCGTCTGAAGAAACCGCTGTTTTATGATGAGGCATTGAAATATTGTCTTAATTGCAAGCGGTGTGAGGTGGCTTGTCCCAATGATGTGAAGATAGGGGATATAATCCAGTCGGCACGTATCAAATATAGTGCCCACGGACCATCTCTGCGCGACACCATGCTTGCCAACACTGACTTCATGGGTAACATCGCCACGCGTATGGCTCCACTCGTCAATTTCACTCTCAAACTGAAACCGGTAAAACTGATCATGGATAAGGTGCTGAAGATTGACGACCACCGCACATTCCCGAAATACTCCTCGGAGCGGTTTGAATCATGGTATGGCAAGAAAGCCTCCGAGGTGGAGAAGCAATATCCGAAACAGGTGTCATATTTCCACGGTTGCTACGTCAATTATAATTACCCGCAACTTGGTAAAGATCTGCTTAAGGTGATGAATGCCGTGGGCTACGGCGTGCGCCTGCTTGATAAGGAGCGGTGCTGTGGTGTGGCGAAGATAGCCAACAAATGTATTGACGAGGCAATACGCGACGGCAACAACAATATCCGCGCCATAAGCGAAGCGGTGGAGCGGGGGGATGAGGTGCTTGCCACGTCATCTACATGCTGCTTCACGCTCAGGGATGAGTATGAGCATATCCTTCATCTCAACAACAGGGGGATAAGGGATCATATCATGCTCGGCACGCTCTTCCTATTCAATCTTATAGACAACGGTGATGTGAAGATAGCGTTCCGGAAAGACTATAGGAAGAGGATAGCCTACCATACACCATGCCACATGGAGAAACTGGGATGGACCGTATTCTCCACCTCCCTTATCAGGATGATACCCGGCGTGGAGTTCATAATGCTTGACTCGCATTGCTGCGGCATAGCCGGCACTTATGGTTTCAAGAAGGAGAACTATGCCTATTCCCAGGCAATCGGGGAGCCATTGTTCCGGCAGATAAAGGAGACGGGATGCGACTTTGTGGCAAGCGACTGTGAGACCTGCAAATGGCAGATTGAGATGTCGACCGGAGTCAGTGTCTTGAATCCGATATCCGTGATAGCCGATGCCATAGACTTCGAAGAGACGCGTCGTCTGAACGGCATATCCGGTCTGCCGGTAGTGGAGGAGTATTGAAGAAGATATAATGATAAGCTGGGAATATAGATATTAAAAATAAAAATCGACAGCCATGGAAAAGTATATTCTGTCATTGGATCAGGGCACCACAAGCAGCCGTGCCATAGTTTTTGACCATGAGGGCAACATCTGCTCGGTAGCGCAGCATGAGTTCCCACAGATATTCCCGAAAGCGGGGTGGGTGGAGCATGACCCTCATCAGATATGGGGATCGCAGGCGTCCGTAATAGCGGAGGCAATCTCACAGATAGGAATCAACGGACATAATATTGCTGCCATAGGAATCACCAATCAGCGAGAGACCACAATATTGTGGGATGCCGATACCGGTGAGCCTATCTACAACGCAATCGTGTGGCAAGACAGGCGCACGTCGGAATATTGCGATTCGCTCGTGGAAGCAGGATATGGAGAGATGATCAAGAACAAGACCGGACTGATCATCGATGCCTATTTCTCCGCCACGAAGATAAAATGGATTCTTGACAACGTGCCGGGGGCGCGGGAGAAGGCGGAGGCGGGGAAACTGCGGTTCGGCACCGTCGACACATGGCTGATCTCATGCCTTACAAGAAACAGTGCGCACGTCACCGACATAACGAATGCCTCACGGACGATGCTTTTCAATATCCATACTCTGCAATGGGATGAGGAACTTCTCCGTCTGTTTGACATTCCGGCATCGCTTCTGCCGGAGGTTAAGCCGAGCAGCTGCGTGATGGCATACACCACCACCACGATCTTCGCACACGCTGTGCCGATAGCCGGAGTGGCGGGAGACCAGCAGGCTGCCCTCTTCGGACAGATGTGCATAAAGCCGGGATCGGTTAAGAACACTTACGGCACCGGCTGCTTCATGCTGATGAATTCCGGCAACAAGCCTATACTCTCGAAGAACCGACTGCTCACCACGATAGCCTGGCAGATAGGCGATGAGGTCACGTATGCACTTGAGGGCTCGATTTTTGTAGGCGGTTCTGTAGTGCAATGGCTGCGCGACGGATTGAAGTGCATATCCAGCTCTTCCGAAGTGGAGAAGCTTGCCACATCTGTAGAGGATACTGACGGGGTGTATTTCGTGCCGGCACTTACGGGCATGGGTGCGCCATATTGGGATCAATACGCACGCGGACTTATCTCAGGCATATCGCGCGGTACGACCGTGGCACATATAGCACGTGCTGCGTTGGAGGGTATAGCATTTCAGGTGTACGACATTGTGTCGTCGATGGAGTTGGATTCCAATCTGAAGATTGTGGAGCTGAAGGTTGACGGTGGAGCCTCGCGCAACGACCTCCTGATGCAGTTCCAGAGTGATATCCTCAATACGGAAGTGCTTCGTCCGCAGGTTACGGAGACCACGGCATTGGGTGCCGCCTATTTTGCCGGACTTGCCGTAGGCTTCTGGGGGAGTGTGGATGAGATCAATGCCCAATGGCAGATACAGCATCGGTTTGCCCCTAAAGCATCGCCTGAATACGTGGCGGCAAAGCTTGACGGCTGGCATGATGCGGTGAAAAGATGTCTTACAAAATAGTGACACCACGTGCCACATAATCTGATTTATTATGGAAGAGCTTGTTGTGCCTGTATTTCTACAGTGCTTTTTTGAGTTCCTGGGGACGTATGTCATGATTCTGCTTGGGTGTGGGGTAGTGGCATGCACCACGCTGAAGTTTTCTAAAGGCTTCGGCTCCGGTTGGGTTGTCATAACGTTGGCATGGGGACTTGCCGTGATGTGCGGGGTCTTCATAGCCGGACCATACACTGGCGCGCATCTTAATCCGGCAGTCACCATTGGATTGGCAATGGCAGGCAAATTTCAGTGGGGTATGGTGGTGCCCTATATCATTTCTCAGATGATAGGAGCTTTCTTAGGCGGACTTACGGTGTATTACTTCTATAAGGATCATTTTGACGCCACGGAGGATAAGGATACCAAATTAGGAGTATTCGCCACCATCCCGGCTATAAAGAATCTGAAACGTAATCTGCTTTCGGAAGTGATCGGCACTTTTGTATTGATTCTTGTCATACTGTTTCTCGCGGAAGATGGCAACGTGTCGCAGGTGGGTCTCGGTTCAATCGGAGCCCTTCCCGTCGCTCTGCTTGTGGTGGTGATTGGCATGGCACTGGGGGGCACCACCGGCTATGCCATAAATCCGGCGCGCGACCTTGGACCGCGTCTCGTGCATGCCCTTCTCCCGATAAAGGGGAAGGGTGGCAGTCAATGGAAATACGCATGGGTGCCGATTGTCGGACCGATCCTTGGAGCCGCCTTTGCAGTGCTTGTCTTCTGGCTGTATAAGACGTGGTGCTGACGTCGGCATTCGATGAAGATGACCGATTACTTTACGCCACTGACAACACTATAAGGGGGGCTAAAAATAAAGTGCCGTATGAATCAGATTCATACGGCACTTGCTATTTAAAGTATAATCAATCCTTATTCACCGAGATAGCTCTTCAGCAGCTTGCTCTTCTGTCCTTTCAAGCGGCGGATAGCCTTCTCCTTGATCTGGCGCACACGTTCGCGTGTAAGGTCGAATTTCGCGCCGATTTCCTCCAGCGTCATTTCCGGGCAACCGATTCCGAAGAACATCTTCAGGATGTCGCGTTCGCGGTCATAAAGCTGTTTCAAAGCCCTGTCTACCTCTTTAGAAAGGCTCTCCTTATTAAGAGAGGAGTCAGCCATAGGGCTATCGTCGTTGGGAAGCACGTCAAGGAGGGAGTTATCCTCACCATCGACAAACGGAGCGTCTACCGAGATATGACGACCCGACACTTTCAGCGTGTCAGACACTTTATCAACGGGTAGCCCGAGACGATCGGCAAGCTCCTCCGGAGAGGGACGCCTTTCGTTTTCCTGCTCAAACTTTGAAAGCTCCTTGCTTATCTTGTTGAGGGAACCTACCTGGTTGAGAGGGAGACGGACGATACGGCTTTGCTCAGCGAGAGCCTGAAGAATTGATTGGCGGATCCACCATACTGCATAAGATATGAACTTGAAACCACGCGTCTCATCAAATTTCTGAGCCGCACGGATAAGACCAAGATTTCCCTCGTTGATAAGGTCGGGAAGACTTAGTCCCTGGTTCTGGTACTGTTTTGCCACTGACACTACAAAACGTAGGTTAGCTCTGGTAAGCTTTTCAAGAGCTGCATGGTCTCCCTTCTTTATTCTCTGAGCGAGTTCCACCTCTTCACTGACTGAAATCAGTTCCTCACGGCCAATTTCCTGCAGATATTTGTCGAGAGATGCGCTTTCGCGGTTGGTGATTGATTTTGTGATCTTTAGCTGTCTCATTGTCTCTTATTCCCTTCCAAAAAATAATGATGCTTCAGCGGATATTATTCCGCTGAGACAAAAGATTTGGCACAGATGCCTATGTTAGAACGTAATGAAATGGGGAATGTTGTGTGAATAAATTAAAAAAAATGCATTGCCGGCAATAAATTTTATTATTTTTTTTGCCGGCAATGCTGTTGAGTCTTATTTCCGGGTCTGTTTTGCGACCGGATGGCACATTACTCCTGCGTCAGATTCACTGCGTAGTAGTATTTCTTTCCGTTGGGATAGATGCCCGTGATGAACATCACTTTGTCGCTGTCGTCAGACTTCATTATGATGTTGTAGATCTGCTCCACATCGTCCGGAGAATCCACGGCACGACCGTTGATGTCGGTGATGATGAAGCCGTCCTTGATGCCAGCGTCACGGAATACGCCGTTCTTTACGCTTGCCACTTTCACGCCGCGAGAGATGCCGAGGTTGCGTTTCTGCTCCGCAGTCAGCTTCATGAACGCACACCCGATTTCAGAGAAGTCGCCTTTCGTAGTGATGGTGGTGTTGCCTTGGGTGTTGCGAAGGGTAGCGGATTTCACCTGTTTCTGGTTCTTGCGGTAGAAGGTGACGGAGATCTTGTCGCCCGGACGGAATTTGTTGAGCTGCTCCACAAGCTGTGCGAAGTTGTGCACGTCGGTGTCGTTGATAGCGGTGATCACGTCATCCTCTTGAAGCCCAAGTTCCTTAGCGGTGCTCCTGTCGGTCACGCTGTTGACGAGCAGACCCGCCTTTACGGCAGTTATATCCTTCTCCTTAGCCAATTTTGCGTCAAGCTCTGCCACTGTGCAACCGAGCACGGCTCTCTGCACTGTGCCATACTGACGTAGGTCGGTCATCACTTTCTTCACGATAGTTGTGGGGATTGCGAACGAGAAGCCCGAATAGCTGCCGGTGTTGGAATAGATGGCGGAATTCACGCCGATAAGCTCACCCTTAAGGTTGACGAGTGCGCCGCCGGAGTTGCCGGGGTTGAGTGCCGCGTCAGTCTGGATAAACGATTCGATGCCCATCTTTCCGTTTCTACCGTTGTTCTGGCTAAGGCTACGTGCCTTTGCACTGACGATACCGGCTGTCACGGTGGAATTGAATCCGAACGGGTTGCCCACAGCAAGAACCCATTCGCCGATTTTCACTTGCTCGCTGTCGCCAAAGGTGATGGGGGATAGTTTCTCGGCATCGATTTTTATGAGTGCAAGGTCGGTTGCCTCATCCGTGCCTATCACGCGAGCCTCGTATGTGGCATTGTCATTGAGAAGCACCTCCAGTTTGTCGGCACCGTCGATCACGTGGTTATTCGTCACGATATATCCGTCGTCAGAGATTATGACGCCCGAACCGAGACCGCTCTGCACAGGCTCGCTGTTGCGCTGCTGCTGACGTGGCTGCTGTTGGCGAGGTTGCTGCGGACCGAAGAAGAAATCAAACATACCGAACGGGTCGTAGCCGCCACCCTGATTTCCGTAAGGATTCTGCTGACGCTGCGTGGTGAAGCTCTTGATGCACACCACAGCATTGACTGTCTTTTCCGCCGCAACCGTGAAATCGGTGTCGAAAGATGCTCCCGATGCAGTACGTATAAACTGAGGAGCGTTGTTTTCTGCATGATTGTCGGCACATGCCGGTGAAACCAGGATTGCCAAGAGAGCCGCCATTGCGGGGATACTGTATCTCTTCATGTCTTTAAATATGTAAGGTTGGTTTATATTCATTAATTCATTATGGGAAACATCAGGCGTTGTGGAAAGCCGTCTGATTCCGTAGACAGTGTAAGGGTTGTCATTGAAACAGCGTATACATCGCCTACATATAGACAATGCAAAAATACTGCCATTATTACACACTCTCCCTTAAAATGGGTGCGATTTAAGTTAATTTAATAAAATGAAAAATCAAAATTTAAAATACGTAAATATTGTTTGAGAAATATGAAATATGAATTAATTTTGCAGTATGAATCGATTGCGGCAATGTGACAATTTTGGCGCGGTGAGAATAATGTCGTGTTACGGATAACTGAGTAATATATGAATATCAAGCGATACGGGATAGCCAATCTGATGTTGGGGGTGGCGTGCATGATGGTGCTGTCGTTCTCCACAGGCTGTTCATCATCAAAGAATGCAACGAAACGTCCGCCTGTGCAGGTGGAGAGAGCTGATGGCAACGGTAAATCCCGACAGAAGGGTAATTCCGGATTGAAGGGTAAGAGGAAGCGGATTGTAGACGAGGCGTTGACCTGGGTAGGCACTCCTTATAAATATGCCTCCAATAAGAAAGGGAAGGGCACGGATTGTTCCGGTCTGGTGATTACGGTCTATGAGGAGGTGGTCGGCAAGAAACTTCCGCGCAATTCAAGGGAACAGGCGGAATATTGCCGCAAACTTTCGGAGAGGAGTGTGAAGCCGGGCGATCTCGTTTTCTTCGCCACCGGACGTGATTCGAAAAAGATATCCCACGTGGGCATAATGATTGACGATACGCGCTTCGTACACGCCTCCACCAAGAAAGGCGTCATTATCTCCGACATGCTGACCGACTACTACCGCCGCACATTCCGTATGTATGGCAGAGTGCCGGAATAATCCCGGAGGCTGCGGTTGGTTTTGTGTCAGAATCTGACGCCGATGCCGAGCATCAGGTTTTGTGGATTCTTGAAATCGCCGAGACGGTAGCCCACATTGAGGTAGACGTGGCGCGTCAGGAACGTCTTCAAGGTGAGCGATTGGTAGAAACGGTTGTAGCCCACAGGATTGATGATCTCATATCCGATGCCGGCATTGACCGAGAAGATCGGCATTGTCAGTTCGGCATGTGCTGATATACCGAGGCTTATCTGTTTGCCTAACGGTGGGCGTTCAAATTTCAGATACTCATCGTGTGTGCCTTCCACCCAATAAGGTGCTATGCCGGCACTCTCGTCCCATTGAAGGTCGAGCGACGGAGCTACCGCCACCCATCTGTTGAGCTTACGCATGGGGGAGAACTGCATACCAACCACTCCGAACTTTCCGGGACACAGCTGTGCTTCCGCCGGATCTCCGACGCTTACCACGCTTTTGCGCCAAGCACCGTAGACCATCACGTCATACATCCATCTCCCCTTGTCGGCTTCCTCCTCCAATTGCTCATACCTGACGCTATTCTTCGGCTGAGGATTCAGTATATAGTCAAAGCCCACGGAGAGACCGACAGTGTTGACTCCGGCATTGGGCCAGGAGGTGTTGCCATTTGAGTAATGTGTCGCCTCTACGCCGAATGAGAGATCAAAATTCCTTGACAGGGCATACTTCAATTTGAATCCGAGTCCCATCATTGCGGTCACTGAGGTGCTGACAGCCGCATTATTGTCAGGCGTCTCCTCATCATAATGCTTCCAGCCGAAAGCCGCTCCGAAATTCCACTCATAATTAATCGAAAGTCTATCGGAGATATTGAATACCGGTGCGCCCTGGTAGACGTAGGCAGTCATGGGGGAACCAACCAGAGATTTTGCGAAGAAAGTGTTCCCACCGATTCCGATGCCCTGATACAACCCTTTATACAGGATTCCCTCTCTTGAACTTTCGTTGAATGAGAAACCGGCACGTATAGATCCGGCGATATTCTTGTTGATTGACTTGGATTCAGGATTATCACCATCAAGAAAAGAGTTGGTGGGAAGCACAAAAGATGCGGATGCCTTTGCGCCAACCCTCCATTCCGGCGATAGGGAGAACCACGACGGTAGGGAGTCAGTGTTCTCAGCATGGCAATATAGGGATGCCGCTGTCAGCAAAGATAGGGTGTAGATCAGTTTTCGCATGAGATTTCAATATCGTAGTCAATAGGTTGGAAAAGCTGGCATTTGCCGGATGCCGGATAAGTGAATTGAGAGTTGGGTTGCATGAATGTGGCGAGATACCTTACGTCTAACGTGGCATATCTTACGTATAATATCGAGGTGACAGTGGAATGGGCGGGCACATCGATATAAGCCACTTCATCCGGATTTACATTCTCGGAATGAAACTCAATGACATCACCGATGGTCACTTCTACATTGCTTGACTCAGACTCAATCCATTCACCGTTGGAATAGATCTGAACGGGGACAGTCCCGCGTATGCCGTTCTGCCAAAGTTCTTCCGGCTGAAGCAGAATCTTGGATTTGGCATAATTGTATGGATATATTCCGATTCTTTTTACTGAGTCGGTATTGTTGTTGACTTTTGAGCTCATCATCTTTAAAGTCTTGAATCCTGCTACCGGACGCACTATATCATATCCCAGGTGTTCTATCTCCATAGGCTTCCCCGGGGTCAGGTGGAAGGTAATGCTGAGGGATTGTTCTCCATATAGGAGGGTTGACCATACGGAGATTTCTGAATCGTAGGTGTTGTCTAATGCAGAGGCCTCCACCTTGTCACCCGATACCCGGAATTCAATTGAGAATCGTGGAGCGGCGTAGACTATCTTAGTAACGTCGTCGATGCTGTAGGATCCATACAAGATCTCCCCATCCTTATCATAATATATAGTTGAGGTGTAGGAGTCGATTTCATTGCCAAAAGAGAGACCTGACAATCCCTTCTTCTTGATTTTGAATGAATAAGAATCGCCACCGGGAGAGAGGGTGATGTCGGTCTCGATATCCTTCGGCAGAGGCTCCACGAAAATATCGCTGTTGCAGGCAGTGGATATGGTCAGGAGCATTATGCACAATATGTCGGTGAATAATAATCGCATCTTCACGGGTTGGTCAGATTTATTAGACAACTTCTTTTAATATCCGGCAAAGATATAAACGATTGCCATATAAAAAAAACGAGTGGGGATGTAATTGACATACCCACACGTTTTTTAAGATTTATTATGAATCGTCAGAGAATCGCTGCAATCTTGTTTTCGAGATCAGCGAGTTTTACGAGACCCACGCTGCGCTCTTTTAGCTCCCCATCCTTAAAGAAGAGGACAGTGGGGATATTGCGCACCCTGAATGTAGAGGCTACTTCATCGTTGTCGTCAATATTGAGCTTGCCGATGGTCACCTGTCCGGCATACTTCTCTGCGAGCTCCTCTACGATAGGACCGAGCTTGATGCAGGGACCGCACCAGGTAGCCCAGAAATCGATTACGACAGGGTTGCCTGATTCAATAGCCTCAAGGGCTGTCTGATCTGTGAATTCTAATGCCATTTTATAGTTCGTTTTAAGTTAAACGGATGAAGCCGTAAGGACTTCGTATGAAAATTTTCCCAAAAGTAGAAATTTTTACCGATATATGCAACATGGTTTGTGCAAAAAAACGGCAAAACTCAGTAAGCCCGCTCAAGAAGAGGTAGTCACCTTATATTTCACTCCCCAGTCGTCGAGGAAAGCGACGGTCTCTTTCGTGACGGAGAATTTCTTACGGGAATGCACGGAAATTATCTGTTTTGTTTCCTGATTGTATATGTCGATGAAGAGGTCGCCCGCACGTTTCCCGGCATTAAACTGTAGGAACTTGTTGAAAAATTCCTCCGTGCAGAATCTGTCGTCGAGATATACGGTCAAGGCATTCGCCATCTTCCCCTGAACGTTGTCGAGGTTCTGTATCTCCTCGATGTTCACGTCAAGACGATCCGGTTTAAATTTGCTTTGAGCCACGTTTACCTTCAGATATACGGCATCGCCCACTTGCAGACGGTTTTTGTAGAATTCGAAATTGTTGGCGAATAGCATGAAGTCTACGCTCCCGGTCATATCCTCTATGGTAATTACGCCGTATGGTCTTCCATTTCGCGCTATACGTTGGTTTATGCCTGTCACCATTCCCCCCATGGTCAGTTTCGCTCCCGCCACCTTCTTATCCTCAAAATCACCGCACGAGCAATTGCAGCCGTAGGTCAGTTCCATATAGTAGGGGTCAAGAGGATGGGCGGATAGGTAGATAGTGACGAGTTTCTTCTCCTCATCCAGAAGTTTGAGGCGGTTCCATGGAGTCACCTGTGGAATTGGCGGACGAGCCGTCTCGATAGGTTCAAAATCACCGAAAAGACTTGCCTGCATGGAGTTCTTGTCGTTCTGGATTGTCTGTCCATACTTCACAAGCATTTCGGTAAAAGATGTGTCGCCAACCGGTTCCACAAAAATCTCTCTCATATATCCGAGACTGTCGAACGCACCCGCCATGCCAAGGCTCTCTATGGATGAGCGGTTGCAACTGCTGAGATTCACGCGCTCCACAAAGTCGTAGATATCCTTATACGGACCATTCTCCCTTCGCTCGGCGATTATGGCATTTACGGCATTGCCGCCCACGCCCTTTATGGCTCCGAGTCCGAAGCGTATCTGTCCGGCTTTTGTGACGCCGAATTTCTCTATCGACTCGTTTATGTCGGGTCCCTTCACGTCGATGCCCATGCGTATGCACTCATCCATAATCTTCTTGAGCTTGTCGGCTGCACCGAGATTGCGGCTTAGCACGCCTGCCATATATTCGGCAGGATAGTTGGCTTTCAGATATGCGGTCTGGTATGCCACCCATGTGTAGCACGTGGCATGGCTCTTGTTGAATGCGTATGACGCGAATTTCTCCCAATCAGCCCATATCTTCTCCAGCACCTCAGCCTTGTGACCGTTCTTCTGACCCTCGTCCATAAACTTCACCTTCAGCTTTGCCATCTTGTCGATCTGCTTCTTACCCATAGCCTTACGGAGCATATCACTCTCGCCTCGGGTGAAGTTGGATAGAAGACGCGACAGAAGCATCACCTGCTCCTGATAGACCGTGATTCCGTAGGTCTCCTCAAGATATTTCTCCATGATTGGGATATCGTAGGAGATAGGTTCGTCGCCATGCTTACGCTTGATGAAGGAGGGGATATAGTCCATAGGACCCGGACGATAGAGGGCGTTCATGGCTATGAGGTCCTCGAATTTTGAGGGCTGGAGGTCGCGGAGAGAGTTCTGCATGCCGGCAGACTCAAACTGGAATGTGGAGGTTGTGCGTCCGTCGCAGTATAGCTTGAATGTCGGTGCGTCGTCAAGGGGGATATGCTCGATGTCGAGATCAAACCCACGAGTCTGTTTGATGTTGGCAAGAGCCTCCTTGATTATTGATAGGGTCTTCAGTCCAAGGAAGTCCATCTTTATTAGCCCGGTCTCCTCGATTACGCTACCCTCGTATTGCGTGGATATCACCTTCGATCCGTCGGCATCCGTAGCCACGGATATAGGCACCCAGTCGGTTATGTCGTCACGTCCGATGATGACGCCGCAGGCATGTATGCCAGTGCCGCGCACGTTCCCCTCGAGCTGTCCGGCATATTTCATCACCTCCCTTACGATGGGGTTCTCATTGTGGGTCTCCGCCTCAAATTCCTTGCAGTAGGCAAGGCAATTCTTGAAGTTGATCTTGGGAGCCTTACCATTGACCTCCGGCAGACGGTCAGGCACGAGCTTGGCAAGACGGTTTGATTCCGGAAGAGGAAGCTCCATCACTTTCGCCACGTCCTTTATGGCGGATTTAGTAGCCATAGTCTGATACGTGATGATATGTGCCACTTTCTCCGCTCCATATTTCTCTGTGACGTATTTCAGCACCACGTATCTCCCGTCGTCGTCGAAGTCAACGTCGATATCGGGTAGGGAGATACGGTCAGGGTTAAGAAAACGTTCGAAAAGAAGGTCATATTTGATGGGGTCGATCTGCGTTATACCCAGACAGTATGCCGCCGCGCTTCCGGCAGCCGAACCACGACCCGGACCCACACTGACGCCAAGTTGCTTCTTGGCGACATTGATGAAGTCTTGCACGATAAGGAAGTAGCCGGGGAAACCCATCGTCTTCATTATATACAGCTCAAATTTAAGACGCTCCTTTACATCGTCGGTGAGTGGATCACCATATCTCTCTTTCGCCCCTTCCCACGTCAGCTTCTCCAGATAATCAGCCTCGAATTTGATACGGTATAGCTTGTCGTATCCGCCAAGACGCTTTATCTTCTTGTCGGCATCCTCTTTTGAGAGCACAACATTCCCGTTCTCATCTTGGGTGAACTCATTGAAAAGATCCTCCTCGGTGAGACGCTGACGGTATTCCTCCTCGGTGCCGAACTCTTCAGGTATGGCGAAGTTGGGCATGATGGGACCGTGGTCGATGGAATAGAACTCGATTTTGTCAAGTATCTCGTTGGTGTTCTGTAGAGCCTGCGGCACGTCGGCGAAGATCTTGTTCATCTCCTCCGTTGATTTGAGCCATTCCTGCTTTGTGTAATGCAGGCGTGGCTCATTGAATCTTTTCTGCATCGATACGCAGATCAGTCGGTCGTGAGCCTCGGCATCATCCTCAAACGTGAAATGCACGTCGTTCGTGGCAATCACCTTTATGCCATGCTTCTCCGCCATCTTCAGCAGAAACTCATTGACTTTCTCTTCGAGAGGATATACATCGCGGTTGGAATTCTCCTTGAATGTCTGGTGGCGTTGCAGCTCGAGGTAATAGTCGTCGCCAAACGTCTCCTTATACCATAGTATCCTCTCTTCGGCAGACTGCAGGTCATCATGTATTATGAATTGCGGCACTTCCCCGCCCAGACAAGCGGAGCATACGATCAGCCCCTCGCGATGAAGGGCAAGCTGCTCACGGTCGGTACGTGGTTTGTAGTAGTAGCCGTCGGTCCATGCCTTGCTGACGAGCTTTATGAGGTTGTGGTAGCCTTGGCTATTCTTGGCAAGCACAATCAGATGGAAGCCATTGTCGCTCTTGTCCTTTCGGTCGGTCATTTTTTCACGGGCGACATACATCTCGCATCCGAGGATAGGTTTGAACTTCTCCTCATCGGGTTTCCCGGAGTTCTTTTTGTTGACATAGTTATAAAACTCCTTGATGCCGAACATGTTGCCGTGGTCGGTTAGGGCGATTCCGCGCATGCCGTCGCCGATAGCCTTATCGACGAGTTCGGGGATTGATGCCTTTCCGTCAAGCAGACTGTATTGTGAGTGAACGTGAAGATGAGTAAAAGGGATCATGTGATTTGTTATGGAGAAGTGAATTTTTTTACAAAGATAATTGAAAGAAATCAATAAGCGAGCGTGTCAGTGAAAAAATTTTTGTATGTCGATGCGGTTTCCGGTCATTGTCATCCCATTGCTTAATTATCTTTTTTCTTAGATACTGCGAATATCTTTTCAAGTTTGTTATTTATACGCCACTCTGATTCTTTGATATTGGAAGTGTCGCGTTTGTTAGTGTCTAAATTTACTTCATCCTTGAATATCGCTTTCATCCCGGTATTGAAATGGCGACCGAAACATGGATATTTCATTTTTATTTTAGCAAGAAATACCCCTTTAAGGCGAGATGTCCATACCCCCGTCTCGGAATTTCTGAAATACAGGTGATCCTCCGCAGCCCCGATAATGCCGGCGTTTGCCAATTCGTATAAGTCATTGGCAAGATTTTTGATTGTATCGAGGCGTTTCTCATCCGTGTCGATGCTTGCTCCCAGATGGGTTTTCAATAGTTTTTTATACCAACGCTCTTTATGTTTTTCCGACTTTATACCCAGACGGTAGCGAAGTTTGGCAATTTGGGATCCACCCAGTCTTGAGGTATCCCTTTTGAATACGTATAATTCCAGTCCATACTCCAAATCAGCCTTACCGACATATCTAAGGCGGTCGTTATTCCTTTTGAAACATTCCTTTATATCCTTGCTCCATACATATACCACGTCAGGTGTCAGCCGGTCGATGAGCGTGCGGAATGCGGGATAAGCTGCATCGTATGTGGCGGCATCCTTTGGCGTCATTTCCGTGTCATTATGGTAGAATTGCAGATAGTTGGTGAACGCTATCCGATTCCACAACGATGCCCGCTTTTCGCTGCCGAGATCGCCGGCACATTTCAGCATATAATACGTGAATATCTTATAGGATGGATACGAAGCATCTCTATCAATAAAAGAGGTGATTTCAATGATATTGCTGTTGCTCAGCCGATAATAAGCCTTATCCTCACGCGACGCATAGAAAGGGCAATCCTGATCTTTCTCCCAAATGGAGTCGGGATTCCTGCATACCGCAGTATGGGGGCAATCCTCGGTGCAGAAATGACATACTCCGACTGCAAGAGTCTTCAGTCCATAGAATCCCTCCTCATAACCGTCGCCTATCCACGGCTCAAAGAAATAAGGATTGTCATTACTGCCTTCCGGCGTCTGCGTCATATAAGAGTTGTTGAAATCATCCATAAGATTGGTATAAGATTAGATGCTTGCAAATTTAATGAAGATAATCGGAATAAAGAATACCTTAATTGGTTCAATCCGGTTCAAATGCAGTAAAAAACTAATGAAGAATTATATCTTTGTGTTCTCCGTGCTCTTCGTGGTTTAAAATGTATCGGGATAGCCATTTGAAAATAATTTTCTAAAAATACTGTATGCTTGGTTTTGTGTAATATTAAGTTGGATAGATAGTTAGCGTTAATAATCGGTCAATAAAGCGGGAATAAATTTTATTAAAGATTTATATAAGGATAATTGAATTAATTTTGCGCTTGAAAATAAAATCGTAATACAAATGGAAACAAACATACATCGGAAGGAGGAGGCGATTCAGTCTGTATGGCTGAAGATGGCGGAGGCAAACAGTGATGCAGAGTCGCTTTGCACTGACGGATTGCTTTTCCGCGGACCTATCAGTTATGCCGACGGATATTGGAGTCGGAAGAAAGGTGAGGAGGAGACCCTTTGGCGGAACGCTCCCCGCAAGCTTCTTATCCTCACGAAGGATCTCAACGATGATGAAGGATGGGATGTCCGTCAGGAGACGGGACGATATAATGAGATAGCATTCAGCTATGAACGCGCCATCTCATTCTATAAGAACCTACGTATGTGGAGCTATCTCATGCTGAAAGGTGAGATCGGTAATATCCCAAGTTTCAAGGATGCGCGCAACATGAATATCGTCGGACCCTTCTATGAGACAGCTCCGATAGCGAGGGTCAACTGCAAGAAACAGGTAGGGGGAGGGAGCATATCCGACACCCTGCTCATGCAATATCTTGAGACATACGCCGAGCCGCTTATGCAGCAGATCCGTCTCTACGATGCCGACATAATATATTGCTGCGGATTCTCCAACGACCGCAATATAATAATGGATTTCGTGTGGGCACACTACCTTACGGATCTTGAAAGCGTACCCAACACCGATGGTTGGTTCTACTATTCCCCGTCAACGGGAAAACTCGTGGTCAACAGCTATCATCCTTCAGCACGTATCGGCTATGAAGAGACCTATTACGGGTTGGCGGATGCATACGGAGAGACATTGAAATGGATTAAAGAGAAATACAATAAAACCTTTTGAATTATGCTCGTACCGTATTTTACAACCTGCAAGAAATGCGGAGAAATTTATATGATTCCGTCCGGCGGTGTTGTCTATCAGCCGCCTAAGCCGACACCATGCCCAAAGTGCCACACGGTAAATTCTCCGAATACCGGTTTGATGGGCTTGGCATTTAGGTTATTATTAAGAAAGATAATAGGGAAATGATAAAGAATATATTGACTGCGTTGGTAGTGCTATGTGCGTTTGCCTTATACGTGTATGGATTCTACCTGCTCTATACAAGAGTGGAGATGCCGATATGGGTGATAGTGATTATAGGGATTCCGGTCACAATAATCAATCTGTGGCTCTTGATTAAGATCTACGAGTTCTTCGATTGGTGATAACCATACACAACCCGTATTGTCGGCACGGTACCGTAGACAGTAAAAACGGCTCATGCCCGAGGGCAGAATGTAAATATTTTGTCAAAAAAATTGTGAATACCGATAAATCATATTAAATTTGCAACAGACACGATAGTGTGTTGAATTTAAAACCATTTATCATCAGTAGAAACGATAATCTGACAACATAAAATACATCATGCACATAAATTTTTAAAACATCAAGCACATGCATCAAGTACAGAAAATTGTGCATAAGATGTAATGACCTGATGAGCAAGATGTAATTACATATAGAACCCTCAAGACTGACAAGGATCTCGCTTAAATCTCGCAAATTTAAACCAAGAACTATCCGACTCAGGGCTTGCGTGTTCACACCCGTCATAGGGCGTGAGCCGTTATTCCCTATCCGAAGTTCAAGGCAATGCGAGAGCCCAAGCAGACGAATAGAGAATCCGGTTCTCGCCTTTTTTCGTTTGTATCCGGAGTCTTTTTATATGTAAAATTTGATACAAATATTTAAATTCCACAAATTGGATATTTGATTTAAATGAATTGCTAAAATTATTTAAGTCATAAATATCACAATATTTTTCACTCAATTAAAATTTTTAATTATGGCAAAGAACACGAAATTTAATCAGGACAAAGTGAAAGATGTACTTGAGACGACTGCGAAAGTCGCTACAGGAGTAGCATCAATAGTTGGCACTTTCGCAGCTTTGGCAGGCACTTTGAAAAAGAAGTAAGGAATTTGACAAATGTCAAAGGTATTCAGGATTACGCCGAAAAGGGTTAAGCGTGTGAATGGCACCGTGCTGACTCCGGATATGGAGGTGACGGTGACGACTGCCATCCACACTACGAATCCATTCTATAACGGTGCGAAGGAGGTCATAGCCCAATACGATCGTATGTTTGGCTTTGACTACAGGAAGGCCTGTTGCAGTCTGAATGATTTCAGCTACAAGGCACTCGACTGACCTCATATCATTGTGTTAGTCAACCACAGGGAGCGCAGAGAACACGGAGAATTTATAAAAACTCTGTGTCCCCCGTGCTCTTCGTGGTTTTTCTACCATACTCTCCGTGTTTTTTCAACCGCAGAGTGCGCGGAGGGCACGGAGATTTTGTAATATTGATTATCAAATTTGATAATTTGAAAAACTATTGTTAATTTTGCTTCGTTGTTAAACAGATATATTATTATATGATTGTCATCTTTGAACATGAATACTTGCGACAGCTTTATGAGGACGGAAAGTGCAAGGATAAGAAGCATCGATATCAACCTGATATTGTTAATCGTTATCAAAAAGCAGTACGTTTTTTGATAACTGCTTCATCACTGGAAGCTCTTTGGCCTATTCGTTCTCTAAACTACGAGGTGCTTTCAGGAGACAAGGCAGGACGATCTTCAATTAGAGTAAATGATAAATATCGAATAGAATTTACAGTTTCCAAGACTTTGGATGAGCCTTTAATTACTATATGTAATGTAGTGGAATTGTCTAACCATTATAAATGAATGCAGATGGATATAAAACTTGCGGGGATTGACCCTAATATGATTGCAAATAATCTGACCACAAGTAGACCGATTCATCCCGGAGAGATGATAAAGGATGAAATTGAGTATCGTGGTATATCTCAGAAGGATTTGGCTGCTGAGGTCGGTATTCCTGCCTCGGTGCTTAATGCTGTCCTTAACGGGAAAAGAGCCGTTACGACTGAATACGCGCTTCTTCTTGAAGCTGCCCTTGGTATTGAGGCTGATATATGGTTGAGGCAGCAGGCAGAATATAATAAACAGGTGGTGAAATCCGACCCTTCTTTCATGGAGAGGATAAACCGCATACGCAAAGTTGCAGCTTTCCTTTAGTGTCGGAAGATTTGAATAGGGAGATTTAGCGACGATGGAGAAGTATTGGAGGCAGAATGTGTTTTGGCGGTGCGTCGTGGTTGCGGTGGCGTTGGTCTGTACTGTGGCGGCGAGTGGAGCTGCGCGTGTTGTCGTGGTTGATTCCGCCACGAATAAGCCACTGCCGATGGCTTCGTTGTTTGATAGCAAGGGTAATGCTTTGGGCGTGTGCGACACAAAGGGCAGGTCAATGGCGATACCCTCGACGAGCTATCCCATCACGGTACGTTACCTTGGATTCAAAGAGCAGGTCGTGCCGGATGTCGGTCGTGACACCATCTACATGCAGGAGAGCGTCACTTCGCTGCCGGAAGTGGTCGTGCAGACACGTCATAATAAGGTGCTCCATCTGCTTGCCTACGTCAGGGAATACTCCACGATGTCAAGCTATTCCGACACCGTCTTCCTCTTTCGGGAAAAGATGGTGGATTATATGCTTGTGCCGGATAAGAGCGTGCGGTATAAGGGTTGGTCAAATCCGCGAATGCTCAAAAGCAAGTCATATTACCGTTTTACCAATAGTCAGGGTCTCGATAGCGTTAGCAACGTCAGCAATCATCATTTCTCTTGGTCTGATTGGATTGGAATCGCTTCGGCTGTCAAGTTGCCGACCGCATTGGAGGGCATGGTGCATGGTAGTGATACTGTCTATGGGAAATATAGTCCGACGGAAGTATGGACTAAGAAAGATGGTAGGGTGGGGGTATCGGTCAATGTGATGGCTGACACCACGAGTCGCAAATGGGTGCCGGATTTATCCGGATTCTTCAAGAACGGTCTTGATTTTGAGAAATTCATGATAGGTTTTAATTACGACAACGTGGTGGCGGATTCAGTGTCGGCAGAGGATCTCACGGGCTATTCATATTCCATAGAGTCAAGAGGACGTGGAAGAGACATGTTCCGGTTTAACAGGACAGACGAACCGTTTTTTGTGACCACATACGCAGAGATATATTTGGTTGACAAGGAATATATATCCCTGAAAGAGGCGAGGAAATGGGAGCATAATAGATTTGAGAAGTATGATAAGGGTATTGTTAAACCGGTAGAGGCACCGGCATTACAACCCTCAGTGCAGACATTGGTGGCACGTGTTGATAATATCGACATGAGCGGCATACGGCTTGATTTCGCGCCAGACAAGACTATGATATCGGAAAATTTCGGCAAACCGAAGAAATTTGATATAGGGACTTGTATCTTGTCTATTTTGAAAAACCTGACAGGTATCAGTGAATACAAATATCGCAAGAATGTGAAGAACAAATGGGATAAATTCCGTAAGGAGAAGACCACCGTCAATAAGATCCGCAAAAAAGAGTAATTTTTGATTAACCACCAAGAACGCAATTAGCTGCAAAATTATATTAACCACCAAGAACACAGAGAGCACGGAGTTTTTTATAAAATTCTCCGTGCTCTCCGCGTTCTTTGCGGTTTATTCACTACCGAGTCTGCGTTCCAAGTGGCAGTTTACTTCTTCACTTTCTGCATCAGGTGGCGTACTGCGCCTTCGAGCTGTGCATCGGTGCCGTTCTCCACGTCTCCCGGACGGTTATAGATGAGAATATCGGGGTTCAACTGGGTGTTCTCAAGGATTGTGCCATCTTCCGATACATTTGTAACCTGCGGTATGCCGAAGATAATCGTCGGATCAATCTGCGTCTCCCACCATACGGCAGTCATTGTGCCGGGTATCGGCGCACCGACCACTTCACCGATGCCGAGAGCCTGGTATGCGTAAGGCGAACCGTGTGCATCACTATAGTTTGATTCGTTGACGAGCATTACGGATGGTTTTGTCCACTGTGCAAACGGCTCATGACCGATCTCACGACCACGCGGTTTGAAAGTGACGTATTCCTTACCGTTGAGAAGTATTGCGAGGTCATTATGGAGCCAGCCACCACCGTTGTAGCGGGTATCTACCACTACGGCATCGCAGTTGCGGTATTTACCGAGCAGACGGTCGTAGACGGTCTGGAAGCTCTGGGTATCCATACCTCTTACATGCACGTAACCGATCTTACCGCCAGACAGGCTGTCGGCGAGCTGTTCGTTACGCTCCACCCAACGCTGGTATGCCATATTAGAGAGACTGCCGGAGTTGATCGGCTTGACAACCACGTATTCGGTCTTGCCATCCGCTTTCTTCACTTCAAGACGCACCTTCTCTCCGGTCTTACCTTCGAGGAGTGGGAAATAGTCGGTGTCGGCAAGTATCTTCTCGCCATCGATCGACATTATTATATCACCCACCTTGATATTGGCAGCCTTAGCGGCAAGCGGACCACGCGGGAAAATCTCAGCCACTTTCAGACCGTCGCCCGTATAGTTCTCATCGAAATAAGCACCGAGGTTGGCAGTGTTGAGGGATGCACCATTTCCGTAGTAGCGTCCACCGGTGTGTGAGGCATTCAGCTCGCCGAGAATCTCACTCAGAAGAGTGGCGAAGTCTCGGTTGTTGGAGATATAGGGGAGGAACTCGCGGTAGTGGGCGGTATAGTAGTCCCAATCTACACCGTGGAGATTCTCGTCATAGAATTTATCCTCCACTTGCTTTGCCATGTGGTCAAATATGTAGGCTCTCTCAAGAGAGGGCTTACGATCGTAAGGCGCATCAAAAGTGACATCTTTTGTGTCGGAAGATGCAAGGTTCACCTTCTTTATGCCGTTGTAAGACAATACAAACAGGTTCTCCCCCTTCTTGTCGGGATAGAGCGAACCGGCAGTGCCTTTGAGAAGCACTTTTGTCTCACCCTTCTTCAGGTCAACGACGTTCATGTTCCAACCCCCTTCGGTAGCAGCCGCTATATAATATAGCTTATCACCTTTGGGCGACAGGAAGTAATCGTAGATGTTGGATGAGCGGTCGGTGAGTCGGCGTGTGCGGTAGCGGCGGTTGGCAAGGTCGAGTTTTGTCTCCTTCTTGTCAGCCTTGGCATCCTTATCCTTCTTCCCTTTCTTGTCCTTCTTCTTTTTCTTGTCGTCCTTGCTGTCAGACTCATCCTTCTTGCTATCCTCCTCGGCTTTCTCGGCAAGCTTCATCTCCTCCTCCGAGAAGTTGAATTTCTCCCAAGCCTCATCATCAAGCACCATAAGGATTATATCCTCCTGATTGCCCCATGAGCCGTGTGCCTTCATGCCATATCTTCCTGTGGAGTAGGTGAGCGCCTTACCGTCGAGTGCCCATTTAGGACTATTGTCGGAATAACCGCTTTCTGTGAGGTCAACCACTTCCGATCCGTCGGCCTTCACAAGGGCGATATCGGTGTTGTTCCAGCCGCCATTACCTATATAGGATATCAGCAGCCAGTTGCTGTCAGGACTCCATGAGAATGGTATGTCGCCGTCAGAATAAGAATAGTTGAATTTGCCGTCGAGGGCTGTAGTCACTTTCTTTGTCTCAAGGTCGATCACTTTAAGCTCCGTGCGGTTCTCAAGGAAAGCCACCTTCTTGCCATCAGGGGAGAATTGCGGCTGCATTGCTGAAGTCTCGCACTTGTAGAGCGGCTCGATCACGATGTCGGTTGCGTATGCAAACTGTTTCTCCTTGTCGTTCTTGATCTTTGCGGTGAAGAGCTGCCAGATTCCGTCAACATCGCTGTCATATACTATGGTGCGACCATCGGGAGAGAAACTTGCGATGCGTTCCTGAGCCGGAGTATTGGTGATACGTTTTGTGGTCTTGTATTCAGTGTCGGTTACGTAGAGGTCGCCGCGTATTATGAAAGCCACCTCCTTACCTTCCGGAGAGACAGCGATGTCGGATGCACCGTAGCGTGCATAATTCTTCACGCGGTCGCTGTCATACTCATCGGCAGTGATGCGAATGTTGAGTTTCTGTGGCTGGGAGCCTGGTTTGAGAGTGTATATCTCACCATCCCAAGAGAACGCGAGCATACCGTTGTCGGAAGAGGATAGGGAGCGCACGGGATGTTTTGTGAAGTTGGTCAACTGTTTTGCCGACTTGTCGGTGGTGCTTGCCTGCCATACGTTGAGTGTGCCGTCTTTCTCACTGACGTAATAGAAGGTGTTCCCCTGTCCCCACACGGGCGACTGGTTGCCCCAGTTCTCGTTGGTCAGCTGTGAGAACTTCCCGTTGTCGTAAAGCCATACATCGGCGGTGCCTGAAGAACGCTCATGCTTTCTCAGCACGTCTTCCACGCCTTTCCGATCCTGATAGAGAAGTTCCCCCTTGGCATTGGCGTCGGCGGAGATCATCGGCTGGGAGAGGAAGAGACGCGGGCGCGGATTCTGCCTGTTGATGTTGATCTGATACACCTGCGTAGAGAACGGGGCACGAGCCGTGTTCATTCCCGGAAGATTGGAAGCGGAGAAGAGAAGTGTGGAATCATTGAGGAAAGTCAGAGGCTTCTCGTTGCCGCTGTTGGTGGTGAGACGGCGAGGCGTCCCGCCTTTGGCGGATGTGATGAAAATGTCGTCTGATCCTTCCCGGGTGCTTAGGAAGACGATCGATTTGCCATCTCTTGTCCATACGGGCACTCCGTCGTAGGCTTCGTTGGAAGTGATCTGGGTGGCTTCGCCACCTGCTACCGGCACCGTAAATATGTCGCCCTTATAAGTGAAGGCGACAGTCTTGCCGTCGGGTGAGATTGCTGCATCGCGTAGCCATTTCGGGGCATTGTCGGCGAGAGCAACCACCGGACAAGCTGCGAGCAACAGAGGGATAAATGAGGTTAGTTTCATAAAAGTTTTAATTTTTCATTACAAAAGTAGCTGATTTAATCGGAAATAACAAGACAAGTAAAAATTTTATAAAAAATTGGTTTAAATTTGTTGCAAAATACGATTGCCTGCGTATTGATGATAGATGAACGGAGAAAATTTCATATCAGCTTTCAAGAGAGTACGTCTCAGATTCCGGCTGCGGGGCAGCATATCGGGAGCCGGGGATGACACGGAGGATGCACTTCAGGATGCGTTCTGCCGGTTGTGGAGCCGGCGTGACGAGATTTCGGGAGCGGGTCATGCCGAGGGACTGATCACCACCACAGTACGCAATATCTGCATCGATGACGCCCGTCGTCGGCAGGCACATCCGCAGAGTGATATAGAGGAGGTCAGGGAGACCGGTACGCCACCGGATGACGACCGCGAATATGCCGATGAGCTATACCGGAAAATCGACAGGATAGCGGCGGAACGACTCTCGCAGCGCGATCGGGAGATTCTGTATCATCGGGAGAAGGATGGTTGGGAATATGATGAACTGGCAGAGATGTACGGACTTTCGGAAAGCAACGTAAGGATGATAATATCAAGAGCAAGAAAGACGCTTCGTTCAATTTACCTAAAAGAGAATGATAATGGATAAGGAATCATTACATAGACTGATAGAACGCTATTATGACGCCGACACCACGGCGCAGGAGGAGCGTATGCTTCTGAAGGCGGCATTGGAATCGGAGGGTAAAGATCCAATGGTGGATGAGGTGCTGGCAGTCATGGGTTATGCCCGGAGAAAACCCTCTCCGGAGATGGAGATGAAGGCTTCCATGAAGAGGGGCGGAGGTCGTCGTTCAGTATGGCTCCGTGTCGGGAGTGCCGCGGCATCGGTTGCGGCAGTAGTTGCTGTCGGATTCATGCTGATGAGGTCGCCGGGTGTAGGGGTGGAAGCTGCGGAATGTTACGCCTACGTTGACGGAATACGCATAGAGAACAGAAATGATGTGGCATCGCTTGTAAACCGCCAGCTCAGCGAACTGGCTAATGCGGAGGAGAGTGTGAACGAGGTAATCACGGAAGACTTTTCCGACATGAGTGAGGCTTTTAATTTTGATGAATTATGAGAAGGATAGTATTATGTATGGTGGTAGGGGTCGCGACGGTGTTTGCGGCTATGGCTCAGGAGGGGCTTAACGTGGCGGAATTCTTTTCTGACGCCTATACCGGTAATCCGAAGGTGACGTTGGTAAGCATGAGTTATGACAAGGTTGAGAAAAACGGAATGAGAAAATACCGTAGCATCTCGGTGGAAGACTCTCCGGAACTTGCCGATAAAATCGGGAGAGCCGTAAGCAAGGATGGTGCGTCGGCAGTATCGAAAGAGGTGTCATACCGCGAGGGTCAGCTTTACTTCGGTTTCTATTCCATGGGAGGGAAACGGTCGGCAAGAAGGTATCTCCTCTATCTCAATCGCCGCCCGAAGGGTAAGGAGAAGACCACTCTGATATTCATAGAGGGAAATCTCAGTGATGCAGAGGTGAAGAGGATGATAAATAAGTGATAACGTTAATAATTACTGATAAAACTATATCTGATAAAAAACTATATCGTATGGAAAATATTGTAACGACCATAATCATGATCCTTATCGTGGCATGTATGCCTGTTGTGTCGAAAGGTGAAGAACCGGTTGATACGGTCAAGGTGGTGAAAAAGGCTGATGAGGTGGTAGTGACCCGTAAGGGGACAGTGACCCGACTTGAGGCTACACGTATGGATTCGCTTCAGAATGGCAAGTACTATATCTATGAGGTGGATGTGCGCACATCTTCACCGGATGAGGAGTACGACCTTCCGGATTTGTGGGAGATGAAATTGCCGTTTCTTCCCAATGACTGTGATAACTGCAGCGGTCGCCGTTTGCGCCGTCAGTTGACGGGCTTCTCCCACGTATATTGGGGCTGGAGATTCAATTATAACGACCGCCGGGAGGTGAAGAACGGTTTCGAGGTCGGCGTAAGGGATCTTGTGGGAGTGCGTTGGGACCACGGACCGCAGACAGTAGGATTTTCTATCGGAGCAGGTTTTGGAATGATGCGTTTTCTTGCGCAGGATGGGTTCTGCTATGCCAAGCATGGGGATGCCCTCGTGTTCCGGAAGATTTCGGAAGGCATAAAGGTTGATAAGTCGCGTTTTGATGTCTGGCGGTTCCATATACCGGTGCTTCTTGACGTGCCTCTCGGCAAGGTGGGTAACTTTTCGATAGGTGGAGTTGCCAATCTCAATACGTATGCTTCAAGCAAAACTCAGACTATATCTGGCGATGAGAGGGAGAGCGTGAAATACAAGCATTTCCAACAGCGTCTGTTCACAGCCGACCTGTTTGCCTCGCTTACTATAGAGGGAATAGGTATCTATGCCACGTGGAGCCCTATGTCGGTGTTCGGCGCAGGTTTCGGACCGGAGTTAAAGGGATGGTCAATAGGCGTGGATCTGCTGACTTTCTGATCCATTATTCCAAACACCGGGGATCTAAAACCGGAGTCTACCGGATTTGAATAGCTTATAAATTTGTCTACTTCTTATTTAAAACGGAATTAAAATTATGAAATCAATAAGGATATTTACATTGGCAGCTCTCGCATCATTGACCATGCTGCTGCCGGAAACGTCATATTCACAGGAGGAGAAGCCCGATACCATACTGCATATCACCACGCCCTCCAAGGTAGTCGTGACGGAGAATGCATCGGGCAGCAAGGTAGAGGTGAGGTCGCTGACGGATGATGAGGAATTGATAGCCTCCGTATTCACGGGATATTCATCAGAATCATCGGTAAGCTCCAAAAGTCGGGAGGGTTTTCTCAACAGTTGGTGGTACAACCGTAATCTTCTGAATGTAGAAGAGAATCAAGGCTCTCATTGGGGAGTCTCGTTAGATGGCGTGTGCATCGGGCTTACCAATGCCCTCGACCAGACTCCGGAGGGTGGTCTTCAGTGGTCGAAATCTTTTGAGATAAGTTGGCTAAGTTGTCTCAACGTGTATTATGAGTTCAGTCGTTCAAGGATATCGCTCGGACTTGGCTTCGACTGGCGTAACTATAAGGTCACGACGTCGGGTAGGGCACTCGTGGCTAATGCCGACAAGGGTATCGGATGGGGCAACTATCCCGGTAATTCCGAAGGAAGATTCTCACGGTTAAAAGTGTTCAGCCTTCAGCTTCCGTTGCTATATGAGTGGGACGTGCCGAAATCCTCGCTGACGTTCAAGGCGGGTCCGATAATGAACTTCAATACGTATGCCTCCCTTAAAAGCGTATGGGATGATGAGGATGGGAACCGACATGAATCATTCACTAAGGAGATAGAGCCGCGTAGGTTTACGGTAGACTTCTTCGCATCCCTATCCTTCTGCAAGGCCATCGGTCTTTACGTGAGATATTCGCCGATGAAAGTGATGGACGCTCCGACCGGTCTGAATTTCCGCCCATTGACCGTAGGCGTCACATTGGGAATCTGATAAGGGCGTAATAATTTGACAAGATGAATATTTGTTGTTAAATTTGCATTGAGGAAAGATTGACTATCTCTTCTCAATGCAAATTTTTATAACATAATATCATGGGAATGAAAATCAGAAGATATTTGGTGGCAGGATTTATGGGCATCTCATTCAGCGTCATGGCGCAGCAGAACAGGATTGACATGATGCTGTGGGATAAGAATGTAGGAGCAGATCAGGCAAAGGCAATCGTAGAGAAGGCGGATTTCAACCGAGATCCGGCAATTACGGTCTATAAGGCGGCAAAACCTAATGGCAAGGCAATAATCATGTGCCCCGGCGGTGGTTACGGATGGGAAGCCACCGGACATGAAGGTCACGACATAGCTCATTGGCTCAATAATCAGGGCGTGACATACGTGGTGCTCAAATACCGTCTGCCGCAGGGGAATCATGAGATACCGTTGTCGGATGCAGAACAGGCAATACGGCTCGTGAGGGAGCATGCCGAGGAATGGGGCGTTGATCCGTCAAAGGTAGGCATAATGGGAGCTTCCGCAGGTGGACATCTGGCGTCAACCGTCGCCACCCACTACACAAGCGCGGCAACCCGTCCCGATTTCCAGATACTTTTCTATCCTGTGATCACAATGGACCCGTCATACACCCATGCCGGGTCAAGGACCAACCTACTTGGGGAGAACCCCTCTGCCGATCTACAGAACAGATTCAGCAACGAGTTGCAGGTCACGCCCGACACTCCCAAAGCCTTCCTAATACTGTCATCAGACGACGATATAGTTCCGGTAGCCAACAGCATAAACTACTATACCTCATTAGTCAGCAACAAAGTGCCCGTAGCCATGCATATTTATCCCAACGGTGGTCATGGCTACGGCTACAGCGAATGGTTCACCTACAAAGACCAATGGAAATCCGAATTGGAGAAATGGCTCCGCGAAGAAATCTGACCTACAAAGGCAGCAGAAATAATACGTAAGCTGATACATTGGAAATGATAAACGATTTCAAAATAATGTCGTATGAGTATAGAAATACAAAAACTAATCGGAGAAGCAACAGCCTACGACAAAAAACAAATGCTTGAGATCAAACGACCTAAAAGTTGGCTCAAAAGTGTGTCTGCTTTTGCGAATGGTGAAGGGGGTATGTTGATATTTGGTATTAGTGATGATAATCAAGTAGTCGGGCTTGATGATGCGGAAGGTGATGCCGAGAGAATCAGCGAGGAGATAAAAAACAAACTTGATCCGGTTCCGGCAGTCAATCTTGAATATAAGAAAGTTGATTGTAAGACGCTTGTCGTGTTGCATGTATATCCTGGACAAGAAACTCCTTATTATTATATTGGCGACAAACAACGTCTTGCATTTGTACGCATAGGCAATGAATCTGTCACTGCAGACCGTATTCAATTGAAGAACCTTGTTATGCGAGGTTCCGGAAGAACTTACGACAGTCTGCCATCAAATTACAAGTTCGGAGATATGGCATTTTCCAAACTAAAGTCTGTGCATTACAAAAGATTACAGCGTTCATTTGAAGATAATGAGTTTGTGTCATGGGGAATTATTGATGAGAATGGTAATCTGACGAATGCCGGCGCATTATTAGCTGATGAATCCCCTTTACGACAATCACGCATATTCTGTACCCGTTGGAATGGTCTGGACATGACAAATGGATTGGGGGAAGCGATAGATGACATTGAATTGGACGGTAGTATAATTGGTCAGTTACAGGATGCCGTATCTTTTGTCAGAAATAATTCGCAGAAGAAATGGAGGAAGAAGAATGATTATCGTGAGGAACTTCCCGATTATCCGGAGAGAGCAGTGACAGAAGCGATAGTGAATGCAATTATCCATCGAGATTATGTGCAAATGGGAAGTGAAATTCATATTGACATGTATGATAATAGGTTAGAAATATATTCTCCCGGAGGTATGATGGATGGAAGACTGATTCAGCAGTTGAATCCACTTACTGTTCCATCCAAAAGAAGGAATCCGTTATTGGCAGATTTCTTCAGTCGATTGGGACTTATGGAAAGGCGAGGAAGTGGAATGAAAAAGATAATAAACACTTATGAGCATTACGAACATCTTTTGGATTATCATGCACCGGAGTTTAACTCTAATGCTTCAGAGTTTCATGTGATACTGTGGAATCTGAATTATGACCATGATAGGGTGGAAATAAGTGAAGAGGGTAATGTGGAAGAGTTCGCGAATGACGGAAAAGAGTTCGCGAATGACGGAAAAGAGTTCGCGAATAAGGATGAACAGTTCGTAAAAGACAGAAAAGAGTTCTTGAGGGCGAGTCGCCAAATTTACAGTATTATATCAACGAATCCTCGGATAACTACTGCACAGATGGCAGAAAAACTAAAAATATCCCAACGTCAAGTTCAAAAAAATCTAAAACGCTTGCAAGATACAGGCAGGATTTCTCGTTCAGGAAGCCGTAAAAATAGTGAATGGAAGATTATAGATGAGGAATATGAGGGATTCTTTGATAGAATATAATTCGAAACGAAGTCTTAAATTCGGACGATTTTTTGAAGATTTCTAAATTCTTTGTACTTTTGCAGCGAAAAACAAAAGAGAAATGGATCTGAAAAAATTATCAGTAAGAACAGTGTCAGGGCTTATCTATGCCGGACTGATCATAGGGTGTATATTTTGGGGATTGACTCCGTTCAGCTGTCTGGCGACGGTATGTGCGTTGCTGGCAGTTTACGAGTTTGATAAGATTACGGAAAAGATGGGCTCCGGAGGTCCGCTGATCATGGGTCTTGATATGCTTGGTGTGGTCATGCTGGTATTTGGTCGGCTGTTTTATCCGTTGGTAATATGGGTGTTTATAATGCTGCTGCGTATGACGTTGCAGCTTTACATCAAGAGCACGACCCCTATAACGTCCATAGCGAAGTCCTTCATGTCGCAGATATATATCGGTCTGCCCTTAGGATTGATGGTGCTTCTCGCCGACGTGAGGCATCTCCACGCAGTGCTTGCCATCTTCATACTGATATGGCTAAACGATACGGGTGCATTTCTTGTGGGGAGCATGTTGGGACGTCATCGGCTGTTTGAGCGTATATCCCCGAAGAAATCGTGGGAAGGATTCTTCGGAGGTCTGGCATTCGACGTCATTGCATCAGTCCTGTTCGGTATCTATGCCTCCACCTTCTTCGGGTTGGAGATAAGCGTATATGGCTGGGTCGGTCTTGGGGTAGTGGTCTGCCTCTTCTCCACATGGGGAGATCTCGTGGAATCAATGCTTAAGCGCAGCCTGCATATAAAGGATTCAGGCTCACTGATCCCCGGTCATGGCGGCATACTTGACCGCATCGATTCATTGCTCTTTGTTATGCCGGCATGCGTAATCTATTTGATGATCCTATCAGAGATAGGACTCTGATTGAAAGATAATTGAAAAAAGGAATCCGGATTCAAAACCATTTTGAATCCGGATTTTCTATTTTAAATTCTGATAATTCTGACAATCCTGTCATTATTGGCAATTTGACAATAATGACATTAATTACAGAATCGGCATTATTTTACCCTGAACCAGTATCCGATTGTCGCGGAGATTGTCATCTGGTTTGAAGCACTGTAAGTATCCGTCCGTTTTGAGGGGAATACGTTGCCGAGTCCATAATAGAATCTGGCTTCAATGCATAGCGAGTTGCGTTTGTTTAGGTTGAACTCACCGCCTAACCCTGCTGAAATGCCATAGTCCAGTTTCTGAGTCGCATCCATTAGCATTTGCTCGTTCATGCGGTTGTTGTACGGGAAATCGGGGAGTGATGCCATCTGTTTCGGATCGAAATTCGCACTTGTGGATTCACCGAGGAACAACGCTACCTGTGGTCCGGCATTGAAGAAGAATTTGCCACGTCGTCCGAAATAGATGTGTGCCATCACCGGAAGTTCCACATAATTGAGCGTCCTGCTGTAGTTATATGGAGCCTCTTCAAAATTCTCGCTCCATCCACGCTGCACGAAATTAAGCTCTGCGAGAAGTCCGAAATGATCCTCCTCTACATATCTCACCATCACGCCGGCAGTCATACCCGGGTTGAATTTCTGACGGACGGATGGATTGAAAAATACCTCAGACAATGTTGCACCCCCCTTGACGCCGATAGCCACGTTTGAGCTGTAGTGGGTCTGCGCTACAGCTGATGCTGCCGACAACAGCATTGCGGATGCCAGCACCGACTTCATCCATTTGCCTGATGAAAGGGATATTATTGACTTTCCGAATCTCATTTCACTAATTCTTTATCAATAAATCCCCCCTTACGGAATTTGAGCAGGTAGCCTGTCGGATTGATGAATCCACCCCAGTTATTGACTCTGACAAGGTTTATATCGGTCTGAATGGTTGGGTCATCACTGCCGGAGAATCCACGGTTGAAGTCGCCTCCGTTTGCTGCAGTGGAGGGTATGAAGTATTTTGCCACGTCATACCCGCTTGCCGCGAAGTTGGGGAAGGATTTCACCGGATGTCCGCCATACATGTCGGAGAAGGAAGCATTAAACCTTGAGCCATGGGATGAGTCAGCATCAAACCATACTCTTGAAGGGATCAATACCTCGGCATCGGAGAAGCGGTCGCCGTAGGTGTCGGTAAGCATCACCCAGCTCGGACGTCCCACCAGGGTTATAGATGTGGCGGGATATTTCTCCCTCAGATTGTCTACAGAATGAAGGATATCCGAAATCTCCTCTTTCTTGTTGGAATAGGCATATATGAGGTAGGAATCAGTCTCGCCCAGTTCAGTATCGGAGAGGGCGGCAATACTTCTCTTTGTCACTTTATCAGACGAGTATTTTGGAAGAAGTATTTCCGCGATACCATCGTTGGCATCCTCATTACCTACTACGATTACCTTCCTACTGGAATATTCATCGTAGATTCTGTCGGCAAGATGCTGGTTAAAGAATGTTGACGGGGGGAGAATCTGCACCATTGAGGGATTGTCTTCAAACAGCTCGTTCTTCACATCGAATACGTTGACCACCTCGATATGGTTGGTGTTGCCATAGTCAGCAAGGAAAGCGGGGAAATTCTTGTCGGCAGTAGCCACGATAAGGTTCGGCTCAAAATCGTCAAGAGCATCTGTCACGCTTGTGGTGGCACCCCTTCCGTCAATAACCTTGAAATTGATCTTATAAGGGGAGTTCTTCAGCTCATCAATTGCGAGAAGGAACCCTCTTGTAAAGTCGACATCCTTTTTTGAAGTCGGTTCGTCGAGAATGGCAGCTACTTTCACCTCATTAAGGAGCTCTCGATCGGAATCGATGTTGTGGATAGAATCATACATCTCCTGTATCCCTTCCGACGACAATTCTCTGGGGTCTTGCGTCTCCACCACTTTCTCAACTTGCACGGTCTCCACGACAGGCACGTTTACAATGGTGTTTTTCTTGAGGTTGGTAGTGTTCTCGTTGGCATCGCGGAGAGTGGATTCATCCACGCCGGTCTTTTGAGAAATGGTTTCCCACGTCTCATTCTTTCCGACCTTATAGCTCTCAACGCTTGCAAGACGTTCCTCCTCGACCGTTTCGGTATGCACGTTCTTACTGTTGGAGTTTACTGCAATCCTCACAGTTTCGCCCGCCTTGAAATTCTTTTCCGACACGGCAGGGTTGGCAGAGAGTATATCTTCCACCGTCGTGTGGTATCTCTTGGCGAGGGAATAGAGAGTGTCGCCATGTTTCACCACATAATATAGATATTTGTCGGATACAGTTTCCGGCGATTGCTGGATTACGATTGTCTCACCCGCCTTGATACCATATCTTGCATTTGGGTAGGCCTCATATATCTGCTCAAGAGGCACGTTGTATTGGCGTGAGATACTATATACGGTCTCGCCTTTTCTCACGACGTGGCGGATGGGTTCGTAAGAGGTCTGTTCGGCAGAGTCGGCAGAGTCATTGCTGTCATTTCTGACAATATTGTCATTATTGTCAGAAACGACATTATTGACATTCCTGTCAGAATTGCCGCTATTGGTATTATTGCCGGAAACGGGAGCATCTACGGGATAATATAGACGCGATCCTTTTTTCATCTCGGAAGAGGCATTAGGATTCAGTTTGATCAGCTCGTTCAAATCCCAGCCATGTTGCTTTGCTATTCCATATATGGATTCCCCTTTTTTTATTTCGTGATAGAAATACTCTTTGCCGAGTATCTCTACTTTGGGAAGGTTTGGTTGGGCTGCAAAGATCGGTAATGCGACGGCAGCTATTCCCATCCAGGAGAAAATGCGGTAATTGGTCTTCATCTGATAAATTACATTGATTTTCCGATGCAGATATTCTCAACGGATAAATGTAACTGCAAAATTAGCAAAAAATTTAAAGAAGCCCACAACAGTCCGCCAAAAAATAGTTTTTTCCTCTTACATGCAAAATACTGAAAATAGACTCTGACGGACTTTTTGGGGTCGTCAGAAGTGTTAAAATACCTCTAAAATGACCATTTTAACACTTCTGACGGACTTTTTTTATCAGCTTCAATATTTTTTAACACTTTCCAAAGAGTCGATAAAAACACTCATATTTGTAGATGGATTGTCAGGCCAACGTAATTTGCTGGCATTTTCGGATGCCTTATTTGTATGTGTCATTAAAAATTTTGATTGGTCGTAACTGAATTGTCCTTTTTGGTAATTTGTCCACACTGTATCAGAAGATTTCAATTCCTTGACAATGGATGCAGAATCACATACTTTGCCAAATTTCTTAGAGTGAAGCATAAACCAAAGTTCGATACAGGGATTGGATAATATTAGCGTTCCTTGCATACATTTAAGCCGATGAACAATATCTTTTATATCTGCGTCATAGACGAAGAAAACCCTATAATCGTCATCCTTATCAAGTCCAAGTTCATATATATATTGGTCTACGAGTCGTTGGTTTATCTTATTCCCGCTCACTCTTGTCTTGATAACAACAGGAAGACGGTACCATAGTTTCAAGATTTCAACATATTCTCGTTCTGTTTCACCTTCACATATAACCAAGAAGACAGTACGAGGTTCTTTTTTCTTTGATATCTTACGCTTTCTCATGATTCAATGTGATTTCGGAGATGAGGGAACGAGCACTTCCAATATAAGGCACTCCATCAAAGCGTCCTTGAAGATAAGCCTGTCGAATGTCTTTGATTTTGTTTATTCCCACAAATTCAGCGAGTGAGACAAATTCTGAATTACCATCAGACTGTTTACTTACAAATACTATTTGCTCCGGTCTTAGCGAGTCGGTATCAATCAACAATGGATTGTGACTGGTAAAGACCATCTGTGCTGATTTGGACGACCTGACCAAATCAAGTATAAATTCAGCCAACCGCAGATGCAGCTTCAGGTCAAATTCATCTATAAAGAATGTGGCTCCGGCAGTAATCTTACGTAGGATGATAATCAATAGCGTCAGCAGACTCTTAGTACCGTCTGATTCCTCCTTTATAAAATCAAATGGCAGTTCGGGATTTTCCCGATGAAAACTTTGCAAAATAAGTTGACCAGACATATTTTCAGATAATGTTATATCAATTATGTCACTGTCACACACTTCAAGCCCCATGAGCAATAATTTCTTGTCGTTTTCAAATTCTGCTACAGATAAATTAGATAAATCAACAGATCCGCGTCCTACCATCATTTCATTAAGGAAGAATCGAAAAACTTTCTGAGCAATCTCCTTCTGCATTGAACTTGCCCTGCTCAAAAACAGTGTCTTCGGACCCGTGTTAGCCACTACTTCTGACGGACGTGGTATGACTCCCTTTTTGAAGTAGTATGAAGTGGTCTCAGTACGAGAGAATATTCTTGATTTTCGTTTATTGGGATAATAATATAGTTCTTCCGACGTTATGACCCCACCATATATCTCAAATGAATACTCATATTCAATACCATCAGTAACAAAGTCTATATAAAATTCGGAGGGCATATTTCCTCCAAACTTAAATGACACGTTGCCCAATTCATCCCCCTCATTATTGAGATGGGAAGTCAGGATGAGATTTCTGCAATAGTCCATTGCCTTGATTAGGTTTGACTTTCCGGCTGCATTACCACCGAACAATCCAATAATATTAACAAACTTATCTCCGTGAAAATCTATTAAGCTATTGGGTTGAGCGTTACGAGAATTACGTGAGTTCATATTTGCTGTGAAATCAATCACAACTTCATCTCTTAACGAATAGAAATTCTTGATACGTAAACTGAGAATCATAATAGTTCGTCTTTATTATTTCCGTAATTTTTATGATGGACTTTTTGTGGTTGTCATAAGTGTTAAAAAACTTTCTGAAAAATCGAGCATTTTAACACGTATAATCAAGTAATTCGAGTAAAATTACTCAATCATAATATTTTTTAACGTAATAACAATCTTATTTATTAGAGATTATTTCATAAAAATGAAGTGACCCCAAAAGTTTTTCGTATAACTTTTGAGGTCACTTTTAAGCGAGATAGATGTAGTTGACTTCAATTGAACTTAGGGGCGTCAGATTGAAGTTGCTGTTGTTATTTCTTCTTGGTCTCTTTCAGGAGCTCTTTGACGGCTGTCTCAAGCTGGGCGTCGTGACCTTTCACTACGTCGGCGGGAAGATTCTCCACCTTGATGTCCGGTTCGAGCTGAGTGTTCTCGAGGATTGTGCCGTCGGCAAGACGATAGGCTGTCACAGGGATACCGAATACCATGGAGGGATCCTGCATCGTGATCCAGTTCACGCTTGACATCGTTCCCGGCACAGGCATACCCACAAGCTTACCGAGATTCTTGAATTTATATACCCAAGGTGTGCCGTGTGCATTACTGTAGTTAGCCTCACCGGTGATCATGATTGTCGGCTTGTTCCATCGGCGTGATGGCATCTCAGCCGAATTTCTGCCATGATTCTCCTGAGTGAAGTATTTCTCGCCGCTGAAGAGCACTTCAATATCCTCATGCAGACGACCGCCACCATTCCAACGAGTATCGATCACGATACCATCGCGAGTATTGTACTCACCGAGAATCTTCGCATAGATTGTGCGGAAGCTGTCGTCGTTCATTGATTCTATATGTACGTATCCGAGACGTCCGTTGGAAAGACTGTCAACGATATGTTCGTTCCTCTTCACCCAACGTTCATACATAAGGTCGCTCATCTTGCCCGTTGTGATCGGGAGAACAACCTCCTCCCATTTCTCTCCGGTGGAAGGATTTGCGAATGCCACGAGAGTCTTCTTCTTGGCGGTGTTGTTGAGGAGGGAGGTCCAATCCTCACCCTTCTTGATTTTCTCGCCATTGATTGCCTCAACCATATCGCCTGCCTTAACGCGGGTAGTGGCTCTGTCAAACGGACCACCCTCAACAATCTCTTCAATCAGAAGACCATCCTTGTCGGAGGTGAGGTCGAATATCAAACCGAGAGAAGCTGTTGCCTCTTTTGCGGGACTGCTGTAGTATCTACCTCCGGAATGCGACACGTTGACCTCACCGAGAATCTCGCTGAGAAGAGCCTGGAAGTCATAGTTGTTGTTGATATGGGGGAGGAACTTGCGATAGTTGTCGACATACTCCTTCCAGTTGATAGGCATTTCGGGGAGAAGGAAACGTTCTTTAGCCTCGATAGCCATATATTCATACATTGCCTCACGCTCCTTGTAGGGATCGATCTTAACAGATCCGGAAGTGGTCACTGGTTTGATGCTGCCGGAAGAGGGTGTGAATTTCTTTACGGTGGAACCTACAAGATACATGCCTCCGTCAGCCGTGGTCTGTATCCCGGCGGGGGAGTTGCCCAATTTCTTCACGATTGATATGTCGCCCTTACGTAGATCCTTCTTCCAAAGATCGTAGCCATCCTCGAATGATGTGATGAAATAGAGAGTCTCGCCATCTTTCGACAATGTGAAGTCAACGAGAGAAGAGGAAGTGGGGGTCAGACGCACGATACGGTCCTGAATGCCTTCTCGGTCAATCTTGATATCCTTGCTTTCCTTATCCTCCTTTCCGGATTCCTTCTTATCCTTTGAATCTTTCTTATCTTTAGCATCCTTCTTCTTCGACTTGTCAGTGCTATCCTTCTTGTCGGCATCCTTCTTCTGCTGTTTCTCAATCTCTTTCAGCAGGGCGAAGTCCTCTTCCGACAGACGGTATTTGTCGTATGCCTCTTTTGTGAGGAACACCATGAAGACATCGGATTGAGATCCCCAAGATGCATGGTTTCTCATGCCATAGCGTTCGGAATCGAATATTACGGCAGTGCCGTCGCTGTTGAAACGTGGGTTCTGGTCGAAATATCCGGTATTGGTAAGATTGATAAACTCGGCATTATCCACGTTGATTATCGCAATGTCGTCATACGGCTCGTGCATCGGGTTCATAACTTCGAGAGTCACCCATTTGCTATCGGGACTCCATTCCACGCTGATGCTGCCGGAGCGAGAAGTGGCGATTCTGTCGTCGGAGAGCGTCTTTACCTTCTTTGTCTCCAGATCCATCACCTTCAGCTTGTTGCGGTCTTCTGTAAATACCATCTTTTTCCCGTCGGGAGAGATGGAGGGATGACTTCTCTCCACGCCGTCGTCGGGGAACAATGCAGTCTCCTCAATAAGTGTCGCATTGGAGAAATTGGGATCATCATCGCGTTTGATGGTAGCTTTGTAGATGTTGCTCTTGCCGTTGCGCAGAGAGCCATAATATAGGGATCGTCCGTCGCTTCCCCATGATATCCTTGATTCCACGCCGGGAGTATGGGTTATCTGTTTGGTGGAGGGGTATTCGGAAGAGGTCACAAACACCTCGCCTCTTACTGTGAATGCCACCTGTTTGCCGTCGGGGGAAACAACCGCCCCCTGCACCTTTGAGAAGGGTATCTCCTTTACGTCTTCAGAGAAGTCGTCGATTACCTCAATCGGAAGTTTCTTTGCCTTTCCTCCCGGTTGCATCGTGTAGATTTCGCCATTGAAAGTAAAAGCGAGCAAGCCGTCTTTAGCAGCACTGAGGAATCTCACCGGATGTTTCGTGAATGAGGTGAGTTTCTCCGGCGAGGCATTCTGTGCGATCGGTTGCTTGTAGATGTTGAACGATCCGCCGTCGCGTTCGCTCAGGAAATAGAAGCTGCTATTGTCAGGGGCAATCACCGGTTCGCGGTCTTCGCCGGCACGTGCAGTAAGGTTAGTGTATGATTTTGAAGATGGTTCATACATCCATATATCACGCGTCACGGAAGAGGTGTGGTGTTTTCTCCATTTGTCTTCCGAACCCTTAACATTCTCATAAAGGAAACTTCCGTCGGGGCGCATTGCCACGCTCACTGCCGGAGTTGAGAGTATCTGTACGGGACGCCCGCCCTCAGCCGGGACTGAATATAGCTCACTCTGCGATCTGTGTGGACCGGAGATGTTGACAGCCGGTTTCTGTATGTAGGCGGAGAAAATCACGTTCTTGCCGTCGGGGGAGAAGGCTTCCGGAGTCTCTGCCACGGAGTTGAACGTAAGACGGGTGGACTGTCCACCCTTTGAAGGGATAATGTAAATATCCTTGCCACCGTTCCGGTCAGAAGCGTATGCTATCTTGGTGCCGTCGGGCGACCATATCGGTGTGCTTTCATACGCCGCCGACGTAGTGAGTCGGGTGGCATTTCCTCCGGTTGAGGGCACTGTGAAAATATCCCCTTTATAGGAGAAAGCAATCGTTTTCCCATCAGGGGAAATCTTTACATCGCGCATCCACAACGGGCTTACCGCTGATGCAGAAAGGGATGCCATCAGGAGAGATGCGGGAATGATTAGTCTTTTCATGATTAATCAGTGTGAATTGTTAGAATAAGGCTTTGATGTTACACATCTTCGCCACAAAGATAAGAAAAATAATTTTAAGAAAATGATAAAATTGAGATAATTGTTATATTTCCTTGAAAATTTCAGGTAAAACTACCTGTCGTCTGTGGCATTATGATAATGCGAATCGCCCCGTGGCAAGCATGTATATGGATAGGCAGGCGAGAATAAGCATCACTCCCGACATTACCGACTCTCTTGTGGATATTATTTTATCCGTGGAGGAAGTGCCGTTCTGACGATGCTGGCGGCGTGCCATTATGAAAAATGGGAAACCGGCGGTGTAGAACATCGAGGTCATGACGAGGAGTGATAGCGAACCTGCCCAGATGGAGTATATGCAGTAGATGGTGGTGCCGGTCGCTATGACTATGATTGCCGGAAGTTTCTTGTTTCTTGACGTCCACACGCGGTTACAGAAGATTAGTTTCAGAAGATATAATCCGCAGCATAGGTAGCACGGGAGTATCATCATGGATGCGAGATTGACGGCAGCAAGATATACATCTTCGGCTGTGACCACGAGCAGCAGGCATAAGGTCATGGCTATGGAGGAAACTCTCATCCCGTATGCAGGCACACCATGCCTGTTGACCGACAGGAACTGACGGGGGAGTATCTTCACTACGGCTCCCTCGTAGGGTGTCTGCGCACACAGGAGCGTCCATGCCACAAAGCCCCCCGCTACGGAGAGGATTATTGCCGAGATCACAAACCATTTTGCCCATGGTCCGGCGCACACCTCCAGCGCGTATGCCAGCGAAGGGTTGGGGAGCGCAGCGAGTTCCGGTTGGGTCATGATTCCGAAGCACAGTGTGGTGACAAGGATGTAGAGCATCAGGGCGAGAAGAAATCCGGTGATTGTAGCTTTCCCCACGTCGGAATGTCTCTTTGCACGCGACGACATCATCACTGCCCCCTCAATACCGAGGAAGCTCCAGATGGTGACGAGCATACATGAGGAGACCTGTGCGCCTACGGATGGAAGTTCCGGATTCAGGTTTCCCCAGAAGTCAAGGGTGAACATGCCGACCTTCGCGCTGACGGCAAGGATAATGATGATGAAGATGATGCAGCTGAATTTAAGCACAGAGAGCAGGGTATTGATGTAGGAGGCGGATTGTATGCCACGTGTGACGATGTAGTACATCAGCCATATCAGCACTGAGCCGAATACCACTGTCTGCCATCCATGCTCGTTCAGCACGGGAAGAAACGCCCCTATGGAGTCATTCAGAAGTACTGCATACGTGACATTGCCCAAAATCACACACAACCAATAACCCCACGCCATGTTGAATCCCCACCAGTCGCCGAATCCCACCTGTGCATACTGATAGATTCCGGCGGTTAGGTCAGGACGTTTTTTAGCAAGAATCTTAAACGTGGATACGAGCATCCCTATACCGATGCCGGTGATTCCCCACGCGCATAGCACGCTTCCCAAAGCCGCCCCATGTGCCATATTCTGGGCGATATTGAAAATGCTTCCGCCAATCACCGATCCGAAGACTATAGCCACCAGTCTCCAGAGTCCTAATTTACCTTTCTCTTCCAATTTTTACCTGTTTACAATATTTGTTAAAAATCCGATACCACATAAACTCTGAATTATTAAACGGAGATATTTCCGGTTTGTTTTGTCATGAATGTCGGATACCGCTACGCTTTTGCATCTGCATCTTTATAGAAGGATGCTGAAGTCTTCACATGGTTGGCGATATGACGGCGTATTTCCGGAGGCGACACCACCTCTATGTGCCGACCATATCCGAGTATGACACGTTCCAATTCATGATTGGGAATTACGTTCAGCATTATCACGATGCTCCCGTCATTATTCTCCCTTATCAGTTGTTGGGAATGGTGTATAGGTTTGGTCAGTACGTATGGAGCCTGGTCGGAGTCGATTCTTATTGTAATCTCTTGGGGAGAGGAATCGATGTCGCGTGTCACCCCTACCATATCATCAAGATATTGCTCCGGCTCAAAGAATGTATTCTCCTTATAAGGAGTGCGGCTTGAACGCACCACCTTGAAAATCCTGTCAAGCGCGATGGTCTGTATATCGTGCTTTTTATGATTGTATCCCACGAGAAACCAGCGGTTGTTGTATTCCTTCAATAGGTAAGGGGAGATGAATAGGCAGGTTGGGCGTCGCGCCTTGAAAGATTGATAGATCACTTCAATGGCATCCTTTCTTATGATATGGTCATATAGCACGGAAAGAAAGTCAAGCCCTTTCAGCCGGTTGTTGGTGTCGATGAACACCACCTGACGATGGGACTCGCTGCTCTGTATTTTATCTTGAATACGAGCGAGTATATCCTCCTGTCCCGCCATGTCGCGGAACCCACCATAGTGGCGTATTATCTCCATAGCTGCCGATAGTTCCGAGATATCTTGCTTCGAGAGGGGGAGTTGCGTGATACTGAAATCCGGATCTTCGTATGTGTAATACCTATTCTCCATGACGATGATAGGGGCATTGTAGCCGAGTTTGCCGCTACGCATCAGTTCGATGTCTCGCTGGATGGTGCGCTTTGATATTGATGAGATCCCCTCATATTCATATAGGGCATCCTCGCAGGCTGTCCGAAGGTCTTCAAGGGTCCAACGGCGTTGACGGCGGCAAAGACAGGCGTCGATGGTGCGCAATCGCATCAGTGTGTTTCTGTTGAGAGGCATGTTTTGAAATTTTTTTGCGAAATTACAAAAAAATATTGAAGTGCGCCATTAGATGGCGCACCTATTGTCTTACTTTGCACTCAATAAATAAACAATATTAAAATCATTAAAAACAGATTGATATGAAAGGAATAGAAGGATATGACGTGAAGATATTCACCGACAACGTTGAGGATTCTGCAATGGAGCAGATCGCGCGTCTGCTGTCGATTGACGTATTCTCCGATAAAAAACTGCGTATTATGCCTGATGTGCATGCCGGAGCCGGATGCGTGATAGGTTTCACGGGTAACCTCGGCGATAAGGTGATTCCAAACATCGTGGGGGTGGATATCGGATGCGGTATGCGTGTGCTTAATCTCGGCAATGTCGTGGAGATAGATTTCCATGCTTTCAATGAGCATATCCGCGGGAACGTACCCTCCGGTAAGATTGTGCGTGAGGATAGATTCGGGTTCCGTCCGCTCGTGGGTGAGGAGATGGAGATATACCGTGAGGCAAAGCGGCTTGTCACGGAACTCTACTGCTACAGGGAGTTGAAATTTACCGACCGTATCAATAAGTCGATAGGTTCGCTTGGCGGTGGCAACCATTTCATAGAGCTTGACAGGGATGATAAGGGTGATGTCTATCTGGTGATTCACACCGGGTCGCGTAATCTTGGCAAGCAGGTGGCTGAGATCTATCAGGCTAAAGCGGTGAAGCATCTTACTGATGGTGCGGATGATTTTGAGGAGTCGATAAAGCACACGATTGAGGAATATAAGGCAGCAGGGCGTCGCTCCGAACTTCAGGAGGTTATAAAGAGGATGCGTAAGGAATACCATGCAGCGGAGCCGTCGCTTCCCGCCGATCTTTGTTATCTGGAGTGTGAGGGGAGAGAGCGATATCTTCACGATATGCGTCTTTGCCAGCGATGGGCGGTGCTTAACAGGAAACTGATCTCATTGCTCTTGCTTAAATTCTTCCCCGGTGTGGAGATCATGGAGGAGTTTGAGAGTGTCCACAACTATATCAGTGACGACAATGTAATACGCAAGGGGGCGATTTCGGCTGCCATAAGCGAACGGTGCATCATACCGCTCAATATGCGTGACGGTTCATTGATATGTGTAGGCAAAGGTAATGCAGATTGGAACAGCTCTGCGCCGCATGGAGCCGGACGGGTGATGAGCCGTATACAGGCATACAGGGAGGTAACGATGGAAGACTTCGAGGCATCGATGGAAGGGATCTACTCAGAGTGCATCACCGACTTTACACGCGACGAATCGCCGATGGTCTACAAACCTGCTACCGAGATAGTCAGCAACATCAGCGACACCGTAACCATCGCCACCACGATCCGCCCCATCTTCAATTTCAAAGCCACAAAATAAATCTGAAAATGCCCCGCCTATCCCGATATTGGCATAGGTGGGGCATTATTTTTGAAATTTACAACCGGAATTATTAAAACAATACATAAAATGGCTGATATATTGGAAGAAAGATGGCGACCTGAAGATGTGATTGTATGTACGAATCGTGCGGAGCACGAGCACACCATATAAAACCTCATATCTAAGTAAATTCATTAATTATATAGGCAAAAGTGACGATGACTGACACTGAAGATATCTCGCATAGATAAGGTTCAGGTCCTTAATTATATAACGCTCTCAAAAATAATTAGAGATGGTCAGAAGGAGGTCAGGAGATGCCAGATGGGTTGGTGGGCTTGGACGTGTCGGATGATGAGGTCGTCGAAACCATCGCCCGGTTCGATTGTATGTGTTGTCGGGGTGATTGCGGAGGTGTGAGTGGGGCGATGCCATTCTTCCATGACGGAGGAGATGGTCACTTCCTGGCAGTATGGGCGCAGTTGGTCGGCTTTTGATTTCCATTCGTCGTATTTGCCATTGTCGGGGAAGAGGATTACAGTGCGTCCGCGAAGTGCCTGGTGCTTGTCGTATGGGTCAAGGAAACATTCTGCCTTGGGGTTGAGTCCCGCACAACCGAAGGTTGCCATAGGAAGGTAGGCTCCCTGCATCCCTCCCCACGTCAGGGCTATGTCGGCAATGAGTGCCGCCTTCGGCGACTCAAATAGCCATATCGTCGGCTCAAATTCCTCGGTGATACCCAGTTCTCGACGTAACTCATTCTTTGCGTTCCGTTCTTTGTCAGATATGCGCAACAGGTGACTCCCGAAATAGCATTGCCGCAGCTGGAAATCGGGGAACCTGTCAGACAATACGGAATGCACGTAGTTCTGTTGTCCCTTCACCCGTTTGCCGGTGTCAGAGTCGTAGCCGATTATCTGACCGGTGCGGAAATTACCGTAGATGTCGTGTTGCCAGAACACGGTCGAGCCGCCGTAGCGTGTGGAGGTACCCACACCGTATTTTGTCACTGTCGATTCAACAATTCCGGGAATCTCTTGTCCGGCGTTGGAGTCGAAGAGAGTGTGCAGGAAACTGACAAGTGGATTGCGGTGGTAGTTGGTCATTGATGCAAACACTATCTCTTTCGGTATGAATGTGGGGCTCTCGGAGATGAGTGAGGTGGGACGCAGCACTCTCTGTCGGAGATACGGGTGACGGCGTGACAGGCGTCGGAAGTCGTGGTCACGGAAATAGTCCTTGGGAGGGTAGTGGTAGCCGCAATGGTCGGCACGGTCACATTTCCCACAGGTGCCGGAGGCTACCGGTGTCTTGTCGTCGGAATAAACATAGTCGACGAATCTCTTTTTCCCACAGTTAGGGCATATCGTCTTGCGGCTGGTGGGGTCTAATTGAATTGGGCGTCGGTATAACATGGCTGTGAGTTTTTGTCAGATTATAGTGATTCATGGCGTTTCACTTGTTTCATCTGTTTCACCTGTTTCGGGTGAAACAAGCGAAACAGCGAAACAAGCGAAACAGGCGAAACGGTTGGAACAGCTATCAAGCCGTTATTTGCTGATATCGACATTCACCAGAGTTCGGTGCACCTTGGCAACGCTAATCCCTAACTCGGCAGCAATCTCCCGATAACTCTTCCCTTTCCGTCTGAGCTCGATTATATTGTTTTTAATCATATTGACATCATTATCAGATTTCTCTCTCAGATGGTTGGTTTCTCTGTCATGTCCGATCTCATTGAAATGCAGATAACCGTTTGGTTCCTTGACAATATCAGCCACTATCACGTTGTCCTCTCCATATTCGAAGGCACCGGAACGGCATTTTATCTGCTTGATATACCGTAGGTTCTCGTCCTTGGCACTTCTGCCTATTGCAAACGCACTGTCAAAGAAATTCATCAGCTTCTTACTTCCTGCAAGTGTGTTCTGGTCAATTGGGTTTCTCAGGCTACGTTTCGGGGTGTGGGCAATGACAAGGATGCTCCATCCGTGGTTCTTCTTCAGCTGCACAAGCCGTGCCATCAGTATGCCTGCGGCATCACCATTGTCAGACGAGTTGCAGATCCATGTCA
>NZ_SRYB01000014.1:0-111621 GCF_004793975.1 Lepagella muris
GCATCAACTTTACTATGAGAGCTTGATATGTTCATTTATTTTTCTGAAGTACTTATCTAAAAGAATTCGTCTTGGGATTATCTGGGGCAATTGATTCAAAGATCATTTTTGCTTTGAGAGGTTCATTCAGATTCAGGTATCCTAAAGTGATGTCAAGTTTGGTTTCATCATCATACTGAGTGAGATCAGAAATTGATCCCAAGATATTGTTTATAACACTATCTGAATTAAAGCGAATACCATAAGTCATCTTTACCCTTATTGATGCTTCATTTAGTTCAGGATGTATTTGAACAAGAGAGTCTGTGCGCGACATGAGACTATCCGACCTTTCTATGTTTCCCAAACTAATGCAGCCATCCAATGCTCGGATAAGACTTGACAATTCCCGACGCTGTTCTCCAATCTTATTATATAATTCTGACGCACATAGATTATTCCTTACATAACCTTCTATCTGACAAGACTTGGCATATATATTACCCTGAGCGACGAGCATATTGGCATATGTAATAGTGTCTTTACATTCATCTTTTAGATCCTCCGCTTTAAGATAGCATTGCATTGCCATATCAAAGTCAGACTTGTTCAGAAATATACAGCCTTGGTAGTAAAGGGTACGCAATCGTTCCTCGGGGGTACCTTTCTCAAGATAATAGTCGATTGCCGGCTGAAGGACATCAAAAGAGGTCGTGTCAATGTAATTCTTATCAAGTGCCATTGACATCAGCAGTGCATACCGAGCCTTTTCCTTATCGTCTCCAAGTGAAGTCTTTTCAATCGAGGATAATACAGTTAAAGCAGAATCTGGCATGGAGTCCATAAGTACCTCTGCCGTGTCCATAGTATCCCAAGCCTCGGACTTATGACCACAACCAATGAACATTACCATAAACGGCAATGTCATTATAAGAAATATGAATAATATCAGTTTCCTCATTTTTTCAATTACTGTTGCCATACTTCATATTTATCAACAATCCTCTCATCGTAGAACTCCTTTATCCCGATGTCAAGCAATTGCGCAATTCTCAATATCATCAAAATATCCGGTTGAGAAGAATTGGTACACCATTTGGACACTGTAGTGGAGTTGACCCCGAGCTGAGATGCCAGCCATAGATTGGTTCGATTCTTTTCAGCAAGAATACTTTTGAGTCTATTGATTTTTGCCATGGCATAATTTTTTGGCAAAGGTAATGAAAATTTTTCAGTTATAGGTTGTAATAGTCCGAAAAATTGAACCATTAGCATCATTATATTATAAAAATGCGCTCAAATACGATTTCTTAAAAGAAAATATACAATTATATCAGTTTACGACTATACAATTGTATATGTTTTTTACCGTATCCAATTTTCTCCACTTTCTTTACCACATGACCATATCCGATGATGGGCGAATGTGCCGAGGCTTGAAGCGTTTCATAATACGTGATGAGCACACAGGCTTATCCAAACGCATAGATAGCCATAAGGTTCGACTTTTTTACAAAATTAGTGGCGTTGCCAACCAATACGGTCAGCAACGCCATAAGCGATAACATTCATTTTTAATGTCTCATAATATACGCTTTGGACACCGAAAGATTTACATTGACAGAGGTATAATCTATTATCGGTTCTGCAACCATTGACTTCTTTGCTTCCGTTGAGGGAGCATCAATGGTATTAGCTTCGGCTTTCTTGTTCTCAACACCGTCGGCTTGTTCGGGTTTAGGGGCAATTTCGGCTTGGATCTTTCGGTCGAGGGCGGCGAGGTCGGATTTGAGTTGCTTCAATTCGTCCTCCTTGCCCCATTTCTTCGACATGATTCCTTCGAGGGTCGGAACATCGGCTTTGAGTTTGACGGTTCGTTCCTCATACTGGGCGATGATGCCGGGAATCTTCTCCAGAGCGTTGACGAAGTTCATGCAGGCGGCATGGGTGTCCGACATGGCTATGTAGCCGTTGTTGAACTTGTATTTGTAGTTGCCTTCGACCACAAAGCGGTTCTGGACTTTCTCACTGCCTTCGTCCAACACTCGTTCCGAGATAATGGCGATCGGGAAGCCATAAACCTCGCCGACACGTTGGTACTGGCCGTGTGTGTCGGTACGTTGTGCCAATCCCTGAAGATGCACACCCATGTTCTTCTCATCGGTCAACTTGCAAGTGTCAATCGTGAGATTATTGAGAGGGGTGCCCTCCTTGTCACGCTGCACCACTTTTGAGTATCGCTCCCAGTCGGCTTTCATCAGTCCGATTGTCGCCTCATTGTTGGCAATGTCGTGGGTGATGGTCTGCAACCTGAACTCCGCATCGCCGCGCCCTTTATTGAACGATTTACGCTCACTTTCAAGTGCCGCTATTCGCTTTTCAAGTTTCGCCTTGTCGAGGAGGTCAGTATTGCCGGAAAGAATAGCCATATACTCCGAGAAGTTCATGCCCGATTTCTCGTCCATTCCTCCCTCGTCAATGGTTCGCGCTCCCAATGCGCCGCTTTTGAGCTGGCCGATGAATGTCGCCTTGCAATGGAGAAGATTGAACTTATAAGAGTCCAGCGACTTCTCCACGGCATATATTATCACATCCACCTTATTGTCAGCGTATAACTTGGCAATCTCATTACCTGCGCGGATAGCTCTTCCGTCCCTTTGAGTGAGGTCAGAGGGACGCCACGGCGTATCAAGATGATGGATGCAAACCGCTCTGCGTTGGGCATTTACGCCCGTACCCAACATTGAGGTAGAGCCGAAAAGCACACGCACATCACCGTCATTCATCGCCTGTATCACAGCCTTTCTCGCACGCTCCGTCTTGCACTCCTGTATAAAGCGGATTTCGTGGGCAGGAATACCGTAATCCTCAATCAGCTTGCGCTTGATTTCTGAATACACGTTCCATTCTCCGGGGCGATATGTGCCTAAATCACTAAATACAAACTGTGTGCCTTTCTGTGCGTCATACTTTCGGTAATATTCTGCAATCATCTTAGCACAGTGGCTTGCCTTGTTATTCGGATCATCCTCATACGAGGGGTCAACCATGCGCATATCAAGAGCCATCTTTCGGGCGTAGTCCGTGGCAATCAGCATCTTCGCCTTTTCCTCGGTGTCCGACAATGGCGCACGACCCAAAATCCGGGCATCGCCACTCTTGGCAAACTCCATCAGCTTTTGGATAAAAGCCTCTTGGTCAGGCGTAGGAGGAATGTTGTGAAGTATCTCATTCTTCATCGGACGGTCAACGCCTACATCTTCGGCTGTGCGGTAATCAGTTATCTCATTATAGAAAGCCGCCAATTCCGGCACCTTGATAAAGTACCTGAAACGCTCCTTTGCGACAATGCTATTCGTAACATTAAACTCATAATCTGTCGTCTTCTTGGCGAAGATAGCCGCCCACGCATCGAAGCATCGAATATCCTGTCTTTCAAGTTCTTTCGGACGAAGATACTTGAACAACAGATACAACTCCGTGAGCGAGTTGGAGATTGTCGTACCGCTGAGAAAAGTAGCACCCAAATCCTTGCCTGTGCGCTCTTGGATTGTGCGAATGGCATAGAGAAGATTGAGGGCGCGTTGTGAGCCTTCCGAATTACCCAATCCAGCCACTCGGTCATGCCGGGTATTGAACATCAGGTTCTTGAACTGATGCGACTCGTCCACAAAGATATGGTCTATACCCATCTGCTTGAAGTCCACCATGTCGTCCTTCTTTTCTTCCATCTGGTGCTGGATAGTGGCGATTTTCGCCGTAAGATTCTCCTTGCGCTTTATCAATCCTTTGAGCATACCACGAGAAATATCCTTGCCTTGGTCTTTCAGCACTTTCAGATTTTCCTCGACGGTATCAAGCTCCGCCTGAAGAATTTGCTGCTGTATCTCCGGCGACTGCGGTATCTTGCCGAACTGGTCGTGCGACATTATCACACAGTCATAGTCATTATTTCTAATGTTGTTGAAGAAGGCTACACGATTCTCAGCCTTGAAACTCTTTTCATCGGCGAACAATATCCGTGCATTAGGATAGGCGGTTTGGTAGGTCATGGCAATCTCGGCGACATTGGCTTTCAGTCCAATAATCATCGGCTTGTGTGCCAATCCCAAACGCTTCATCTCATGTGCTGCCATACACATTATCAGCGTCTTACCGGTGCCGACCTCGTGATCCGCAATACCACCGCCATTCTGCAAAAGCATCCATACACAATCTTTCTGAGATTGATAAATAGAGTTTACACCATACCTATCGCCCAACATCTTCATATTGAGGTCGGGGAAGGTCTGATGGCTACCGTCGTACTTCGGGCGCACGAAACAGTTGAACTTGCGGTTATAGAGGTCAACAAGCCTGTCCTTGAACTCCGGCGACTGCGCTTCGAGCCACTCAGAAAAACCGTTGCGTATCTCATCAATCTTGGTGTTGGCGAGTTGTATAGCCTCACTGTCCGGCACCTTGATGTCGTTGCCATTGTCATCCTTACCGATTGATTTCTTTATGTCCGGCACGGTATTGTGGAGAGCGTGTTTCAACAGGTTCATGCCGTCGTAAGTTCGGTAATAGCCACGCACGCAGAACTCCTCCCATATCTTCATGTTGCCACGGTCAACCTTTGCCGAATACTCGTCCATTGAGGATGAATAGGCTATCGTTACGTTTGTACCATAGAGATGGCTCATATATGCGGAGTATATTCCGGTCGGAATCCAACGCTCACCGAAATTGAAGTCAAGCTCATCAAAGGTGATTTTACGGGGAGTCGCGTCCTGCAACGCTTTGAGCGAGTCCTGCGCCATTTCGATATATGGCTCAATACCGTCATATCCGGGGAAGCCCTTGATACGGTCATTCTCTCGGTCAATCCATGCCTGAATGTCCTCAGCTTTCTTGACAACATTGCCAGCGATGAAGCGGTCAGCAATCTCGTAGTTCTCCACCAGAGGATTGTAATAGATATGACCTTCGAGAGAATCGACAAGAGTATCCTCGTCCATATCCACAAGGCTACCCATGTACTCTAAATTCACCACTCCGTATTTATTGAGGGATGCGGAGAGTGCTTCCATAGGAGTGTCAACCGAAGTCACCTCATCGACAGCAAAGGCTACGGGGTGGTCGAATATGTCAGCCTTGACAAACATACCGTTTTCACCACGCTCCAGTGCCAATGCGTCACGACCGTTTGCATCCATAAGGATAAACTTGGCGTTCTGCTTCTCATTAAGGTTGCCATACTTGGTTACAAACTCATCGTAATATTGGTTGAGATGTTCGCGGAGATGTTCGCTTTCTTCGTGTGTCTCAGCCTCGTAATTGTAAAGTTGCTGATACGTTTCGGATAAGGTGATATACAGCATTGCCCGTTTCTCTTGCTCCGCTTTGAGAGGGAGCGGAGTGAACAATGCTCCGTATTTCTTGACCTCCGAGAGAAAACCTACCTGACCGTTATCCACGACCATAGAGCCATTTTTGTGGAAGAACTGAATATCCTCCGAGAAAGGACGGGGCGACATATCGAGCTTATCTTCCGATGCAGCCACTTTGGGCTTAGGTATAGCGAAACCTTCGGTACGGGTAATCTCGATACCGACTTCCGCATCTTGCTTTTTCTGTTCAGCCGCTTGCCGTGCCGCCTCTCGTTCCGCGAGTTGGCGGTGTGCGATACTCATCATCGTTTCATAGAAACCGTTGATGGGTGGGTTATCGTCCCAGTTGAGAGAACCATATAATTCCAGCTCCTTATCTGTAAGCTGTCTGAACTTGGATTGAACCTTTGGCGAAATTTCAACTTTCGGTCTTTCAGAAGGCTTTGGCTTATCCTCATTTTTAGGCTGTGCCGATTGGCGTGGCTGACGCTGGGGCTTACCTATTGGCTCCAACTCACCGAAAAGATTGTAGGCGAACAATCGCGGGTCCGGGTTATCATTGTAATCGGGACTGCCGTCGGTATCAATTTCTTTGGCGGGTTCCGTTGGCGCGGAAGTGGTTTCCGGCGCAGATTGAACAGGCGCAGGTGTAGGTTCAGGCTCTGGCGCAGGTTTTGTTTCCGCCTTCTGCGGAGTCACAATCTCAGTAGGCTTGAATTCCTCACGCTGTTTCTGCTTCGGATCTTCAAGCTGCTCACATATTGCCACACGTTGCCCGGCTCTCACCAATTTCGGAAGATATGTGTCAAGGGCATGATGCGGAAATCCAGCCAATTCTATGGATCCGGCTTTGCCGTTCATCCGCCTTGTCAATGTGATACCCAATATCTCCGAAGACTTCACAGCATCCTCACCCATGCACTCGTAGAAGTCGCCGACACGAAAAAGAAGGATTGCATCGGGGTGACGCTTCTTCATCTCGGTGTATTGCCTCATTATTGGCGTTTCCGATATTTTCTTGGATTGCGTGGCTGTTAACTTTGGTTTGGGTGCTGTATAAATAGGTTCAGGCGTGGGCGGCTTTATCCCCTGCGAATTATACAACTCCTTGTCAAGACGCAATTTCAGCGACTCGTCAAGAGCCAGACGAATATCCCTTGCGATGCCATCTACACCGCTGCTGTGCTTATAGATAAACGCGGGCTTGCCGTATGGGTCTGTGCTGACACTCGCGTCGGTGCATATCACATTCTGCGGAAATGCCGCGAAATACTTGTTGGTGGGTGCCTTGCTGTCACGGTCAACAACCGACTGCACGAAAAATTCCTCGTCAGCCGACAATGCGGTTTTACCGCTATGCTTCTGGAGGATAATCAGGTCACTGCCTGTGTCAGTCCCGGCATTGTCGGAGAACGTGTTGTTAGGCAGACGCAATGCGGCCACCAAATCGGCACGCTTCACCATCTCCGCACGGACAAAGGGCGAAGCGGAGTTCATCACACCCTGCGATGTGATAAAGGCTACCAATCCACCCTCGCGCACGGAGTCAAGTGCTTTGAGGAAGAAATAATTGTGTATCGCCTTTGTCGATTGTCGGTAAGCCAGTTCCTTGCTCGTGGCATAGATAGGATCCGCCACGGCAAAGTCTCCGAAAGGGATATTGGAACAAGCCACATCAAAGTAGCCGTTGTAATCCGGCTCAATCTTTTCGAAGCCCTCAACTCTGACTTCCGAGTCAGGATGCAATGCTACAAGGATTTTGCCCGTGAGCAAATCTTTCTCAAACGCCATAGCCTCTGCATTGGGATAATCTCGCATGAACGAGTCAACGAAAACACCCTGTCCGGCACTCGGCTCCAGATACTTCTTGACTTCTACGCCATTGGTTTTGAGCGTATCAAAGATAGCATCGACAACCGGCGACGGAGTATAGAACGCCGTCAGCACTGATGTTTTCAGCGAGTCCATATACCGGGCAAATTCCCTGTCATCCTTTGAATACTCGCGGATAAGCTGGCGCAGTTCCACAGTAGGGGCAAACAGCTCGATGTCCGATTTGCTCCATTTGGCGGCATCCATAAGGCTGTCGGCATCATTGAGGATACATTTCAGTCCACCGAACCCGGCATACCTGCCCAGCACCTCCATTTCCTCGGCACTGGGCCCGCGCTTCTCAACACCGAGACGAAACGCCGTGCGTATCGCCTCGATGTTGTAGCGCATCGTCTGCAAACGGTTATAAGCCATTCTCAGTGAGGATTATGGAGATTATGCCTGTGAGTTCGCAGCGAAGCAGGTGATATGTTGCGGTGTTTACAAACGTGTTTGCATGAATGTCATAACTGTCAAACACATTTTCAACCATTCCGAAAGACAGGAGGAATGTCGCCATGAACGGACGCATCTCCTCGCTCACATCATCCTTGAACTCTTCTTCAAGGACATCCATAATTATCTCGTATTCGGAATATCGGTAGCCTTCAAGTAGTGCGGCCATTGACATCTCGTGTGCCTCGTCAACCTCGGCACCGTTGCGGCGTGCGTTTTCGTATGTTTCCTCGGCTTTTTCAGCGCGAGCGCGTATCATAGTCTCGGTAACGCCCTCAAAGCGGTACGATGCCAGATAGTTTTTCAGATAGAGGTAGTAGAACGACAGTTCTTCCTCGCGTGTTGGATTTTTCATCTTTTTGGAGATTTTAGTGGGTGGGTAAATGAAAAGCCGTCCGGGTATCCCTCCCAGACGGCGCCACTAAAATCCCAATCAGATGAATCAAAAAGATTTTATGATTGGATTCGGTGGCAAAGATAATAAATATCTTCGGTCCGGGAATGGGGAACGGCTCGATTTATTTTTATTCTCTACATATATCCTGCATTTATAGGAGATAATATTATGGTTGCAGGGGCTTTTCTCACCCCTGCAACCGGGGTTAATGAATATTGGGATTGCGTGGATTAGTGGCGCCGTTACGGGCAAAGTCTAAACTATCGGACCTTTGGGTTTTCGCTGCTGTTTTTGTTGGCTGTCATTCTTTGGCGCTGTCTGGCCCTGTTGAAGCGGCTCCTTCACATTCTTTGTGGCTTCATTGGTCCTGCCGTCGTTATTGACCGCCATTTGCGTAGCGCTCTCGTTTGACGGTGCAACGGTCTGTGCCAGATCCGGATTTTTGGTTGAGGCGATAGGCCGTTGTTTAGCCGGGTCGAACTTCAAATAAAGTGTGCATGGCTGACCCTTTGCGTCAACAGCATTTTCCAGCACCACCGTCTTGCCTGCCACATAATCTGCTTTCTGCTGTTCGGTGAAGCGGTTTTCCTTCCATTTCCCGATAGGACGGATATTGCCCTCGGCATCGGTCCAGCTGTTTTGTTGGGAGGACTGCTGACGCTGGCCCTGCGGCTGCTGTTGCTTCTCGACCATGTTGTGTTTCTGCCATGCTTTCGGAACGAACTCCACGCATCTGGAGTCGGCGTTGACCTGCAAAGTGGTTGTGAAAGTCTTGCCCTCGCGAAGACTCACTTCCTTGTTGATGAGTGGCAGACCGCTTTTCAGCGTCTCGATTTCCTCTTTTGTGAGGACTGTCTTGCCGATATTGCCGCGAATGTGCAACTTGTCCACAGGAAGGCTCACAATCTCGTTGGTCAGGCGGTCGAGGCTGACATACGAAGGTATCTTCTTACCGTCCTTGCCGTTGAGCTCCACAATCCTGCCGAGGTTGCCGGTGTTGAGCAACTGAGCCTTATCCTCTGCCGTGAACTGATGACCACGGTATTCCTTTTCAAGATTCGGCTCCAGATGGATGAAGTGGGGCACGAGTTTCACCATGCCGTTGGTGTCCTTGCGTAACGACAGACGGGCATCGAGTTCCATCTTTTCTCCGGCAAGAGTGGGCTGAATTTTCACAAGCCCCGATTTGCCGTAGTTGAGCATCTTATCAAGATCTCCCGACTTTTCAAGCTGCTCCCGGTCAACGCCCCAGTTCTCCTTGAAGGCAGCCCAGTCAATGCTGTTTCCGTCGATTGCCTGATACTTGTGCTGTGACTGCGATTGCGACTGTGATACCTCCGACGCTTCCACCTTGAAGGGTGCCAGCATCTCCTTGTTTTTCTCAGGCGATTCAAGCAAAGCGCCGAGACCTTGTCCTACCGTGCCGAAGTCGTCGGCATTGACGCTGAAGAAACCGAATACGGACGGATTCTTCGCCTGACGGAGAAAGTTTGACACAAAGGCCTCTACCGGATTCTGACCCTTTGTGAACTTCACGAGATCGCTGAGTTTCGCCGACTTGACATCGGCCATCTGCGGTGTGCCGTCGGGATTCTGCCCCGTCACCGCGCCGATTTGCCCTGTCTCGTTGTTTCGGGCAATCAGTACCTTTTCTTTTTCTTGGTTTTGATCCATTTGAAAATAATTAAGATTTTAGTGGGTTATTATGGTCCGGAACTATTCCGAATCTCTCAATTTCTGCATCTTGTCAGGACTGGTGATTATTTCCGCCACCTCATGCTCCAGCATACGGAGCTTTCCGCCTATTTTACGGAGAGGTATGCTCCCGAGGCGTTTCCAGCGGTAAATGGTGTTGGCTGTCACATTGAACACTTCGGCGAGTGCCGGCACATCATACACTCTCTCGCCCTGCACTTCGGGAAGCGACGGCTGGTTGCGTCTGGCGAGCGCATCGAGTTTCTTGTCCTGACGGTCAAGGCGGTCAAAAATCATCCGCATCCAACGCTCGAACGAGCCTTTCTCCATAGTTATCGTCTCCATGTCGTGTTCCTTTTAGAGATTACAGCATGGTAGTTATGCTCAAACTCAGCCTGTATTCTTGGAGTGGACTTGATTTTGCATCTTTCAACCGCATCCCAGATGTCATTATAGGAATATCGGCAGGAACCTTCCACGATGGAATATGCTATGCTTCCATTAGCCCTCATACGGGCAAGTGTCCGGGTGCTGACATTGAGCAGTTCGGCAGCCTCAGTGTTTGTCAGAAGACGGTCGGTGTCACGCTTTGTCTTTTCCTCAAAGATCGAGCGTATGAAGTCGGCTATGAAGGTTATCCCTTCCGAAATCCGCTCCAGTCTTTTTTCATCAATCAGTACGTAGCTCATATTGGGATTTTTAGTGTTGCTTGTCATTATTGACATCGCAAAGTAAATTCATAATCCCATGACCATTTCCTAATACTACCCATGAGGTAGGGGTAGTTAACGGCGATACTTAACAGCATTTAACAAAATTGGTATGTATGGGCAAAAAAAAGAGCCGCAGAAACAGGTTCTACGGCTCCTTTTAATATATTTTTTCCTTATATACCCATAAGATTTGATGCTTTTGGGATAAAAACACCCCATTTCAGAGGCCTATATCACCTTTATTTATGAATTTTGTTAACATTCATTTAGAAATTGACGCTGACACCCCAAGGCTTCCTCCCATTTTCTCGGCGAGTGCTGCCATATCCTTACTTATTTTTTGATTGGTAATTCGGGCGTATATCTGCATAGTCTGAATATTGGTATGACCCAGCATCTTCGATACTGATTCGATGGGTACACCATGTGAGAGTGTAACGGTTGTGGCGAAGGTGTGACGGGCAAGGTGGAACGTGATGTTCTTCTCAATGCCGCATACAACGGCTATTTCCTTCAGATAGGCATTCATCTTCTGGTTGCTCAACACGGGGAACAGAAGACTGTCCTTAGCCTGCCCCTCGTATTTCTTGATCAGTTCCTGTGGGATTGCGAGTAAGGGCACATTCACCGGGGTACCCGTCTTGTGCCTGTGAGTCATTATCCATTGATTGCCGTCAAAGGAAGTTTGGATATGTTCTTTCTTCAACTCTTTTATGTCTATATACGCCAATCCGGTGTAGCATGAGAAGATGAATATGTCGCGCACCTGCTCCAGCCGCTTTGTCGGAAACTCTTTCTCAGCAATAGTGGCAATCTCTTTTTCGGTGAGATAGCCTCTATCTACTCTCTTGATGCGGATTCTGTAGTTGGCAAACGGATCAGCAATAATCCAACCGTTGTTTTTGGCTTTTATGATAATCGCCTTGAATGTTTGGATGAACTTGGCTGTGGTATTCTCATTACATCCGCTTACTGTACGCAGATATGTCTCCAAGTCCACAATGAATTTGTGGTTAACATCGCGCAGTGGCATATCCGTAAGATGATACTTGAACTTGATGAATTCCTTTACTCTGCGTAATGCGCGGTCATATTTCTGGACGGTTGCAGGGGTCTTGCTTATTCCTATAAGGGCACGACATTCCTCTATGTGTTCCGTAAATAACCCTATGAGCGTCTGGTTTTCCGGAACAATCCCCATAAAGGCATTACGGAGTTTCTCGGCTGTGACAGTTTCATATCTTGACATATCGAAGTACATCTGACGAATTGATGACTCCATATCAGACATAAGTCCATTCAATTCAGTGGCAACTTTTGATTTGCCGCTGACCTTGCCTTGCTTGGTGTCCCACAGTTTGGGATTGACATTCAGTTTAGAACTGAAATTAGTGTTCTCTCCGTTGATGGTGATTCTTGTCATGATGCAGCACGTTCCGTCTGCATAGACATGGTTTCTTCGCAGGAAGAAACGGATTTTGAGGGTGCTTTTACTCATACGTCTTTTTGATTTGTTTGGGATTTTTTGTGGCGATCCCCAACAGGAATGAGCAAAAAGGCGTTAAGGATATTTAACTATCCCGATATTTGTCTCCGTAGGCTCATATCCAATTGGTAATCGAACGCAAAGTTAATTGATTACTCTGAGGTATGAGTAGACAAATCATTGCCAAATGACGACAAATCAGTTTGTTATACTGAAAAACCTAACAATTTGAGGTTTGCCGATTTTTCTGTTAGGTTTTTGTTAGGCAACTCTGTCTAACAATGGCCTAACAGTGTCAAATCTTGGCATTGCATCCAAAAGAAAATCCCCTGTAAATCAAGGATTTACAGGGGATTGGGATTGTTCCAAGCGGAGAGAGAGGGATTCGAACCCTCGGTACCCGTAAGAGTACAACGGTTTTCGAGACCGTCCCGATCGACCACTCCGGCATCTTTCCCTGTGGTTCTTATTGCTACTGCAAAATTACAAATTATTTTTTATATTTGGTCTTTTTTTCGTGATTTTTTTAATTTAAATTTTCATTTGGTGTTTAATCCGGCTTTCTTGGCTTGTGAATGTTGATGCTCTCGTGGGATGTGGTATTGTCTGCCATCTTTGATTAGATATGAACCCGTCTGATGAAAGTTGAATGGGATGCCAGATTCCCGGCACTGCGCCTGCATGTCGAGCACCCATCGGAAATCTAATGGACGAGCATATTTGCCGGATTCTCCGCCTACAGATACTTCCTCTATAAGCGAAGGATTCAGGTATTTCCTCAAATTAACCTGCTCCAACATGGGTGCGACTATGACCATTCGATGTTTGATTGGCAGAGAGAGGAATATCGGAATTCTGTAGTCAGCTCGATCCTGATTCTCCACAGTGCATCCGATACCTACATGATCATATCCGTCACCCCAATCCGAAGGCAGACATTGCGCAAGCCTGTCAATGCGTTTCGTGAAGAAAAAGAACCTGCAATCAGTGCGTTGGCGGATCATATCCCATATTTCTTCCCGCCATTCATCAGCTTCCTCTATCAGCAAATCAGAGGTGAAACACAATGCAAACTCCGTACCTGCCGGGTATTTCCAATTCTTCTTTCGGTCTCGTTTCATCGGCAGATTAAAAGATGATGTCTTGCGGACCTCATTGGTAGGTGTAGACGTACCGAATGCGGCATCTTCACGATAAACGTAACAATGCCTGCATCCGGCACTTATTTTGTGGCAACCGTGCCACGGATTCCACATCAGCATAAATCTATCTGATGAAATTGGTCCATACATGTTCCTCTGTTGCCCTCCTTGTGAGGACTGCCATTGATAAGAAGTACTTTCATATTAATCAAATTTTAAGAGATACTTTACATCACAAATTTAATACTAATTGCCATATAATACAATTGAAGTTGTCTAAACTTCAGTGGAATTTACTTTATCATGTGCTGATAAATCACCCTCTATATTGATTATTAACAATATTATGAATAAATTTGCAGTGCAAAAATTGAAAACATTCCAAAAATAAATCTATTATGACCTATCTTATTTTCGGCATTGTCGCTGCTTTCCTTTATTGTATAGCTTCATTGACCGGGTTAACCTACAACACAATCAACATCTTAGTCTACTACCTCTTGATTCCACTTTCATGGACCTTCATGGGTGATAGTATACTTCGCTTTCGTATTCCATGGCTCACTATCGCCTATGCTTTACTTTGGATAGGAATATTTGTTCTCACTTACGGACATTTCCAAACGTGGTGTGACTGGGCATTTATGAAGTCGGTTGACTTCCTCCTATGGTTCAAGCATATAGGTTGGAACTACTATGTAGCCTCCGTATATATCTGCGTATGGCTCCCGCTCATCATATATGCTGTATTGTCAGGCATATTAATATGGATGAACCCCAATGCCTGCAATTGGAAGCCTTGGGTTATTGGTATCGCAACTATAATTATCGTCGGATGGATGATTGAATTTTCCGTGATGAAATTCGGAGTCAAATTGGAACCCACCTATAAGCAAACAGATAATACATACACACTCTCATCAAAGGAATCGCGTCAGATAGAGAAAGATACCAATGGAATGAATGAGGATGATATTGCAAAATATGCAGTAAAATACACTGTACGTAAACTTGACTTTTCTTTCGGAGAATCTGAAAATATCGATAAAAATATGGGAAACTGCAAAGATTATGCAGCCTTATGCGTGGCTGTTGACAACCACGCATATAATGCCAATGGGCTGAAAGCTCGTGCCTCTCACTCTGTCGGCACTATAAAACTGTTTGGAGCTGAAATGGGCAAGACAGTTTCCCGATGGTTGGGTTCACAATCATTAGCCGAACTTTTCAGAGACCATGACTTCGTAACCATCACGACATCATCAAAAACGTACCATCTTGACCCATCTGTCAAAGAGTTTACGGGCTATGATCTCAAAACCATAGAAAAATAATCCGAAAAAACAATTGCAGAAAATGAATATAGAGGATGTAAGGGAATATTGCCTGACAAAACCGTTTGCGACGGAAGATATGCCATTCGGTCCGGAGTATGTGACGTTTCGTGTCGGAGGCAAGATATTCTGTTGCCTTGCTTTAGCAAAAGGCAATGTGGTGCAGTTGAAATGGGATCCTGCGGAATTTGACGAAATCTTAGCCGCACATTCATTTGTGCATCAGGCGTGGCATTGGCATAAACGCCACATGATCCAATTTGATTTTGATGAAGCACCAATACCGGAATCTGTCGCAACAGACCTGATTGACCGTGCATACAATCACGTCTACAGCAAGCTACCACGCAAAGTGAAGTTAGAACTACAGTGATGATTCAAATAACGTAGACTCGTACCGGCTATTCAACCTTTGAGTTTTACATGGTGTTATAATTTTAATTGATTAGATTAGGTTGTCGGAACTTAGTCTACAACTTAATATTCGTAAAATTAAAAATACTATGGATTACAAAATGTTCTGTTATCAATGTCAGGAAACTGCCGGTGGAAAAGGGTGTACTATCCGTGGAGTATGCGGAAAAGAGCCCACTACAAGCGGATTGATGGATCTTCTTATTTACGCGCTGCGCGGAATAGCTATCGTAAATCGTGAGCTGAGACGCACAGGCGCACCCGTCAGGGAGGCAAGCCGACTGATATGCGACAGTCTTTTCGCCACTATCACAAATGCGAATTTCGACAATGACGCACTTAGTGAATTCATTCGTAAGGCTTTTGATATGAAAGACTTCGTCTGTGGAACCGCAAAAAAACGAGAAATCCCCCTCCCCGAAATGCCGGAAGTTGAATTTAAGGCAAAGCCGGAAGATTGGGAGAAATATCAGCCCATCACCTCAGTACTTGCCGAACCTAATGCCGATCTGCGCGGGTTGAAGCAACTTGCCATATTCGGATGTAAAGGTATGTCAGCGTATGCCGACCATGCCCGCAACCTCGGACATGAGGATGAGGACGTGTATGCTATAATTGAGAATGCATTGGCTGAGATCAGCCGTGCCGACATATCTGCCGACGAACTGGTGTCGCTTGACCTCAATGTCGGCGATGGAGGCGTGAAAGTGATGGATCTTCTTGATCGTGCAAATACCGGAACGTATGGCAATCCTGAGATTACGAAGGTCGAGATAGGCGTGCGCAAAAATCCAGGTATCCTGATTACCGGGCATGACCTGCATGACCTTGAAATGCTTCTGGAGCAGACGAAGGGAACGGGCGTAGATGTCTACACCCACAGTGAGATGCTTCCTGCCCATTACTATCCATTCTTCAAGAAATATCCACACTTCGCCGGAAACTATGGCAATGCGTGGTGGAAACAGAAAGAGGAATTTGCCACATTCAACGGACCTATACTATTCACTACCAATTGTCTTGTACCCCCGACAAAAGATGCAGTTTACGCCGATAAGGTCTACACCACAGGAGTGGTAGGCTATCCCGGGTTCCCACATATCCCGACAAAGGATGACGGTACGAAAGATTTCTCAATCGTGATTGAACACGCCAAGAAATGTCAGGCCCCCACGCAGATTGAATCAGGAGAAATTATAGGCGGTTTTGCACATCATCAAGTGGCAGAGCTCGCCGACAAGGTAGTGGAAGCAGTGAAGAGCGGTGCAATCCGCAAGTTTGTAGTCATGGCAGGTTGCGACGGACGGTTCCCATCCAGGAAATATTATACCGAGTTTGCTGAGAAACTTCCGAAGGATATCGTCATTCTCACAGCAGGATGTGCAAAATACCGCTACAACAAACTTCCGCTTGGAGATATCAACGGCATACCGAGAGTGCTCGATGCCGGTCAGTGTAACGACAGTTATTCACTCGTGCGCATCGCGCTGATGCTTGCCAAAGCCTTCGGAGTGAAAAGCGTCAATGATCTGCCAATCGCCTACAACATCGCATGGTATGAACAGAAAGCAGTCATCGTACTTCTCGCATTACTCAGTCTCGGCGTGCAGAACATACATACCGGTCCGACATTACCGGCATTCTTCACTCCCGATATCCTGAAAGTGCTTCAGGAGAAGTTCCACATAGCAACCATCACCAACGTGGATGACGACATCAAATTGCTGATCGGCTAAAACTCCATTGCATAAATGGGGATCTTAACAATGAAGTCGTCTGCGCTTATTCCTAAAGAATTTGGTCATGACAGATATTGTATTAAAAAGAGCATACGATAAGCCGGCGGAAGATGACGGCTATCGTGTGCTTGTAGATAAACTTTGGCCCCGAGGACTATCGCATGAGCGTCTCCCCTACGATCTTTGGGCAAAAGATCTGGCTCCAAGCCAGCAATTGCGCGACTGGTTTCATGCTGATCGTGAAGGACGTTGGACGGAATTCGCCCAAAAGTATACTGCCGAGTTGGAGAAATCCCCGGCTATGAGACAATTCATCTCTGAAATCGCAGATAAGCAGAAAGTGACATTGCTCTACGGTTCGCACGACGAAGTGCATAATCAGGCTCCAATCATAAAAGAGGTAGCTGATAAAATGCTCTCGCAAAAATAATATTGAAGAGCCACCGGCAATTTGTTTTGCCGTGGGCTCTTCTTAAATAATTCAATTGAAATTCATTCAAACCTCGCATCAATACTTAATTTTTTGTACATTTGCATTAATGAAACTGATCTAACTATCGAAATCATCTAATCTTTATTTCTAACCACCGATATGAGACGCTTATTCCTCTTAATGCTTATATGCATCATCGCAATCTCCGGTATTGCCCAGCCTCGTCTTGAAAGACACGGCACCGCCACACGAATCGTGACAAACGACAGTCCCATGCTAATGATTGGCGGGGAACTTGGAAATTCCTCGGCATCAACACGCAGTGACTTGAAACGGATTTTCCCTCACCTTAAACGTCTCGGTCTGAATACCGTGCTTGCTCCCGTGTCGTGGGAACTGATTGAGCCGCATGAGGGGGAATTCGACATGTCCACACTCGACGATATACTGACTGAAGCCCGCGACAACGACCTGAAAGTGGTGCTGTTGTGGTTTGGAGCCTGGAAAAATAGCATGAGCTGCTATACTCCGGAATGGTTCAAGCGCGATATAAAGCGGTTTCCCCGTGCGCATACCGACTCAGGCAAGCCATTGGAAGAGGCAAGCGCATTGAGCAGCAACGTCATGGAAGCCGACAAGAAAGCATTCTGCAAAATAATGGAGCATCTGCGCGACCATGACAGTCAACAGACTGTCGTGATGGTGCAGGTGGAGAATGAGATAGGTATGATTGAAGTGCCGCGAGATTATTCTGATGATGCCAATAAGATGTATGCCGGGATTGTACCGACACAACTGACCGATTATCTGCAAAAAAACTCCAAAAGTCTGCATCCCTACATTGCAGAAAAGATCAAAGGGCATGAGAAAGAGGAGACGTGGCGAGCTCTGTTTGGCGATGATATGTATGGTGAGGAGATTTTCCAGACATGGACTTACGCCACATACGTGCAGGAGATTGCCAGGGCAGGACGCGAGATTTACGACATTCCCATGTACGTAAATGTCGCGCTCAACAGTCGCGGAAGAAAGCCCGGCGAATACCCTTCCGGCGGACCATTGGCTCACCTCATCGACATCTGGCATTGCGGTGCGCCTGCCATAGACGTGCTTGGGGTGGATATCTACGACAAGGGATTGACCGACTGGCTTGCAAAATATGACTTGCCAAACAATCCTCTGTTTGTGCCGGAAATTCGTTTGGAAGACAAAGATGCGATGTATGCCATCTACGCCTTCGGACATCATGATGCCATGGGATTCTGTCCTTTCAGTATTGAGGACTATCCACTAACATCCTCAGCCTCGGCCAACGACTGGCGAGATATGGATCTCAGTCAGGATGACCAGCTCAATGCGTTCTCATCGGTGGGTCAATCGCTATCACCATTAGCCGCATCCTATCATCTTTTGAGACAAGCTGAACCTCTTCTGCTCGATAAGCAGGGCACCGACGATATGGATGCAGTGCTTATTGACAACGAGCATCGGGAAAGGGAGATTATCACTTCCGATGGCATACGTTTCACAATAAAACATAGTTATTCCCTCGGATGGGAACCAGGGGCAAAAGCCGAGGTATGGCCCGAAGCCGCCTGCCTGATAGTGAGATTGGACAGTAACGAATATCTGATATTGGGGAGTGGTGTAGTCGTGACGTTCTCCCCGGCAAAATCAGGAGCAGGCGGTTGGCAGAAAGGTGACGACCGTATCGGAATTGCAAAATGTGAGGAGGTAGAGATGATTGACGTAAATTTCAATATTGTCAGGCACCTCAACGGCGATCAGACGCATCAAGGACGCCACGTGCGCATTCCTGCCGGACAATTCGCCATGCAGCGCGTGCGTCTTTACGAATATCGCTGACGGATTATTTCTTTCCGTACTTACGTTCGAATATCTCGATATGCTCCTCTCCCCATCTTAGCATTGAGTCTATTATGGGAAGCAGGGATACCCCTAATTCTGTTATCTTGTATTCCGAGCGGGGTGGCAATTCCGGATATATCGTCTTAGAGACCAAACCATCCTCCACCATTTCCTTTAGCTGAATGTCAAGCACCCGTGGTGCAGCTTCGGGAAGGCTCTTGTGTATCTCGCTCGGACGCATTGCCTCTCCCGACCGTATCTCGTCAAGGATGCACGATTTCCATTTCGATTCTATAAGACTCATTGTCAGACGTAACGGACAATCAAGGTCAACAGGTATTTTCTTTTCGTATGCCATGTGTCTTTTTTTTTCTACAAAGTTAATGAATATTACTGATACTGACCATACCGAAAAATTTTTCGGTATATGAATAATTTTTCGGTACTTGATTTAATAGATATACCATACTAACTTTGCAGTCAGAAACAACTACTGTAATAACTTCTATCAGAGTTGTCTGAATCATATTGTTTAATCTTCATTAAAAAATACAGAATATGAGAAGCGAGATAAAGGAATATGCAGCCGTACAGGAAGCAGCGGAGAAATTCGTAAAGAGTGTTGCCGAAGGCAATAGTGAGTATGCCAAGACATTGTTCACTGATGATGCTGTCCTGTTTGGCATCCTTGATGGAGTGTTAGAGCATGGCTCAATCGAACAGTTCTATCATAATGTCGACACTGTAGGAGCCGGCGACAATTTCAAAGCCCGCATTGACGTGCTTGCCGTAGAGGAGACCGTTGCCGTGGTGCGCGTGCTGGAAGAGGGCTGGGGAGGACGCATTGACTTCACCGACTTCCTGCTTCTATTGAAACTCAACGGCGAATGGAAATGTGTCGCAAAGGCGTATAACCAGAACTCCAACACCATCAAGAAATAACTGACACATTATCATTCCAAATGAAAGTATTGCTCATCAACGGTAGTCCTAACGAACACGGGTGCACCTATACGGCTCTGTCGGAGGTTATGACAACCTTACAATCGCATGATATCGAGACCGAACTTCTGTATCTCGGAAAGAAACCTATAGCGGGATGTATCGCCTGCATGAAGTGCTTTGAGACAGGGCATTGCTTTCGCGACGATGCCGTGAAGGATATCCAGATGCGTCTTCACGAATTTGATGCAATTATACTCGGTTCACCGGTATATTACGCCCAACCGACAGGTCAGATAGTTTCATTTTGTCAGCGTCTGTTCTTCTGTAAAGAAGGCGAGATGGCAGGGAAACTTGGTGCGGCAGTCGTGTCATGCCGACGCGGAGGCGCATCATCCACTTTCCAGCAGCTCAACATGTTCTTCACGATTGCCAATATGCCTATCGTTTCATCTCAATACTGGAACTCGGTGCATGGCTTCACTCCCGACGATGTGCGAAAGGATAAGGAAGGATTACAGACTATGCGTTCGCTCGGAGAGAACATGGCATGGATGCTTAAATCGCTCGCCGGTCATCCGCATCCGGAGTATGAACCTCGTTTAAGAACTCATTTCATTCAAGATAAATATTGAAATCATAATGAAACGTACATTTTCACTTATATCCGCCGGAGTCATGATGGCTATTGCAGTTTCATCATGCTGCGGCACCAAGACCGACGGCAGTACTGATTCTTGCACTAAAACTTGTGACAGCACAGAGTGCAACCCGACAGCCCGTTGCGCAACTCCGGAAGAAATAGCAGCCATACGTATCCCTCTTGATATGTATGTCAATGCAGCCATGCAGGGCGACAGTAAAGTGGCTGAACCGGCTTTTGCCAAAGGCGCGACAATCTCCCATGCAGAGAACGACACTCTGATTTGCGCTCCGATTAAAGAACTGTTTGCTTATTATGATGTTACAGGAAAACAACCGGCATCATACGAGATAGCCGATATAAGCGTGGCGGAAGATGTAGCAATGGTACGTATCGAGTCGAAATTCGGTGATGCTGAATACTCCGATATGTTTACGCTTGTAAAGGATGGCAGCGATTGGAAAATTGTAGCAAAAGCATTCCACGTGAAATAATCACAAGAATCACCATTCTGATTCCCGGTCTTTCCACAACCGAAAAAATGAGGATTCGGCATAAAGAAAAAAAACGCAGACTATCATATAGTTCTGCGTTTTTTCTGATTGACATATATAAGCCATATTTGGGGGAACATTCGTTTTTTTGCGACTACCATTCCTCCGGCATAATCATATTTTGATTACACGCTCTATCCCTACATCTCTTACAAAACGCTCGTCATGACTCACCACTATCAATGTACCTTGATAACTTCCTAATGCCTCCGCCAATACATCCATGCTCTGGATATCGATATTGTTGGTAGGTTCATCGGCAATGATTATATCAGGGGCATTATCCATAGCGAGCAATCCACATAATGCCAATTTCATCTTCTCTCCCCCACTGAGATTCCGGCACTTCTTATCCCACGTCGTAGCTGTAAACAAAAAGCGATGTAGTAGCATCTTAATCTCATGTTCCGGCTTACGGTGATTGCACGACTGCAATTGCTCATACACGGTCAACTCATTATCTATACATGAATACTCCTGATCAAGATATAAGCAATGAAGCGGCGTCATACGCCACATCTCCCCCTCCGTCACCTCCAGATCTCCGGTTATCAATTTTAGCAACGTGCTTTTCCCACATCCATTATTACCTTGCAGCCATATACGCTCGCCACTAAAAATTGACAAATTCAACGGTGACTGACCCCATATCTCCAACCCATCCTTATATGCGAATGTTATATCTTTCGCCTCTACCAGCAGTTTTCTATCAGGCAGTACCGACGAGCCAATGGTTATCTTCACGGCTGAATGTTCCGTTATAGTCGCACGTATTTCATGCATTTCCCTATTCATTGCCCCCAATTTCTCCTGCTGCACCTTATTCAGCCGAGATGTGGTGGTTTCAGATTTATCGCGTAGGTTTCCCATAACTATCCTTGCAACACCCTTTTTAGCATTTTGCTTCTCACCCCTTGTGGCATGCTTCTGCTGGCGTTCCATTGTTTTTCTTGCAGATTTCTCCGCTTTCGCCAATTCCTTCTGCCGATTCTCCAACTGGGCTACCCTTGATTCCGTTTCAGCATCAATCGTCGTCTTATACTCATCATAATTCATCGGGAAAAATCTCATTCCGGACTGCGACATCTCATAAGTAGACGTCAGCATATTAAGCAACATCCGGTCATGGCTCACAATCACAATCGTCTTATTGGTATTGCGAATGAAATCATACAGCAATCCCCTACCCTCAATGTCAAGATGATTTGTCGGCTCATCCATCAATACGACTGATGGGGTATGAATATCCAATCCAGCCAGAAATACTCTCGTCTTCTCTCCCCCACTGAGAGTTGACATAATCCTATCCGGCTCAATATAATCTATATGCCATCGGGCAAAAGCATCCGTTATGCGTTCCTGAATATCCCATTCATCATTAAGAACCAAGAAATCATCCTCAGTGCCCACTCCATCTAAAATCGCAGACATCGCCCTCAGTTTCTCCGACACTCCCAATATTTCCGCAACCGACATCCCATCATATTGCCCGAAATGCTGGGGAATCATATAAAGCGACTCACATGATATATTTCTCGAAGAAGGGGTAAGTGTACCTGCAATTATTTTCAAAAGGGTGGATTTCCCGATACCATTATTTCCAACAATGGCACATTTATCTCCAGAAGAAACGGAAAAACTTATATTCTGAAACAACACATCCCTGTCAGGATGCATATATGATAGATTATGAACTTGTAAACTCATGATTACTTGCAATCTTTACAATGAATTTATTTAAACTGCTTCATTGAAACATCCATCGGTCGACTCAAAAAAACGACCAATAAAAAACTTAATTTAAATTCTCAAAAAAAATTACGACACCTGACCATACATCAAACAACGCATCTACAGAAGCATCCTAAACCCCTGAAGATTAACAATTAATAAAATTATGTATAGTCTTTTATTTTTCTTACATGATGATTGCAAATATAATTTACGGCAACAAAGGTAATACTATTTTGTCAAACAACAAAACTTAAAATGACAAGATTAATATAATTCCGTGAATCTTAAACTATAAAACCCAGGACGATAACTTACAAAACTTCTGTTATTTTATGGCTTCACAAACAAAATAATTAGCCATTTGTTTCCGTATATGTAACATTCTTTATATCTTTGCAACCCAAAAGAATAATCAAATGGAACTAAAACCAAAATTTGATGTGACGTATATGGAAACGGCTATCGTCTTTTTGGAATCTTTGCCTGATAAAGTCAAGGACAAGATTGCATACAACATATCCAAGAGCCGTTATTTCATGGACAAGGAACTGTTCAAAAAATTGAACGATGATATTTGGGAATTTCGTACCAAGTTTCAAGGTATCACATATCGTCTATTGGCTTTCTGGGACAAAGATACAGGCAATCTTGTCATAGCAACGCACGGTTTTGTCAAAAAGACGCAGAAGACTCCCGAAAAAGAGATTGATAGAGCGGAAGCTCTAAGAAAAGAATATTATAACAACAAAAAGAAATAAAATATGGATAAAATGAAACTATATACCCACGATGAGATGCTTGACCGCGTGGTCGGAGAAAGAGGCACAGCACGACGCGATGCCTTGGAAGCTGAATTACAATCCTATTTAATAGGCGAGGCAATAAAACAGGCGAGGAAAGAGAAGAAACTCACGCAAGAGCAACTCGGTAAGCTCATGGGTGTACAACGTGCACAGGTGTCAAGAATAGAGAACGGACACAACCTCACAGTCGGGACAATTGTCAGAGCATTTAAAGCTATGGGGGTACCAGCAGCTTTTTCATTCGGTGGTGTGTCGCTCTCTCTTTGCTGAGATAAAACTCCATTACACTTCCTACATTTTCTGCATTATCCGCATTTTCTTCAACTAAAAATGATGGAAATGCAGATAGTGCAATTTTTCATGTGAATTTCCATATTAATGTATTCTGCATAAGGAGTAAGTCAGCATTTTGGCGATGTGGGGATAGTCGGGAAGGTCCAGGCGGGCGAGTTTCGACAGACTTCCCACAATTATCAGCTTTGATTTTGCCCGCGAAAAGGCAACATTCATCTTGTTGGGATTATATAGAAAATCAGCCATCTCTTTCATATAGTCGATGTTGCCGCTGGTGAGAGAATAGATGATGACCTCACGCTCCTGCCCCTGCATCTTGTCGATGGTATCAGAAGTGATCTGATCCCTATCCACTTCCGATATAGCCGGATTATGACGGATCGCACGCCTGACAGCAGCAGCCTGTGCCCGGAACGGCGACAGCACAGCAATATCACTTGCAGGCAATCCGTGGGCAAGAAAACCGGCTATCGTATCGGCTATAAACGCCGCCTCCTTCTCCGATGCCTGTTCACCCTCATCATCTATCTCCTTCAATACGATAGGCGCATCAAAACTGTAAAGAGGATCACCGCATATAATCCGGTCAGACGCATCTCTCCTTATCGCCTTCAATTCGCCATCGTAAAACAGTTCCGACACAAAATCACATATCGGTCCGCACATACGGAAACTTGTGTCGAGCATGGTGCAGTTACCTTCAGAAATTAGCATCTGGAATGCCGACTTACACATGTCATCACTCACCCCCTCGGCAGAGACAATCGGCGGCAACTGCTTATGGTCGCCGGAAAATATCACCTTCCTCGCCTTTATCATCCCCATCAAAGCCAACGGGATAGTCATCTGCCCCGCCTCATCAATTATCAGAGTGTCACATTCCAATCCGCGTGCCCTGCTTGTGTAGAGGGAGTGCGGAGTCAGACCCACAAGCCAATTCTCGCCATTATCCTCAAAAAGATTATTCAGACGATGGGAATAGCGCAGGAAATTACGTATTCCCACCTCCATTCCATCTGAGTCCATACTTAATGTAGGGGCATTGTAGGATTGTCCAACCTTCAGCATATTTCCACATGAGGCGGGATGCAACTTCAGCAATTGCTCCATGGCATTATTTATCGCCAAGTGATTCGGTCCGATGACAATCACGTTGTGGCGATGATAATACATCTCCTCAAACATAATCATACCGAGCACAAACGATTTGCCGGTGCCCGGAGGTCCCTGTATCAGGTAATAATCCTTCGCCGACATACTCTTCAGTATTGCCTCCCTCTGTTTTGAGAGCAACGAAAGCCCGAAATCCACGATGGTCTCATCAAGCTGCCGCTCACATCCGTCGGCATTTTCAAATTCAGGTAACTTCCCACTGTTGAGAATAAGATTATTCCAGAAATATTCCGAGTCTGGCAGCGTAGCGACAAACGGACGGTAAACGTTGCTTCTGAGATCAACCTTATCCTTGTCAAGCACAAGCGGCTCATCATAGAATGACTCGATATCGGAAGGCACCTCCGATGGATACACCTCAAGCACGATCCTGTCGTCGCCGTCAAATCCATAAAGACGGCATTTAATACCAGCAATCGTATCCTCCTTATGAAGCACCAGACATTCCCCCTCCTTGAAATCAGAGAGGTTCACGCTGAAGGATACGCGAAAAAGCCGATAGTTATCCTCCGACATACCGGAGAACTCCCTGTCAAGAAATACTGAATCAATAGCCTTACGCCTACGTATACGGTCATTAAGCGGCAATCTCATCACCGCCTCCCATCTCTCAGCCGAAGCCTCCGCTTCAAGATCAAAGAAGTGTACTATATCCTGCTTACCTATCATCTCTTTTTCGCCTTGATTTCGCAAAATTAATGATTTCCGACAACACTGCAATCATACGCAACCGTTTTTTACTATATGACCATATCGGCAGATGCCCAAGTCTCCGGAAAAGTATTGTCCCGAAGAAATATATTTTGTGCTTTTTAAGAAATAATGATACGGCGGATATGATTTTACAATATATTGTATCTCAACATCTTATTTTGTATTATTCATATATAATACATTGATTATTAGTAATTTATCCGAATTGTCCGATTATTCTTACAGGCGAGTGGGAGTATTTTTTATTCAAAAATCTTTTGTAACTTTGCAGCGGTTACGAGTGGCGGAGTTCCGCAATACGGAACCATCTTCAAATATGCAACTAACTTCATCCGCAAATAAAAAATGGTAGACGAATCACTTAAAAATTACATCGAGACGTCAATTTTCCCGTTATATGACGATCTTGACGTTGCTCACCAACGCGATCACGTTGAGATGGTGATCAAGCTGAGCCTGTCAATAGCTGAAAACCTCAATGTCAACATGGACATGGTGTATGCGACAGCTGCATATCATGACACCGGACTTGTCAAAGAAAATAAGAACCACAACATCACTTCCGGCAACATAGTCCGCGAAGACATGTGGCTACGCGATTGGTTTACGGAACAGCAGATCGAGACTATTGCTCAGGCTGTGGAAGACCACTACATGGCATCCGGCAACGAGCCGAGAAACATCTATGGAAAAATCATAGCAAAGGCAAACCCCATGGTCAACTGCCATGATAGGGTTCTATGTGGACTGTGACAATCGACGTGTCATTCCCATATATATTGTGAATACCATTCTCCACCATTGTGGCAATGTCATGAGCCTCTTCTACCATTATCCGGGGATTTACCTTGATATGAAGATCAACTATGACATTTGCCCCGCTTCGGCGGGTGCGAAGCCGGTGGAATGCGATGACTCCGGGGGTAGACATTATGGCATCGGAAATCTGATTCAGATCCTCTTCCGGCAATGATATCTCAAGCATCTCGCTGAGTGCCGGGCGTCCGATCTTTATCGCAACCACCATTATCAGCACTCCGACTATTATTGCCGACAGCGGATCGCATATCCTGCCCATATCCCCAAGAAACATGGCTCCGGCTACCCCGCCAAACGTAGCTATTGATGAGAAGGAATCGCTTCGGTGGTGCCACGCATTAGCCACAACCACGTCAGAGTGTATCTTCTGCCCCACCCGACGGGTATATCTGTAAAGCCACTCCTTTATTACGATTGATGCGCCGCAAATGACAAGTGCCAATAATCCGGGACGCGCTATCTCCTCGCCATCAATCACGGCTATTACTTTATGCACTGATTCAACTATTATCTTTATGGCAACGACAAGAAGCACTATCGACAGAAGGATGGTGGCAAGCGTCTCATATTTACCATGACCGTAAAGATGCTTGCTGTCTGGCTTCTTGCGGGCGATGCCTACCATCACCAATACTATAAGGTCACTGAGAAAATCAGAGAATGAATGCACTCCGTCAGCGATGAGTGCCCCGCTCCTTGACATGGCACCCCCTACCACTTTAGCTAATCCGAGGGCTGCATTCCACCAGAATCCGACCCATGTGACATGGCGTGCCTCCTTTACACATTCTTCAGGAGTAAGTTCCTTCGACATATTTATATTTTTTTGACAAAGTTAGTAATTTTTTATGAGACGGAGCCTTAAATGACTCCTATTTGAAATGAAGTTGTATAAACTTCAACATTTGGCAATTTAACAAAGTTGTAGTATCTTTGTTTTTCGTTTGAACAACAAACTGTATTCTAACAAAAATAATTTGATTATGGCGATTCTCAAAACCATCTGTGCCATCGCTGCTGTCGTAATGATCGGATGCGGTGGGAAATCTGATTCCAATGTGGAGGTGGTGCCCCCCCGGCAATATCAAAGTATGCTTGACAATGATCCCAATGCATACCTTGTAGATGCACGCAAGCCGGATGAATATGCAGCTGGCCATCTGAAGGGTGCACATCTTATAAATTGGCTCGATACGGATACCTTCAAGCAAAGTTTCGAAGATTTTGACAAATCGAAAACCATCTACATATATTGCCGTAGCGGAAGAAGAAGCAATGAGGCTGCCGTATGGCTTGCCGGAAACGGATATAGAGTAGTTGACTTGAAAGGTGGCATTCTGGAATGGAACGCCGAAGGCATGCCTACAGAATAGCCCTATTCCAAATCATAACACACAACCGATAATACCTTATATGAAACGCTTTCCTTATAAACTCAAATCATTATTGGTGGCATTGATATGCCTACCTAATGCCCTGACCGCAATTGCCGACAACGGTCATAACCTATGGCTAAATGACTCTGACCGACACACCTCCCCGCAAGTCTCGATTACCGGAAAAAGAAACGACTCTCCCACACTACGCATAGCTGAGAATGAATTGAAACGCATCGGCTGGGAGGGTGCGACCACGTTCGACACCGGGAAACGTGATATGCCGGAAGGGGCATACTCAATCATGCGTACCGGCGGAGGAGCCACCACAATATCCGCATCCTCACCCATAGGCGTGCTTTACGCCGTATATGAACTTGACCGCATGATGCGCTGTCAGCAGGATATTCTAAATATCAACGTGAAGGAATCGCCTGCCTACAGATACCGTGTGCTCAACCATTGGGATAATCCCGACGGCACAATCGAACGCGGCTATGCCGGATTCTCTATATGGAAATGGGACGAATTGCCGGATGTAGTCTCCCCCCGTTATGAGGAATATGCACGTGCGTGTGCCTCCGTAGGTATAAATGCCTCCGTTCTCAACAACGTGAATGCAAAACCGATAATCCTCTCTGATGAATATCTCTCCAAGATAAAGGTAATAGCCGATCAGTTCCGTCCTTACGGCGTGAAAGTATTCCTTTCTGTGAATTTCGCATCGCCTAAAGTATTGGGAGGATTAGCCACCGCCGACCCTTTCGACAAGGAAGTGAAAGCATGGTGGAAGGCAAAAGCGAAAGAGATCTATTCCCTTATTCCTGATTTCGGTGGATTCCTTGTGAAAGCCAACAGTGAGGGTGAGGCAGGACCTTGCGACTACGGGCGCACCCACGTTGACGGCGCCAACATGCTTGCCGACGCCCTGCGCCCTCATGGAGGCATTGTGATGTGGCGTGCATTCGTATATGCCCCCTCCAGCCCCGACCGCGTGATGCAGGCATACGATGAGTTCAAGCCATTTGACGGCAAGTTTAAGGACAACGTGATCATTCAGGTGAAGAACGGTCCGATAGATTTCCAACCACGCGAGCCATTCAGCCCCCTGTTCGGAAGTATGCCCAAGACAAATCTGATGGTGGAGTTCCAGATAACTCAGGAATATCTTGGTGCGTCAAACCATCTTTGCTATCTCGCTCCGCTATTCAAGGAGACTCTTGATGCCGACACCCACAGGATGCCTGCCAAGTCAACGATAAAGGAGATCACTGCGTCAAACGACCGTCTGTCGGCTATCGCCGGAGTCGCAAACATCGGAGATGACCCCAACTGGTGCGGACATCTGTTTGCCCAATCAAACTGGTATGCCTTCGGACGCCTTGCCTGGAATCCCGACATGAAAGCTGATGAAATAGCCGCTGAATGGCTAAAGCTCACGCTATCTGCCGACCCGGCATTCGTAAGCCCTATGACCCACCTCATGATGGAAAGCCGCGAAGCCGTGGTGAACTACATGATGCCCATGGGACTACACCATATCTTCGCACGCGACCATCACTACGGACCCGCTCCATGGTTTGAGATGCCCGACATGAGACGCGACTGGACTGCCACTTACTATCACCAGGCAGATGCCGACGGCATAGGATTTGACAGAACTATGGCGACAGGATCAGGCGCGACATCTCAATATGCCGAGCCTATACGCTTAATGTTTGAAAATAAGGCGACTTGTCCGGATAAGTATCTACTATGGTTTCATCATGTGGCATGGACCGACAAGACACAAAACGGTCTGACTCTATGGGAGGATATATGCCGCCATTATGACAAAGGTCTGCAACAAGCCCGACAATTCCAGATAGCTTGGGACAAAATGCGCCCATACGTCGATAGCGAGAAGTTTGCCCATGTAGGCGACAAACTGAAGATTCAGACTCACGATGCGCAATGGTGGAAAGATGCCTGTCTGCTATATTTCCAGAGCATCAACCATCTGCCATTCCCCGACGATATGGAACGTCCGGTATATGATCTTGACAGATTAAAGAAGGTGGATCTTCCCCTAAAACTGCATGGTTGCCCTACACGCGACATGTTGCCCTAACGTATTCAACAACGGCACCGTGGTCGGCGTGCTTGACATTGACAGCGAATTTCTATCCACGTTTGATGCTACCGATGCCGAATGGCTTGAAAAGATTGCCGCGCTCATCGCGATATGATATCATACAACTGGGGAATATCCACGTATTCCCTTATCCTATCAGCGAGTAGATCATATTGACGCTCCTTAAACTCTCGGTAATCCTCTGCTTCCGACTCGGCAGAATCCTTCATATACGGTCGAAGCAGATAATCGATCACCTCCTTATTATCCAAGATGCCATGCAGGTAGGTGCCGAAACATCTCTCTCCAACCATGCAACCCTCCGCAGATCCATCTTCCAATATATTGACGGCATGACATTCCCCCACCGGGAGCGTCGTGCCGGCATGTATTTCATACCCTTTGTTTATGCAATCCCCATTCATAAACCGGAAATTGATCTGACGTGTGGTCTTATCTGACGTGATCTCTGTTTTTACCGGAAGAATACCCAATCCGGGTAAAAATCGAATATCTCCCTCTACGTTATGCGGATCGCTCACCTCCACACCCATCATCTGATAACCTCCACATATCCCTATGACTGTCTTCCCTTCCTCGTATGCTTTCACCACTGCCTGTGCCATACCCGACTTACGGATATGGTATAAATCATCAATCGTGGATTTCGTGCCGGGAATAATCACTATGTCCGCTTCCGAGATATCCTCCGGATTGACGGCATAGTATAATCTCACATCAGGCATACGTTCCAACATATCAAAGTCGGTATAATTGGAAATATGCTTCAGAAGCACAACTGCAATCCTCACTTTCCCTTCCCCGTTTCCCGTCTTATTCTTAATCTTAAGAGCCACGGAATCCTCCTCCTCAATATAGACATCATCCATATATGGCACCACTCCTATGACCGGAACTCCACATATCTCCTCCATCAATCTCCTTCCGGACTTAAATAGGCTCATATCTCCCCGGAATTTATTGATTATTATCCCTTTTATCCGTCTTCTGTCCTCCTCCGACTGCAACATTATTGACCCGTAGGCACTCGCAAAGACTCCACCACGGTCAATATCCGCCACGAGTATCACTTTCGCATCGGCATAAGCCGCCATCGACATATTGACAATATCCCTTTTCCGCAGGTTAAGTTCAGAGATACTTCCCGCCCCCTCCATCACAATCGGGTTATACTGTTGCGACAAGCGGTCGTATGCCAAATGTGCCACATCGCGCAAGAAATCCTTACCGTCTGTCGAAAAATATGTCTTAGCATCCGTATTACCATACGGACGACCGTTTACAATCACCTGCGAACGCAACTCACCCGACGGCTTCAACAGAATCGGGTTCATGTCAGTGGTGCATTCCAATCCGGCTGCCTCCGCCTGAACAGCCTGCGCCCGTCCTATCTCCTTGCCGTCAGGCGTGGCATAAGAATTAAGTGCCATATTCTGTGCCTTAAAAGGTGCCGGAGCATAACCATCCTGACGAAATATACGGCACAGTCCTGTCGCAATCATACTTTTCCCAACGTCGCTACCAGTCCCGACAAACATGACCGATGATAATTTTTCCATTGTTACAATATATAATTCAGTCGTATTATTATGCTGTGATTACTTGATTTATGAGTTTAACGTAGTTTATGTGGATTTATTGACTTTCATACTTCGTCTCCTTCCTCGTCAATACGATTTACTTTCCAATAGCCGGACTTGTTACTGCCGATACGTTCAATGACAGCAAGTTTGCGAAGAGTGGCTATATGGTTGCGAACCATACGCCCACTTATTCCTAATGCTTCACCTATGAGGTCGGCACTTGCTCCGGGAGTATTGTTAAGAAGAGATGCTATATGCCAGGCTACCTCCGATACTTGTGGATATTGTGAACGGATTTTATTGGGAAATATATTAGGAATATTATTAGGAAATTTACCTTGAAGTTTAATAGGAACAAACTCTACTGCATTATTAACATTATCAGCTTCACCACGAGTTAGTGCAGCGAGGACTTCGCCGAGCATAAACTCAATGAATGGGGTTGACTCTCCGGCAGAAGTCGATGCTGCTATGGCATCATAATAGGCTTGTTGATTGGCGAGAGTTATTCTCTTCGGAGTCGTATTATATTGCAAAGATATATTAAAATTAGAGTTAATCTGACATTTCGCATGATTTTTTGAAGGTCTGATTGATTGTCTTAAAAAATCCTTTCACATTGCCGTTATTGTCGGATTTACCCAAATTTATTATTTTTGCAGTCTGAAACGTTTCAAATGAAGCATTATTGAAATTATTCAACCAGACAAGCATTGAAGTTTAGACAACTTCAGTATTTCACTTAAATGGTTTAAGGTTTAATGTTTATGGTTTATGATCATTAAATTTTGTATAATGAAAAGATTCGTGGATTTTCGTGAATCTTAAACCTTAAACTATAAACTTTAAACCACTGAAGTGCAGCTTGCGAAACTTCAGTCACTAATTATAAATCATGAATGTATCTGTATTGCATTTCAGCCCCACAGGGGGCACTCTGAAATGTGCAAAAATTATGGCATGTGCCCTGACAGAGACTCCGAATTTCATTGACCTTTCCAATCATGAATTTTCGGGAGCATCTTTCGGAGAGGATGATCTCGTGATCATTGCCGTTCCATCTTTCGGAGGAAGGGTCCCGCCCACTGCTGCCGAACGATTGAAACTTCTAACCGGAAACGGTGCAATAGCTGTACTGATGACAGTATATGGCAACCGCGAATTTGAGGATACTTTAGTGGAATTGGAAGACTTGACAAAAGAACGGGATTTCAATATCATAGCTGCCGTAGCTGCCGTGGCGCAGCACTCCATAGTCAATTCAATAGCCACCGACCGTCCCGACACAAAAGACAGCCTTATCCTTGCAATGTTTGCCAAGAAACTGAAAGAGAAAATCAGCAAGGAGAATCTCAAGTCACCGAAGATTCCCGGTAACCGTCCCTATCGCAAACTCGGATCATGGTTCAAACCCAAGACTTCCCGCTCATGCAACAAATGCGGACTATGCGCCAAAGAATGTCCCGTAGGGGCAATATCTATGGATTCTCCAAAGAAAGTGGATAAGAAATTGTGCATCGGTTGCATGAGATGCGTGAGTATATGTCCATCCCATTCAAAACATCTTTCATGGTTTATAATGTGGATGGCAAAACGCAAACTCACCAAACTATGCATTGAGAGAAAAGAACCGAGACTATATCTGTGAAGTTTTTTGAAAATTTTTTCTTTTTTCGTGCAAGGTTTTCAACTAATACGGATTTAGAAGGCAGAAGTTAGTAATCGTAAAAAAATAAGTTGTGAAAGTTTGGCGCATATTTCCGAGGGATTTCGGAGTAAGGAAGATGGAGCATAGCGGGCTATGCGACTGATTCCGCGCTCCGAAAGCACCGGAAAGATGCTGCCACAAGAAAAAATTTACATTTATAACTTTAACAAGTTATTTTTTGAAGATTACTTAATCAAAACTTCTACATCATGATCTGAAAACCATATAATTCTTTTTATGAAAAAAGCAAAACTTCTAATCTCTTCCATCCTCTTGATGGCATCATCCGTAGCATTCCAATCATGCAGCAGCGATGACAACGATTCCTGGGACATGTACCGTCCCACCGCTCTTGTGACAGTATGTCCCACTTCTGACGGCGGCTTCATAATGCAGCTCGACAACAACACCACCCTCTACCCTACAAATATGGATAAATCCCCATACGGCTCAAAAGAGGTAAGGGCTTTGGTGAACTATGATGAAGACAACCTGGAGAAAAGCGACCGTAAGGATGTGCATGTAAACTGGATTGACAGCATTCGCACAAAATTTCCGGAGATATACATTGACGAGACCAGCAACGATAAGTTTGGAAATGATCCCGTCGAGATTGTCAACGACTGGGTGACTGTAGCAGAAGACGGCTATCTCACCATGCGACTGAGAGCCCTCTGGGGAAACAACAGCAAACCTCACTCTTTCCACCTCGTGTCAGGAAAGAATCCGGAAGATCCGTTCGAGCTTGAACTACGCCACAACAACAACGGCGATATCGGCAATAATCTCGGGGATATTTTGATTGCTTTCAATCTGAATGAACTCCCACGCAACGGATCTGACAACGTGAAACTGAAGATCCATTGGAAATCGTTCCAAGGCGACAAATCTCATGAATTTGATCTCGCTCTTCGTCATATCACGATTGACGACATAAAGGATATTCTCCCTGCAAGTATGATAAAATAAGATAATCTCTTGGCAGATTGAGGGATACACCCTCATAATCGACTCTTATAGGTGGCGCACAAGAACGTGTGCCACCTATAAAACTTTCCACTACACTATGTCTACCACATCCTTAGATGAATCGGCTATGACCGAAGAGGATCTTCTCAACAACATACGATCCGGCAAGTCAATGGCAGAGAAACTGATATATCGCAGATATGTCAGACATCTCTCTGCTATATGCTGTCGCTATATTCTTGATGAGGATGACGTTAAGGATGTGCTTCAGGAAAGTTTCATAAAGATATTCGACTCTATCGGAGATTTTCAATTCCGTGGTGAAGGTTCAATCAAGGCATGGGTATCAAAGATTGTGGTAAATGAGTCTCTGAAATTTCTGCGTAATAACACACGAATCAAATTCTCGCCACTATCGGAAAGCTTCGATAAGGAAGACCCCGACTATCACGATCCGGATATCGAGGGGATACCCACCGACGTGATTTATAATCTGATCCGAAGACTGCCTGACGGATATAGGATGATTTTCAATCTATACGTGATAGAGGGGAAAAGCCACAAGGAGATTTCATCACTTCTCAATATCAAGGAGAGCACTTCTGCCTCCCAGCTTCATCGTGCAAAAGCTCAACTTGCCGAAAATATACGAAAATATCAACTTTCAATCCAAAAATCAGTATGAACGATCCATGGCTTAATGAGATAAAAAAACGGATGTCGGATCTTGAAATCGACGAACCTTCCGGTCTATGGCACTCTATTGAGAGTCGCAGGATGACGTCTGTGGAGAATAATGCCCGTACTCCAATATATCGCCGCATATTATTGAGAGCGGCGGTGGCTGCCGTGCTATTGGCAACTGTCGTCACCACCGGATTCTTCTTATTGAACGAAGATATCAGTCTCCCTAAAAAGAGTGTTATTGCAGACAATACCGGAAAAAGCAACGGGAATATCTCATCTGAAAATGTGACTGTAAACTCCGTTACAAAGAATATCATGACGGAGGAGAATTACCTAACAGAAGAAATTGCAATGACGAAGGGAAATATCGGAATCTCCACAAATACTGTAGATAAAACTACCGCCTCCATACTCCCTGCCGTATCCTCAGAACCCGGATTATCTGACATCATATCGCCCTGCGACAGCAATCAATCCGAAAATACCGATTCCATCGCAACTGAATCCATACTGAAGAATGACCTCCCTAATTATCCGGCATACGCATATTCCGGGCAAATATCCAGCCCGACGGATAACAAACATGGTGGGAACGGTATTCGTATCGGTCTTTTCGCTTCAGGCATAAGTTCATCCTCCGACAGCCGGACTGCCCAGATAAATGCCACCGATGCATCACTCGGATATGATGGTGCGGCATGGGAAGGCAGTCCCGTGCTCGGAATGCTCCTTTTCAACAAAGGGAACCGGACCACACGTAAGATTAAGCATCATCAGCCTGTCACTTTCGGTCTTTCTGTCAGCTACGGACTGACACATAACCTTGACATTGAAAGCGGCATCACCTACTCCCGTCTGTCATCCGATTCCAGAGACGGCAGCGAAAAATATTACTATGTCGGGAATCAGACACTAAACTATATCGGCGTCCCCTTAAACATAAAATACAAATTCTTAACATGGAATTTCATTGACGTTTACGCCTCTGCCGGCACCCAGTTGCAAAAATGCGTCTCCGGAAAGATCGAGAAACGATACGTCATTGAAAACGTCACACAATCCTCCGAAACAGAGGATATCAATATAAAGCCATTGCAATGGTCGGTTAATGCTGCTGTCGGCGTTCAATTCCGCATCAATGATTTCCTCGGAATATACGTGGAGCCGGGCGCCGGTTATTGGTTTGACAACAACTCTGACATCAGCACAATCTACAGCGACAAACCCATAAACTTTAACCTCAACGTCGGTGTACGCTTCAACGTCGGCAAATAAGTAATCGTAAAAAAATAAGTTGTGAAAGTTTGGCGCATATTTCCTTACTCCGAAAGCACCGGAAAGATGCTGCCACAAGAAAAAATTTACATTTATAACTTTAACAAGTTATTTTTTGAAGATTACTAAACCGCTGCATATCATGAACAGAATAATTACATCCATATATCATTCCCCTGCCGGAGATATGCTTCTCGGCTCGTATGACGGAAAACTCTGCCTCTGCGATTGGAATATCCCTACACGCCGCCCCGGCATAGATGGAAGGATAAGCCGTTATCTCAATACCGATTTCGTGGAGGGGAGATCCGACGTGATTGACCGCACCATAATCCAACTGGATGAATATTTCACCCGACAGCGCACTACGTTTGACATTCCCCTCCTCTTCTGCGGATCCGAATTTCAGTGCCGGGTGTGGAACGAACTCCTGAATATCCCATACGGAGACACCGCATCCTACAAGGAACTGGCACAGAAAATCAGTAATCCGGATGCAGTGAGAGCTGTGGCGTCTGCCAATGCCTCCAACGCAATATCCATACTTGTGCCATGTCATCGCGTGATAGGGAGCAACGGCAAACTCACCGGTTACGCCGGCGGACTGGAAGCCAAAAGATTACTCCTTGACCTGGAATCGAGGTTTATAGTTTATAGTTTATAGTTTATAGTTTATAGTTTATAGTTTATGGTTTAATATTCAATGAAATATACGAATCTTTTCATTATACAATCTGACCCTAACCTTAAACTTTAAACTCTAAACATTAAACATTAAACATTAAACCATACTCAGTTCACTTTCACCAATCTTATATCGAATATGAGAGTGGAATTACCCGGTATATCCGAATCCCCCCTACTCCCGTATCCCTGTGATGCAGGGATATACAGCATCCAGCGATCCCCCTCCTTCATCCTTGTCAACGCAATCTGCCATCCCGCTATCAACTCACGAAGACGGAATGAATCAGGATAAGGTTGCCCCATATTGTCATCAAACACCTTCCCGGAGATAAGGCTACCTGAATAATATACGCTCACCACATCCGAAAGAGTAGGCATCTTACCCTCCCCCGACTCCAGCACCTTATACAGCACCCCATTAGGAAGCCTGTTCACACCAGCCTTACCAGCCAAATCCTCCAGATACCTGCCATTCTCCTCAGCATATCTCCTCTTATCAAACTTTGCCATAACCACATTTAAATTTCACAACTGCAAAATCAACCCATATCCCACAATATCACCTACTCCCCTCCTTGACCAATTAGACCGCTTTGACAACTTAGACCACTAAGACCTCTTTGACTCATTAGACGTCTTAGCCACCAGAAGTCCAAGAAGTCCAAGAAGTCCTATAACTCCAAGAAGTCCTATCAGTCCAAAATGTCCAAGAAGTCTCAGAAATCCAAGAGCAGCTCTCCTATTTCCCTTAGACTTGTATTCACGCCACAAATATAATAAAAAGATTCTCAAACAAGAAACCTCCATAAAATAAATATTCAATCCGAATAACACCCTATCCCTTGATTCAAAGACAAAAGAAGATTATCAATGTGAATTTCCGAATGTCGGTTGATATTTCGGTCGTTATCACTGAACCAAGTTGATACCACCCTCCCTTGTTTCACCAACTTCAAATATTTCCTAAAGAATTATATATTTATATTTTGATGTAAAAAATCAATAAAAGCAGAATTTCCATCAAAATAATCAGGAACATTCTCCATTTTATCTGCCATAAGATAGAATCCTCCATTAGCATACTCACAAAGAGTTTTCATCAGTTCATTTACCCCACTATCAATTGATAAATCACCTCTATCAATAGCAAGAAGATCTATCTCTGTCTTGGCTATCAATGCAGCAAACACATACTTCTGAATAATCGGATAAGCTTTTCTATTTTTAAACCTATCCTCACTCACATTACCCCAACGTTTCATCTCCATACTGAAATGACGCTTCTTACCATCCAATGGTCTTCGCTCATTTGCATACAGACCTAAAAAGAACGCATAAATATACACCTCATAAGCTGCATTAAACGAACGTCCCTTTGACTCCACACTATCACTGGTTCCACCATGCCAGTATGAATATCTTTTTATAATCGGTTCAAGAAAACGTTCCTCAAAATTGGAATTCATACATTCCAACCAAATATCATATATATTGTCAATGGTATTTTTCATTTCTAATCAATAATATATTGGTGTCACAATAGTTTCAATTGATGATAAATCCTGCTTATCAAAACCAATCATTTTCTCAATACGATAAACCGGGATCTGGCGCACACTTAACAATTTTCGCAATCCCTTCTCGTCAATAATAAACCTCTCAGTGTCCTCATCTTTCACCAAAAAACTTTTAGTCACAACGATACATTGTTTATTCAGACGCTCATTCATCACTTGATAAAAAGTTTTATCTTTTCCTTCATCAAAAGAGGAAGTCGGTGCATCCAAAATCAGTGGATAGTCATTATCAAAATTATCTTTTGTAAGTTCAGAGATAGCAAACAAGACACTAAGATGCATTGTGGTGTATAAAGATGTATTAGGATTTTCAATAATCTTTCCAGATTTATCAATAAGTTTTACCCTAACTGCATTATCTCTAATATCTCGATAGATACGAATAATACCGGTAAAGTCATCCACATTCAATATAGATAAAAATTTATTGGCAGACTCTGCCAATCTACCCATAAATTCCTCAAGTCCTCTTTCCTCTGCATTCTCCAAAGCATTACTAAACAAACGGAAGAAATTATTAATCTTCAGAAATTCCTTTGCTGCTGAACTTACCGCACACTTTTTATATTCCTCAATATTCTGCCTTATACTTTCCTTAATTTGAGGAATAATCTTCGTAGTCAACCGATCTATCTCAACACTTATAGATTCTTTATCCGAAAACCAATGCTTTATATTACTCCAATTCCCTACCATACCTCCGATATCATTACCGGATTTTGACTGTGCCAGAATCTGAGCTATCTTAGTACGGATACTATCTGCCTGTTCATATTTTTTGGAAATATGATTCTGAATCTTCTCATTACCTAATTTGACGTTCTCAATCTCATATTTAATCTCAGATATATTCTTTCCATAATTATAGAGCTGAATACTGAGCTGATGAATATAATCAATACTCTTACCTATGAATAATATTGTATCCTCTTTACTTTCTTCTGAATTATCAATTATCTCTTTTTTAGGTGCAAGATGCTCCAATGCTTCCTGCAAGCGTGAAGCGATATGATTATAGGCATCCGACCCCTTAACAGCTTTAGACCCACACACCAAGCACACCTCCTTTTCAAGCATACTTTGCATCGTTTTGACATCTGGAATATACCAAGGCAACTGCACCAATTTAGCCTTAAACTCTTCTATTGTCTTCTGCTCTGCCTCAATCTTCGCTTGCCTGCGTATTTTTGCTTCCTTATCAAGATTAATAAGAGTCTGTTTCTGTTCTGATAATACAGTCATTTTTTCTGCAAAAGACTCCAATATCGGTTGGAAACCCTCAAGAATCCATAAATCATCCAATAAACTAACTGAATAATTCTCCCTAAGTTTAGACTTTTCCGTTTCAATATCAATTTCAACTTGCTTTAATGCATCTTGCATACTGTGGACCAACTCTATCGTATCAAAATCAGATTCTATTGATTCTATCTTCTGATTTGTATCTAAATAGTTTTTTTGCAAAGTCTCAAGACGCGCTTGGGCATCTTTCAATTTCTTCTCCAATTTGCTGCGTTCCTCCATAAGATTTGCCGCTTTCACTCCTGTCTGTTTATTCTTTTTCTGAGCATTTGATACAGCTATTTCTGAAGTCTTCTCCGCAAAACGACTAAATGCAATATAGGGATCCATCTCTTTAATATCTGAAAAGAGATTAATCAAATTCTGGAGAGTTGTCTTATCTTCAAAAATATTTAATGCACGTTCACCTTTAAATAAGGAATATTTCTTTATTACGGCAGGAAAAAGTGCCTCTCCTTGAAGTAAACTACTGACCGGTACAGACTTCCTGCCTATCGCCAATTTGACATAACCTAAATGTTGAACATTAGATATCGATATTGCACCATCATCTCCTTTAACCACATCAAAAGATCTCTCCACATACCGTTTCTGATTGGCATTATTCTGCATCTCTAAAGATACCTTTACTTCTCCTTTTTCCCCTGCGGCAAGATTCGCTAACATCTTTGCAGATATGCATGAACGCAAATAGACATTTGAGTCTATATTTTGTTCACCAAGAACAAATTCCAATGCGTCATAAAACGTGGTCTTTCCATCTCCATTTGATCCTAAGATAAGATTTAAACCTCGTTTGAATTCAAAGATCTTCTCTCCGTAATAACTGCGGAAGTTCCCTATCACTAATTTAGATATAATCATAGCTACTGTTATCTGGATTTTTCAAGCAATGTGATAATTTTTTTATAGACACTCTTCATATCAGCATCCTTTAGATTGACGGATCCCGTCTGATGTCGGATTCGCATATCAGACTTTTCCTGTTCTATAATTCTATCAAGATGTTTCAAGGCAGAAGCAATTGCCGCCACATAGGTATTGACACTACGAAGCCCCTGGGCAATATTAGTATACTGTTCAGGTCTACTTATGTTGTATTCCCTGACAATTTCTTCATCAGTGATAACCCTAGCAAATATATTATCTATCTTACTCATATAAAATCTCTATTCACTAAAATCATTATTTACAATTGCTTAATATTGATTCCACTTAAATATCTCTTAAACTCTGGATCAATATAATGACATTGCTCCTTTATTATCCCCCTTCTGTCAAGTGCCGGATTCAGACAATAAATCTCAAATTCATTGATATCGACATCTTCCAGAGTACGCCAATGTGGAAATAACAACTTGATGTAAGCCGTTGCTATTCTTTGAACTGCCTTTGCATCGCGCATATCTGTATTTGGTGCGATTTCAACCAACTGATCATATAATTGTGCATAACTATTTTGAGTTCTCAATTCATGTATTATTTCAGAAAAATATTCCACATTTAATGTCCATCCTTTGAATATCATACTTGTATTGATTCGTGGTAATTTCCAACCCTCAATAAAACAGTGAAATCGATCAAGGAGCGCTGATTCTCTGAATTCCTTAGGCAGATTATCAAAATATTTATTAGTTATTGGCTGTCGATCTTGAGATAATGGTATATTGCCCATAAGCATAAGCCCACATTCCGATGAAAATTCTTGATTATCAATTGTTGTCTTACCGCTCTCCAAATATGACTTCAAGGCTGCTTGAATTTCAAGGGGTTCTTGAAATTCTATAGTCTGAATCTCATCAAATGCAAGGAAATCATGATTTTTCATTATGCCATTCTGTTGTTTCTGCTTATCCCAAAACAATTTAGCACGAGTCACCTTTCCTCCACTGACCAACCATCCATATTTGGATAGGTTTCCAAACACATACGATTTACCAGTTCCTTTAGGAGCCAACTCAATAGCATTAAGTCGTGGTTCTACAAATATTAACAGACGTGTCAAGAATTCCAGTTTCTGCGTCAATCCATCAAATCCATCTGGATCATATTCCATTGCAGAGATTAGCACATCAATCCATTCTTCCGTACTGAATCTCTTTCGTGCATTAACCAAATAATTGATATCTACCGAGCTATATGGCTTAAACGGTTTATAATCGACCATTTCCACATGAAATTTCTTACCAACATCATCCGGCAAAAGACAAATCTTGATAATACCCCATTTTTCTCCATCCGATAGATCTGCTGCATGCGCACCACAAACATGATCCGGAATCTGACCCTCTGTTAATTTTATCCCCATATCTGGAATAGAGAAGCGTTTTACGTTTCTGACCAAATCAATATTAATGATAAAACGACAAAGCAATGTCAGATCCCTGCCTGATTTCAATGCGGTCTTTACCATAGAAGGATCTTTAGGTATAACCAGATCGAGAAAAGATGTCAAACCAACTACATTTACATCTCCATTAGAGTCAATATATCGTTTCAATAAAAAATCCTTTACAAAGGAAGGCAAATTGCGTCCGGTAAATAGCGAATTTGTCTTCTCCGGATTCTTATATATCGACATAGCCGTGAAGTTTTCTCTTATTTTTATGCACAGTTCTTCATTCATAACAACCCAAAATCTGCAAATAAATCATTTTCTTCAGTGCCGGTATTAACCTGAATTTTTTTTGTTTCTCCGATATTACCCACCCAAAGAGTGAAATCGAAATCTCCGGCTTTCAAATCAATAGGTTCACTATCAAATAGACTACCTTTGATATTTCTAACATTATAGTGTCTACCTCCATATTCTATATTAATACAATCTAATGGTGAAACACCTGTAATATTCAGATGAACCACTGGATCTACTCCTGATATTTCATCCTGCAAGAATATAGCTTTCCACGTCTTAGAATTAGCACAGGATGAAATTATCAATATCGGCACCAGGACTTCCTCTGGCGTACATCCGCCATGTGAGCCTAACCCGGATGATATCTTGTTCCCTAAAGATTTATGATTTAGAGCACACGCTATTTCCAATGAATCCAACAGATGATAATTATCATCCTTAGTAGCGATTCCTGAGGTTCTTACTGCATAACGTCCGCCATGACAATAATCAAAACCGACAAAATGAAGTCCCGACTGTTTTTGAGGAAGGTATGATAATCCATGATCTGATACTATTGCAATTTTCTTACCTGCATACAGATTTAGTATCTCATTTATCACTTTCCTCATCATTTCAAGTTCCGCCACGATATTAGATGGATAAGTATTGGTATTCTTATGCGCCAATTCGTCTATATCACCAATCTTCACAAACTCTGCACCACCATCCTGAAGTTTTTCAAGGTCTCGTTTATTGATTTCTGTAATTGTCGGAAGAAAAGCGTGAGCTATCTTCACATCATTAAGATATACATGGTCTTTCTCGCGTTCAGCAACGAGATGAGCGATAAATGGTATCCAATCTATTCCAAGACCATCAATCCAATAAAATATATCGATGTCCTCCCTACTTGACAGGATACTTCGTGTAGTCTTAAAACAATTATACCAACTCAGGAAGCTGGCTTCATTAGCATTATATTTCTTAATGTCAGCATCTACTACATCAGTATATTTATCTGCAATTTTTGCTTTCTTATAATGATCAATGTAATCAAGTGCCCAAATTTGCGATGCGTCAATAGTGCCAATTGAAGGAGCCATATATGAATAAAGTTCCGGATAGAATGCCTTAACATCATCCCTACTTATTTTATCTTCACCCAACCAAATAATCGCCAATTCTTTTTCTTTCACCGAAATCGGACTAAACAGCGATGACGCAAATATATATCCAGACTCCTGTGCCACATTCTCAAGTTTGGAAATCAGTTTATGCTGAACATTCTCCGGCAACACCACTGAACGCTTGGCTGCCTCCGACAGACAATAGCTACGAACATACATTTCTGACGAATCAGAAGGGAACTCAAGAGCAATCACTGAAAATAGCTCCCTATTCGAGAAATCGGATGCCTTTGCCACAACACGTCTCATGTAGTCATTTTCACCAAAACTTTTTTTCATAATGTTGGTAAGCAGCCATCTACTGAACCCATCATCATACTCAAACCATAATTTAATGAATGTCTTATAATTGCCTATTGTATTTACAGAAAAATAACCGGCAAACATATCATCAATATCAAAGTTTGTATTAAGATCTATCTCTTCCGCCAGACGATGCCAATATGCTTCATCTTGCGGTCGATACTCCAACCCTGACATTTTTAGGTTCAAACCTCGCGTAAGAAAATCGTAAACATTGTCACAAATACAATACGTAAATGCATTATCCGGCTGAGCATATTCCGCATTTGGATAAATTGCCTTAGACATACAGATAATCTCACGTTTGTTTTGGGAATCAACGTCCTTCCAATAATCAAGCCAATCAAGCATGTTGCTTTTGACAGTGTATTTCTCAGATAAATTTTTCACGCCATAGAGAGTGCCTGGAGTTACTATCAGATGATAAGCTGAATCTTCCGAATTTGATGGCATATACCATATAATGATTTGGCAATCATTATAGAACGCCGACATCTTACCCTCCAATCCAACTATTGGCAAATATATCCGCTGCTGTTTTTCCCACCCGACATCTGTCGTCTCGATAGTCTTTAAGGTATTTATAAAAGTGTCAAATTCCTTATGGCTATTATTATCATAGAAACGTGCTAATTCTGAAAATGGAGTGATTATCATATCTTTGCCATTAAGAGAATTGATAAACATCTCCATTTTTTGGGCCAGTTCTTGATGCCGGATTATCACGTCAGGATAATCCGGATCAAACCAATCTTGAATATATTTAACCTTAACTCCATTTTCCTGCACCATACTTTTAGTAAAGCGATAGGAATCAACGAAATTATCAAAAAGGACAAAGCGTATCGGATAACGCCTAAGAGTAGACGAATTAATCCCATCTGCCTGCTTGTCATTTCTGACAAAATCAAGCAATGTTGCCATATCTTTAAACTCAGTGTACATATTTCAATAATATACTAAGTATATGATCACTTTCAAATTCACATAACTTCTTAATTGCTTCCCTTAAAGACTCAGCATCAATATTTTCAATACGTCTCTTTGCCTCTTCTCTCAATTCGGAGCAATTATCAGCCGACAATGATCCATTTTGTACTATAGTTGAAATCTCCTTACTAGTTACATTATTGATTTCACTGTCAATGCTTCTGACGCTTCTGGCTGCACAACTAAAATTATTATTGTCCTGATTGCCATAACTTTCCTCAAAATCGTTTGATTGTCTGGAGTTCATGGATTTCTCCAATCGCCAATTCTTCACTTGATCTTTGACTTCCTTCTCTGACCAACGCCCAATCTCACTTTGAAGATGTTTCTTCAGATAGGCATACACCTCATCCGTCTCCTCATCCTGCACCTTAACGATATCATCTTGCTTTATATATGCAATAAATCCATCCTTAAAAATACGTGGAGCATCTACAAGAAACACACTGAATTCTATTTCAAGTTGCTTTATAGCTTTTGCTGTTGAACTTATCAACTCCTGATTGGCTAAACCATTAGGATCACACACCTTTACAATATTATCAATCAAAGATGCGATACTATCATCACATGCCGGATTATATTTCACAGACCAAAGCGGATACCCCTTCTGATTGGCATATTCAAGTATCGCCCAACGGGCATCAGTAAGACTGGTCACATCCTTATATCCGGGAAGAGTCCTCAGTTTGAATATATTGATAAAACGCCTGCATAAATCACCAGACTCCTTCGATTCAAACATTAGATTCAGTTTATTACTCCTCTTCCCTGTTTCCCATGATTTAAAAAGTTCCACCACATCATCTACTATATGGCGACTCTCACGAGGTTTTCCGCTTGTATCAAATATCTGCTTGACATAACGGCGCATAGCATACGCCACCATTGCCATGCCGGCATAGGATTGATAAAGTCCATAAGGAGACTTCGACAACGCCTCAAGTTGCTCCCCTAAATTAAATTCCTGATTCTTACGAATTTTTCCAAATACTCCTTCAATATAATCGCATACCAATTTCACAGGATGCTTAGAATCCACATCCTCCTTCAGTTCCATGTTCTGATCCACACTGTCTTGAAAAAGAATGTCCACATGCTTGCCCTGACCTTGTATCTTTGCCAATACCTCATCTTTTGTATTAAACTGCAGTATGGCATCGACAGTAGATTTCACAGACGACTTTTGCCAATTGGTTTTCGTAGATTTTGCCTTAATCATGAGCAAGGATTCAGGTCCGCAGGTAAATACGAGTGGGGCAATCGTATTGTTGACGGTTGATACCAATCTCAAGACAGAAGCGGTGTCCTCTTCCCCATTTATATAATATGTGAAACTGCCGCCCCTTATCCCTGCAATCCAATTCTTGACCAACTTTTTGGCATTATTAGAATAAGTTTCTTGTTGCTTATCCAATCCATGACGTTGTGCACACGTGGAATTTGCCATAAAGTCTATAAACCGATCATAATTCGGCTGCTCCAATGTCTTGTCAAACACAACAAAAAGAACATTCTTAAATCGGTCATTACGACATTCCCTATGAGCCATGGATTTAAGGAAATTCAATTCATCGAAATTTCTCGCCACAAGAACAGCAATATATAGTTCATACCCCTTGGATTGCCTCTTTCCATTCTCAATCTTAGTAATGAGTGTGTATTCATTACTTTGACGACTAAACACATCTAATTTGAATGGTCGGAAAATATTAGCCCAATTATTGTTGAATTCTAAAATCGCAGTGTCTGCAAACTTTGCCACCTGATCTGTAAATTTGAAGATACCGGTAGTCAACTCACTTTTTATTCTCTCAATCTCATCAGCCGGAAGAGCAGAGAACTGAATGGAAAAAATGCCACCAGGTAGACGCTGAATAATATTCTTTACATTAAAGAAATTAAGAATCTCATCAATCTGTGGCTCTATCTTTGTGCCGATAAATAAATTCTTTATATTGATTTCTGAAGGCACAACAGTGTCACTCCCGGCAATATTATTGAGGGCATTCAGCAAAAGTATACCTTTAAAAACGGCTGCATATTCATCACCCTCATGCTCAACTATCTTATGACATGAGTTATAACGTTCCAATACTGCGCCGAACTTCGTTTGATCCTCATTAAATGCACTCATCACATAATCCCACAAATAATCTGGTGTAATCGTAGAATAATTCTGATATGCATTTTCATCTTGGAAAAAATTCCTTACAGCATCGCAAGCCAAAAACTCAAAAACACTTCGGCTCGAACTTCCTGCTTCACGTGCATAATATGTAGCAAGATTTGCAGCAGAGGGATGCAAGGGATATAACTTCTGAAGGTCCTTCTTAGTCTCTTCTATCTGATTAGATGTGGATGAGAATATTTCGAGCAAATCGGCATGAGAATGAAAAAATTCATTCACCAATTTGGCATGCCGGTCGCTATCTACAATCTGAAACTTACGCGACATAATTTTAAAAGCAGAGACAGGCTCCATATTATACGTCACGTAATGATAACGACCGATTGTCTGTGAACGCTTCTCTTCATTAAGCAGATTCAATGCCGAGGGATGAGAAATAAACAAGAAATAACTGTCATTACGGTCGCTCATCATAGCTTCCGACACTTCCTGAAGTTTACCAAGCAAACTTTCTCCAATAGCCGATTTACATATATTTGTAAATTCATCCCAAATTATAAGAAGTCCGTCATACACACCACCTTCTCGTAATTTATTCTGAACTTCTATTATCCATTTTGCCAAGTTTTTATTTTCAAGCGGTATATTCAGACGTGATTCCCGCAAAGCATCGTTCACACAATCAAATACACCTACCGATGAATTAGACAATTCAAGACGCAGTTTTCTTAAATCTGGTGCCACCGACTGAAGTTTCGGACTTTTGCTCAGCAGTAACTCCCACATTTCCGGTTCTTGGTCTATGTGTTCCACATAACTGTCAAAATCAGTTTTCACAACGATTTCAATCCCTGCCTCTTTCAAAGCCGACTTAATCTCACTTTGAAGCTGCAAAGAAAGATCTGTCTCATACGAGATTCTTTGCTGACCATAAAGTTTTATCGGGAACAATCTTTTTTGTTGACGTAAGGATAAAAGATTGGTACGCAATACATCAAACTTTGGGTCACCATATTCTTCCTTAATATAATCCTGTATGCTCTCCACTGTGTCACAAAGCAAATGCTGCAACACAGCTCCAGCATGAGATTTTCCGGAGCCATAAGTACCGGCAATCCATATAGGCTTATGATTGTCAGAATCGTTATTAAATACCGCTTTTATTGTCTTATCAAGCAATCCGTTAAACTGTTCATTCGCAATAAAAGTCTTCCAATCATCAGGCTTCTCTTCCCGAATACTGTATACTGTCCGTGACTTACTAAGTGTGATTATATCGTTGTATTTCGTTGCCATTTTATTTATTTTTTAAATAAAAAGCTATTATCGTTTTTTTTATATCACTTCTAAAAACTGGATCTTGCAATAAAGCCCATAAATCTGCATCAAGAAACGAATAATCAAAATTGTCTCTTAGATATTTTCCTGATGGAGAATGAGCCTTCGGCGAACTTTTAAAAGGTATTCCTTTCCATTTTATATCATAAAACGTTTCACTTCTAAGATGTAAAAGTGGCAATAAGATAGGCGTTGGCTTATTATGAGGTTCGTTCATAATACAAATCCGCATATAAATATCTTCAAGATCTTTATTGGGATAGCATATCTTATTCTCTTCCAAAACTCCGTTTGATATAGCATCAATTATTGCAAGTACAAAATAAGGCTTTGCATTCTTAATACATCCGTGTGAATTACCTCGTTTTATTTTAGTTATCTCAACAAGATAGAAATTTCTTTTAAGTTGATTCATTATACTTGCAAGAGAGTTTTCAATACCATAACTGGAGAAAGATCGTCACGGAGTGTAATATTATCGAGCCCCATATTTAATTCAGCAACCAAAACTCTATTTACTTTAGAGTTTAAAGAACGTAATGTGTTTTCAAAATCATTCCTTAATAAATTAAACTCTTTTTGCGGACCACCTGCAGCATCCTGCTTATATAAGTCAAATATACGCAGAGAGAATATTTTACGAGATACCGCATATTTATAAAGAGAGTAAGCCAATGCCTCACAACTGATATCTTTATATGTCTCTCTTTTAAACGTATCTTTGGAGATTTCTTCATATTGTCTCAAAACAGAGCCGATTGGAGATTCTTTTAAAGTTCTTCTTAATTGATATACTGCATTATGAACTGTTTTTTCTTTATATGCCCCATATTGTTCTTTAATCATTCCTTCAAGTCCTTTTTGAGAACAATTAGTATCAATCGATATATTCTTTGTATACCAATTTACAATAAAAGAATTATATGAAAGATTAATCCATACTATTTCCCATATCAAATTCGGATAATTTACCATTATCTCTTGATTAGAGAGCAATTTAGCTAGTTCTGTAGCATTATTGTTTTCATCTATAATTTCAGCATCTCTAAGCCATGCTTTTAAAGATGGTATCTGATAATTCTCATTTAATCCATGATTGCTCATCCAATAAGCATCAAGATTGTTCAAATAATCATTAAGCCATTCCTCTCTTAATCCAAAATTTTTATAACGATCTATGTTACTTGTTTTTTTATTCATTTTAATTCCGGTTGTTAAGTATAATGAATTAGCCGCGATGCAACCTTTTTCATGAAAATTCAAACATCTATGACATTGAATACACTTAGCCTTATCCACATACACTTTTGGATATATATGAAGTGCACCAGTGGGACATTCAACCTCACATGTTTCACATTGGATACAATAAACGGCTTTAAAAAGCACACGTTTAATTAATCCCATGATAATAATATCTGTGATATTTTTAATTTCAAGCGTATACTTTCCTTTATTCTCTATCAAAGAAAATTTATATGTTTCATCTTTAATCCTTATTTCTCCTATTGTACTACTTCCATCTATACTTGTTGTATAGTTTCCCAGTGTTTGAAAAAATGTCAGTATCGGATATTTAGGATTCTGTATTACCGCAATAAGATTTGATTCATAATTTTTAAATTCTATAAACGAATCCTGATCAACCAAATTTCCACTTGCACGGCGTTTCCATCCTCCTTGGCTAATATATTCCTTAATATCCTTTACTCCTCCTTTTTTAGCGTAACTTTCTATTCTACTTAGAAAAGGCCTAACATTTTCCCTATAATGAATATTTGCAATTCTCTCATTCCATTCATTTGCAAATGGACAAACCAAACACCCAACACGAGTCATTCCTTGGCGATATGCTGGATTTATAGGCAATTTATATTTAAATAAATATAAGAAAATTTCAGAAGTGCTCCAATAAAGAATTGGTCGGACATTAATTACTGTATCATGTTTAACCCCCTTTCCAATTCTGTTATATCCGGAACGTCTCGTACTTTCTTCCGCACGCACGCCATCAAATGTCAGGACCCTTGCCTGCTTATTATTTTCAGTCTTCAACATCCTATATAATGGTCCTGTCTTCATGACAGCACAACACCAACGATGCGTATCACTTGGAGTACCAATCTTATCCCAATAGCTTAATACACTGGCATGATTTCTTGCTATTGAAAATTTCAATTCGGGGTACATTGACTGATAATACTCCGTAATTTCTTCATACAGATTTAACGATGGTGGCAACTCATAACCCGTATCACTATATATTACCTCAAAATCCTGAGGAGGAATCGCCCGCGTACAAAGGTCAAGCACCACCTGTGAATCCTTTCCTCCAGAAAATGAAGCCAGAAACTTATCTATTCTTGTGGTTTGATATACCTTCTTCCCTTCTTTCTTTGCTTGCTCCAAAGGCATCACATCAAAACTGTTACAATCCTCTTTTACAATTGCCATCTTTTGCTTTGCCTTCCTCTCAGCAACCTCCGCAAGTCGCTCAAAATCAAGAGAATTAGCTTTCGATTCCTTTGCTATTTTCTTAGCAGATGAATACATAAGATACGTATCTCTTATGAACTCAATTGCCTCACTCTCGATTACAAACATATAATCTCGATTACGCTCCAACATTGCTGCCACGTCAACAGGCTTCAACTTCATCTGATCACAGCCGTCACTAAATACAATTGTTGGAGAATCATATATATTTGCCCCTTGCGCTTCAAAAACCATTTCTCCACGGTAATAATATTGCTTATTACAAGCCCATAGCAACGGTGCCTCTGACTCAGGATATGACCATCCTAAGTCTTTCAATTTTAACAGATCAAGTTCCTCATAGAATACAGGACGTGGAGATACACTTAACGTCTCTTTCGTAATATGACGCTTTAGAATAACTCCACCACTTTTTTTATCCCATTCTATTTTAAACATTTCACTCGCAGTTAGTTAATAATACACTCTTCCGAAGAGATTTAAATGAATTGAAACACGCTTATTATTAGATAGATATAAATGCTAAATATTTTATTTGCTAAACAAGCCAATAATTAACAAATATAGATTGAATAAAAAATAGAATTTAATTGTGTGATTTTTAAGAAAAATTTTATAACTTTACACTTGATAAAGTATCTCTTCGGAAGAGATTTTGATAATTGCTAAACAAAAATTGCCTCAGACTATGACGTTATCTGAGGCATTGATGTCATTATATCCTTTGTGAGACCTTGCTGACTTACATAAAACAATACCGACAGAATCAAGGGTCAGGAAAATCTCCAAATCGTCAGTCGTAACTGACGATTTAATCGGACGATGAAGTTGTGCATACAATGATTCGTAATCAGTAGTTTAATCACCACTAATTTAGCACTTAATCACCTTCTCTCTACTCTCACTTGTTTCATCCGTTTCACTTGTTTCGCTTGTTTCGCTTGTTTCAGGTGAAACAGGTGAAACAAGTGAAACAAACGAAACAGGTTGAGTTTTACGGACGTCGGTTGACTTTTCGATCGTCATCACTGAACCGGGTTGACTACGGCAGTATGATGTCTGCACAAAGAAATAAAAGAATTAAAAGAAATCCATTTATTCTCAAATGAAGTTGCCTAAAATTAATTAAATCAAAAATAATTTCTTTTTTTTCTTTCTTTTCTTTGTGTTACCTTACGATATAGCTAATAACGCTTCTTTGTGGAATGGATTCATCTGATTCAGGTGATTCATAGTGATTCATAGTGATTCAGGTGAATCGGGGCGTAGTCGGAAAATATCAAGGTCGGATAATGGGTGGGGATAGTTTCAAAATAACACTGCTGAAAGATCCCTTATGTCTAACTTTGCAGCATCAAATGGTGCGCTACGATGCGCTACGCGCAATGTGACAGGTAACAGGTAACAAGTGACAGGTGGTCTTCATCCCTATCAGAAGGAGTGAAGAGGGATGTCGTATATAAAAAGTAACCTTTTATATTCTAATTGCACCCACAATCATTACCTTGATATCAAGTCTATAGCACATCTTGATCTCAAACCAATAACTCACATTGATATCAAGTCTTTCTCCCCTTGATAGAAGTTCCTCTACGCGGCTATATTTTGACAGATGCCGTTCATCCGAATCATATATTACTGAGCAATTTCTTGACCTTATCAACCGCCATATTCGCAATCATGGCAATCTGTTCTATCGGTAAACCGGCTTTCATCATATTGACAATCATCTCAACTTTTCCTTCCTCTCGTCCTTCTGCCTTAGCGTAAGAGAGTTGACCGACTATATCTCGGTAGGCCTTCAGATCTGCATCATAATCCATCTTATCTTCGTCACTCAGATTCGCATAGGAGGCCACCGATGACAACCGGTGGAAAAGTCTATCCTTTTGTGTGAATGGCATTGTCTCCATAGTACTCATGTTGTTAAATATGTAAAACCACTGATCTATCTTCTCTCTACATTCCTCCGGTTTATTCTTACCGAATAACGGAAGCTGTATGAATATGTAACGTTGCTTGTCGCTGATCGGCTGGTGTGTCCGGAGGTCACACAACGCGGCATCTATCCTGAACTCATCCTTAAATTGTTCAAGACAGAAATTCATGAACGAGATGATGTATATCGGCTCAAACTCATACAGCCAGTCCGACCCTACCTCTCCCTGATCAACTATCGCCTTTGAAGCATAATATACCATTCGGTCAATGTAATAATTCTGGCTGCTGTTCTGCATCTCGACTGTGAAGCGTTTACCGTTTGTTGTCTGATAGTGGATGTCATAGATCACACCCCTCTCCCTCTTACGTCTCCGACTCTTCTCCTTGTCAAGATACTGAAGGTCGATAATCGTGTCAAATCCCGGCTCATCCTTCAACAGGTTGTTGAGGAAATCTATAAGGAAGTCCTTCGACTCCTCTCGTCCGAAGATATACTTGAAACCGAAATCGGTCATCGGATTGATATAGGTAGACATGGCATTCTGTTTTGGTTTCCACAAAAATAGACATTAAAATCCATTTGCGCAAACTTTTACCATAGTTTTTTAGCACTTAATCACCTTCTCTATTCTCTCTCTTGTTTCATCCGTTTCACTTGTTTCATCTGTTTCGCTTGTTTCACTTGTTTCAGGTGAAACAGGTGAAACAAGCGAAACAGCTTGAGTTTTCCGGATGTCGGTTGACTTTTCGATCGTTATAACTGAACCGGGTTGACTACAGCAGTGTAATGTTTTCTTTTTCTCTCTATTTTTTGAAAATCGATAAATTTCTTTTTATTCTTTCTTTTCTTTGTGATAACATCACCATGACAAAAGCTCATATCCAGCACACCCATGACGTGACGCTCCCTAATACGCTACATTATTGCCATGGCTTGTATAAGTCGGATTGAGCCGATTAACAAATAATTTTGAGCCGAAGGACAAATAGGATTACAAATTTTTGATGTAATTTTGCACTCGGAATAAAACAAACAGATTATTGAAGTTATCTAAACTTCATTATACCGATCATGAAGCGATAGATGCTTCTTTAATAATACCTATCATGGAGATAATCAGAAATAAAGAATTTGGAGGGGAACGCCCACTTTATTGCAAGCATGGTCTGCGTTTGGAGAACGTGACTATCCACGTCGGCGAATCCAGTATCAAGGAGGGTTCCGATATTGAAGCGGTGAATTGCACGTTTGAAGGGAAATATGTGTTTTGGGAAGTGAATAATTTCTCTGTCAAGAATTGTTATTTCGCCGAGAGCGCACGCTCAAGCCTCTGGTATTCCCGCAATTGCCGCATGATCGACTGCAAAGTGGATGCTCCCAAACTTTTCAGAAGGATGACAGGCATATACGTGGAGAACACTGACTTCCCCAACGGGGAGCAATTCCTATGGGACTGCAAGGATATCGTGCTCAAAAACGTGAGCATCGACAAGTGTGACTACGTGTTCATGCACTCCGAGAACATCAAGATAGAGAATTACCGTCAGGACGGAAACTATGGTTTCCAGTATGCCAAGAACGTGGAGATACACAACGCCTTGATAAATTCCAAGGATGCCTTTTGGGAGGCTGAGAATGTCACCATCTATGATTCAGAAATCAATGGCGAATATCTCGGCTGGTATGGTAAGAACCTTCGTTTCGTCCGCTGCCATCTCACCGGCGAACAGCTACTCTGCTACGTCGACGGGCTAATCCTTGAGGACTGCACATTTGGTGAGGATGCAAACCTTCTCTTTGAATACAGCTCTCTGAAAGCCACTGTGAAAGGACACATCACAAGCGTGAAGAATCCTACCTCCGGCGAACTGACAGCCGACTCTATCGGTGAAATTATCATTGACGACAACATTAAATCCCCTGCAAATTGCAAAATTACAGTTTTGACGAAATAATTGACCGTCGCAAATCAAATTCTTATAAATGGGACACCCCAACAGATGAGGAAACGCTCCCCATGTGGGTGGCAGACATGGATTTCAAGACTGCACCATGCATAATTGAGTCGCTGAGACGTCGTGTTGAACACGGCGTTTTCGGCTATACTAAGGTGCCTGCCGATTATTACAAGGCAATAGTCGACTGGTTTATGCGAAGGCATGACTGGGCAATAAATCCCGAACACATAATCTACACGTCGGGAGTGGTGCCGGCATTGTCTGCCATTATAAAAGGTTTGACTCGCCCCGGCGACAAGGTGATCGTACAGACTCCAGCCTACAACTGTTTCTTCTCCTCAATCAGAAACAACGGATGCCTGCTCGCTGCCAACGAATTGACGTATCACAGCGACGGAAGATATACCATTGACTTTGAGAATCTGGAACAGCTTTCTCATGACGCCTCGCTCATGATACTCTGCAATCCTCATAATCCTGGCGGAAGGGTGTGGAAGCATGCGGAATTGGCACGAATCGCCGAGATATGCCGACGCAACAACGTGATTGTGGTGGCTGACGAGATTCATTGCGAATTGACATATCCCGGACATGATTACATCCCCTTTGCCTTCGTGGCTGAGGAAGTGGGGGTAGCGTATGTCGTGACAAACTCGCCAAGCAAGGCATTCAATACCGCCGGACTACAGATTGCAAATATCATCACTCCGGATGCCGCCATGAGATCAAGGATTGACCGCGCAATCAACGACAATGAGGTGTGCGACGTCAACCCGTTCGGTGTGGTCGGACTGATTGCAGCATACAACGACGGGGAGATATGGCTTGACGACCTGAAAGCCTACCTGCATACCAACTATCTATATGCCCGGAATTTTTTCAGGGAGAAGCTACCCCGTTTCACGGTATCCCCGCTTGAAGGGACATACCTTCTGTGGGTGAACTGTTCGCCCACCGGAATGGATTCCGATGAGATATGCCGCAGACTTGAAGAGGACGGGAAGGTGATGCTGTCGCCGGGTAGCATATATGGCAAAGGTGGAGAACATTTCATACGTATAAATCTCGCTTGTCCGAGGAAAATCCTTAAGGAGGGTCTTTCGCGGATAGAGAAAGTATTGTCGCAGCTTGTGCCATGAAAGTGAATGACACCCGCGACGGTCTTCTCGCAATGATACGCAACGGGAAACCGATGAGCCTACGTCAACAGCTGCGCCTTACAGCCGTATTAAGTTTCCCGGCTATCGTGGCGCAGTTATCCACCATCGTAATGCAATATATCGATGCAGCCATGGTGGGTTCGCTCGGTGCCGAATCATCCGCATCAATCGGACTTATGGCATCCTCCACTTGGCTATTCTGGGGACTCTGCTCTGCCGCCGCCACCGGATTCTCCGTGCAGGTGGCAAACAGAATCGGCGCGAACGACAAGAAGAGTGCCCAGGCTGTCTTGAAACAATCGATAGTGCCGTCGCTCATATTCAGCGTCATACTCTGTCTGATCGGAATAGCTATCTGCAATCATCTACCCCTCTGGCTGGGAGCGGAAGAGGAGATTGCCAGACCTGCATCGGTCTATTTCATGATATTTGTGGCATCACTCCCGATGCTACAGATAAGTTTTCTTGCCGGAGCCATGCTGAGATGTTCGGGCAACACCCTTTTTCCCGGCATTGTCAACGTGGTGATGTGCGTGCTTGACGTCATATTCAACGCGTTTCTGATTTTCCCCACGCGAGAAATCTTCATCGGCGGCAGCAGCGTGACCCTCCCCGGTGCTGGGCTGGGGGTGGCAGGTGCCGCCCTCGGTACGGCACTTGCGGAAGTCGTGGCTGGCACGGTGATGATGGTGTATCTCTGGAGATGCAATAAGGAGCTGAACCTGAAGGGATGCACTGCAAGTTTCCGCACCTCAAAGGAGTGTCTTAAACGTGCATTCAAGATCAGCACTCCCCTATGTGGCGAGCATTTTCTACTCTGTGGCGCACAGGTGCTTATCACTGCGATTGTCGCGCCTTTGGGCACTGTGGCTATCGCGGCAAACGCTTTCGCCGTGACTGCCGAAAGTTTCTGCTATATGCCCGGATATGGCATTTGTGAGGCTGCCACCACTCTTGTGGGTCAGAGTCTGGGTGCCGCCAGGAAGAAGCTTGCCGTGAGTTTTGCAAGGATTACGGTTACATCCGGCATTGTCGTCATGACTGTGATGGGTATTGTGATGTATTTTGCCGCACCTCTGATGATGGGGGTGATAACGCCTGTGAAAGAGATTTGCGATGCCGGCGTGGAAGTGCTGCGCATTGAGGCGTATGCCGAACCTATGTTTGCCGCCTCCATCGTGGCATACGGTGTGTTCATCGGTGCAGGCGACACCCTTATACCCGCCTGCATGAACCTCGGCAGCATCTGGGTTGTGCGCATCAGTCTCGCTGCATTTCTTGCCCCCACAATGGGATTGCGTGGCGTGTGGATAGCAATGGCGATCGAGCTTTGCTTCCGTGGCATAATCTTCCTCTGGCGTCTTCGCACCGACTCATGGATGCACGTCAATAAAGACGTATTCGGTAAGTAACTGAATTTTCGCAAGCTGCACTTCAGTGGTTTAAAGTTTATAGTTTAAGGTTTAAGATTCACGAAAATCCACGAATCTTTTCATTATACAAAATTTAATGATCATAAACCATAAACATTAAACCTTAAACCATTTAAGTAATCACTGACAAGATTATCGTTGTCGGCAATGGAGGAGTCAAGAACACATTCCGACAAGAGGTTATCATCGGTGTGAAAAATTGGCGACATGGTATTAAAATTGAATATGGTTGATCATGTGTCAACCATATTCATAAATCTTAAACAAATATGATAAATTTATTAATTTATAGCGGATTAGGTTGTTTGTTATTAGGCTCTATATTAGGCTTAATAGCTGCCATAAAGGGTTTTGCTCTCAATAACTACAAAATAGAATTAATAACAAAACCGAATCCATTAATCAAAAAGAAACTGCAAAAGTACACTAAACCAGCCTTGCTGTTCTTCGTTATTGGAGCCATATTATTAGCAACAGGGATTAGCATCGGCTTAACTAATTAGATGTGGTATCATGGATAATCTATTTTGGATAGGAATAATAATTTTCATGTTGGGATTTATCATACGTTATATTTCTCAACATCTATATGCTGTCGCAAAATCAAAGTTGACAAGCAATAAAACTCTAGCTCATGCAAAAGTAAATATGTAGATAACGCAGAAAATGCAGGTATTTCACTCTTTGGGTGCCGAGATTTCTTGTTCCAATAGTTTGACACGCTCCACCAATTGATCGTATGTTGGCAATTGTCTCTTGATTTCTTCTAATTGAACATTATTGTATGTAGCCACACCCAATGGAGTGGTTATGCCTTTGAATGACAGTTGAACATCTGTTTCTCTCATATCACTGCAAATAAGAAGTCCAATAGTAGGATTATCTTCCGGTGTTTTGAGAATCTCATCTACCGCATTAACGTAAAAGTTAATCTGCCCGGCAAAACTTGGATCAAATGGCTTAACCTTGATTTCCAATACAATATATGATCTAAGCCGGATATGGTAGAACAGCAAATCGATACGTCTGCTCACACCGCTCACAACCAATTCTTTCTGCCGTCCCATAAAGGCGAACCCATTACCGAGTTCCAAAAGGAAACGTGTCATTTGATTGCATAGGGCATCTTCCAAATCACGCTCGCTATATTCTTGGGGAACATGAACAAAGCTGAAATCATAATTGCCACGTGTTATTTCTTGCGCCAACTTTGATTGAGGAAAGGGCAGCTTGTCCATATAGTTGGTCAATGCGCCACCTTTCACAGCATACCAATTGGCTTTCATGCAATTCAATAGACCCTGTTTTGACAATGACTCCTGAACAGTAAGATTGAGATAAAACAATGCCTCATCAATTGTTTTACATTTGGTGATTATCTCCACATGATGCTTCCACGGCACACACGCAAATAGTTGTGGAAAATTCGCGTCTTCCTCTCCTATGAATTCTCCACCTACATGGTGGAGTTTTGTAACTGATGCACTATCAGCGCATTCTATTTCTCCACTGACTTGGTGGAGAAATTTATCGGAGTATCTGCCATATTCTCCAACAATCCGTTGGAGTTTTTCGGCATAGAAGATATACCATTTCTTCATATACCAGAGATTGCTTGTGCCGAAGCCTGTCTCGTTAGGGAAGGCTGCTTGCAAATCAAGGCTCAACTGCTCCACTATGCCGGAACCCCATTTTTCCTCGGCTTTACGTCGCACAAGGTCTCTCCCTGTCTGCCAATTCCACAAAAGTTTTTCAGAATTAACTTTTACAGCGGCCTTAATCTGTGCATTACTATAGCGACTAATCAATTCTGTCAGCCATTGGTTATATTCGCCGTCAAGATGCACATCATGAGAGCGAGTGATATAAGGTTTCCTGTCCATTTTTCTTGATGTTTAGGCTGCAAATTTACAAAAAAATTCCTGATATTAAGGGTTTTGCTCTTAATAACTACAAAATAGAATTAATAACGAGAGTTCGGGATACTACTTATTCCGAGCTCTCGTCATTAAAATCGCATCGTTTAAGGGATTAAATCCCTTAAAATCTACTTTTCCATTCTTCAAAATAAAGTTATCCAAACTTTATTTTAAACACCCTAAACCTTAAACTATAAACCATTAGCCTATCGGCGTCATGTGGTAGCCGAGACGTTTCAGTTCAACTGCCACACCGAAATAGTAGAGCTGGTGGAGCGAACGTACATACGCATTGAATGCCTCCGGAGTGGCGGGTTCGAAATTCTCTTTTATCAACGCTTTATGCACGAGTGTGGCTGTATCCGCTACAAGTTTCGACACCTTCTCCTCTTCCTCCGGATTCAGTTTCAATATGTCGCGGCAGATATACTCATCCATATTGTCATAACCGCTACCTTTGGCAAGGACTGACGCATAGAGGTCTTCAAACTTCGAATACATCTCCCAATCCTCATCCCAGAATTTTGCAACCGCCATACCTATGAACATCATCCATCCGAGTGATACCGTAGGGTAATCTGCAAACTCCCTGACCCCGTCGGGAAGATACGACATGCATATCTTCTCCCATTTCTCCTCCATATCATGAGTCTCAGGAAGGACATTGTCAACTCCATCTTTCTGAAGCAGATAGACTGCTACAAGATCATGCAGCTGATTTTCAAACTTATCAAGATAATTAGTATCCATATATCTATAATTTTAATGAGTAATCATATCAAAGGGTATTGAGGCAATCCAATGTTTAGGCAACTTCAATACTCCAATGCAAAAATAAACCATTTATACGTATAAACAAAGTTTTGCATGGAGAGTTGAAGGATGAGAGGGAGAGTTTATGGGTTATAGTTGATAGTTGATAGTTTATGGTTGAGGGGTTATGGTTGAGAGTTGGGGATTAGAAGGAATTTTTTTTTTATTGAATCTTGAGATTACACACAATTTTACTAATTTTGCATAGAAGTAATCTGACCATCGCAATGACGGTCAGATTACTTCATTATAATTCAGGTCAATTATAATTCAACTGAAGTTTCGCAAGCTGCACTTCAGTGGTTTAAAGTTTATAGTTTAAAGTTTAAGATTCACGAAAATCCACGAATCTTTTCATTATACAAAATTTAATGATCATAAACCATAAACATTAAACCTTAAACCATTTAAGTGAAGCAAGTTGGAAAACTTGCGAAACTTAAATAATTCAACTTACTTGCTATATGTCAGAAATAAAGAAATGGGACATCATTAAGTCGGAATATCTCATCCGACGACCATGGCTTACTGCAAGACGCGATTGTGTGAGATTGCCCGACGGCAGAATAAACGATGAGTTTTATGTGCTTGAATATCCGGATTGGGTCAACGTGATTGCTGTCACCACCGACGGCGATTTCGTAATGGTGGAGCAATACCGCCACGGACTCGGCGAGATACAGACGGAACTCTGCGCCGGAGTCGTCGAGGCGGGCGAACATCATCTCGATGCCGCAAAACGCGAATTGATGGAGGAGAGCGGTTTCGGTGGCGGCGAATGGAAGCTGCTGACAGTGTTGTCGGGCAACCCTTCCACCACAAACAATCTCACTTACTGCTATGTGGCTGAAGGCGTGTCGAGAATATCCACCCAGCATCTTGACTCCACGGAAGATGTAGCCGTCAGGATCATGACCCGTAAAGAGGTGGAGGATATGCTGCGGAAGGATCTGCTGAAACAATCGCTAATGGTAGCGCCGCTGATGAAATATCTCTATATGCCCGACCTTAGTGAATGAAACAGCAACTGAAGTATCACAACCTTACCATACAATAAATTTACCATAAATTATGATAAACGATATCCTCGCCCATAACCGCGAATTTATAGAAAACAAAGGTTATGAAAAATTCCTCACCGACAAATATCCGAATAAGAAGATAGCGATTGTCACTTGCATGGATACCCGCCTGGTGGAACTTCTACCCGCCGCCCTCGGCTTTAAGAATGGCGACGTCAAGATCATCAAGAATGCCGGAGGCACAATCACAAATCCCTTCGACAGCACAATGAGAAGTCTTCTGGTGGCAGTCTACGAACTCGGTGTCACTGAAATAATGATCATCGGGCACACATCATGCGGTGTGCAAGGCATGGACAGCCGTGAGATGCTACACATCATGAAGGAACGCGGTATTCCGGAAAGCAACATCAACTTGATGAAGCATTGCGGCATTGACCTCGATAACTGGCTCCATGGGTTTGACAGCACGGAGGATGCCATCAAGGAGACTGTAGACCTCGTAAGGAACCACCCTCTAATGGCAAAGGACATTGTGGTGAAAGGCTACATAATGGACTCCACCACCGGCGCACTGACACCATTATCTTGAATTGTTGATGGTTGATAGTTAATGGTTGATGGTTGATAGTTGATGATAAACCATAAACCATAAATCAATATCAGCAATTGCCCGATGATAACAGGTCGGCAACCTCTCCGGAGTATTGGCGACCGATGGGCAGTATCTGACCGTTTTTCAATTCCACTTCACGCTTGTTGAAACTGCGGACCTTCGACCGGCTTATTATATAGGAACGATGTATGCGGATGAAATCCTTCTCCGGCAACTGAGTTCCTATATTTTTTAATATCATCCGAGACACCGTGCAGACACCACCCTCGCGGAATATCTTCACGTATCCCTCCATCGCCTCCACATAGATGATCTCTTGCAAAGGGATGCTGACATTGTTGTATTCCTGCTTCACGACTATATGTCCGGATGAAATCTTATGATTCTCCGTCATCCCGAGCCGACGCAGTGCCTTGCTGAACGCGGTGCGGAAACGGGAAAAGGCAAACGGTTTGTGCAGATAGTCGACGGCATCAAGCTCAAATCCTTCCATAGCATAATTCAGATATGCAGTCGTGAATATGAAGCACGTCGATTCCGGAAGACGCACGGCAATCTCCAGTCCTGACATATTTTCCATCTCTATGTCAAGAAACACGATGTCCGGTTCCTCCTCCAGCACGCATGCAAGCCCTTTCTCCGAGTCGGCAAACATCTTTATCTCAATGCCTCCGATGCGGGCACAAAACTTCTCTATTACCTCAAGTGCCAATGGTTCATCATCAATAGCGACACATCTTATTGTCCTCTCCATCACTCCTGTAGTATTCAAATTGTAAATTTCGGGTAAGTTGTATTATCATTGATTAACTATTCTATCTCGTTTCAATCCTAAAACCATCCTCAGACTGTAGATCCCATCCTCCTCCTTCACTTCAAGCAAATGGTTGCGCGGATAAAGCACGCTCAGACGCCCCCGGCAATTCTCTATGCCTATAGGCACGTCACTGCGGAATTTATCTGCCTGACGCATTATCTTGTTGCTCGTGGCAAACTCAAGCCTGCCATTGCGCAAGTGAAGCCTTATGCTTATCACGCAGTCCTTGCTCGTGGATGACCCGTATTTGAAGGCATTCTCCACAAATGTGACCATCAGCATCGGAGGCACCGGCAAAAGACCGTCGTCAACATCACATTGCCATTCCACCTTCGTATGACTGTTGAGCCGGATCAGCTGAAGATCAATGTAATTGCGGATGTTCTCTATCTCCGAACGTATCGGGACTGTCTCCTTCTCAATCGCCACGTAGGTATATTTCAATATCTCCGTGAATTTTATGAAGGCATCCTCAGCCTTATCCGATGTGCCTATCACAAGACTGTAAAGGGAATTCAATGTATTGAATAGGAAATGCGGACTTATCTGTGCTTTAAACACAGCAAGCTCTGCCTTATCCCGTTCAGCCTCTATCCGCTTCTTCATAAGCATCTGTTCGTACAGGGTCTTGATAAACGATACACTCAGCGTGTATCCAAGCACCAGCGAGAACATAAGCCATAACGTGACCGACACTCCGAAATCACGCAACTCCGTCTGATAACGGCTCAGCACCGGCGTAACGAAATCCATCTCCGGTAACGGGTATAGCGACAACAGGTAGTTGCAACCCACCATACACGACAATGACAGGGCTATGACTCCCCATCGCTTCCGGAGGATCTGAACCGGTATATTGATCCACAATAAGAAAAAATAGCTGATATATAGAAAAAGGCATACCAGTGAGAAGAATATCGGCCATTGCGACATCCATGTGTGGGAAGGTCCCAGAAACACCAATAACGGCATGAATACGACACAGAAGAATATGTCGATTATTACCGATGTCTTACTCTCTATTGATTCCATTTTGCAAAATTAATACAGATATCTCTTTTTTACAACATCATGCACACTTTACTACAACATCATGCACACATCATGCACAACATGGGCTAACATTATGCACATTATGGGATAACATCATGCACACTATTTATTTTGTGCATGATGTCAAAGCATGATGTGCATGATGTATCTGCTTGATGTCTGTGCTTGATGTCAAAGCTACGTGTGCATGATGTATCGGTTTCACGTTTATTGACAAATTTGAGCTTTCTATTAACACATTCCAACTATATCTTGAATTATTGTTAATTTTGCGTTCGCAAATTTCTATTTATTATGAGGCTCATTACAATCATAATCATATTTATTCTTACTTTGCTACTTTCCTGTCGCAAAGAAGAGAGTAATATGGAAACGTCTCTTATGGAAGCCTCAAAACAAGAGCTTGCGGATGCCATTGAGGAAAGAGACCGCCTTATTGTGCTCGTAAAGGAGATTTCTGAAAACATTGAGGACGTAAAGGCAAATGAGAGTATATATCCATTCAGCAATAGCATTTATAATCAAAAAGATAGCAAGGATGGGATAATACTTGACCTGAACGCTATCCAAAAGACTCTTGCCCAGCGAAGAAGCAATATTTCCTCTTTGGAGAGGAATATTGAGATTTCCATATCGAAGTTCGACAGCTTGAAGAATGTAGTGAAGGCTTTGCGCTGGAGATTGGACTCGCAATCAACCACCGTGGCAAAACTAAAGAAAAATATTGCTTTGGATAAAGCCTCGATCGACTCTCTGAATAAGATAGTGGATTCTCTAAACTCGGAAATAAACGAGGCTCACAGACAATTGCAAATAGCTTCCTCTTCTTCATTGAATTTTGCCGACAGATTCAACACCTGTCATTTCGTAATTGCCGACAAGAAAGATCTGAAAAAGCATAAAATTATAGAATCGTCATTTCTCAGAAAAACAAAAGTGCTTGAAAATGATTTTGACATATCTTTTTTCACGAGTGCTGACAAAAGAACTCTAACCTGGATTGACCTTAAAGACCATGATGTCAAAATCCTTACAAAACATCCAAAAAATTCCTATGTGTTAACCAACGCGAACCGCAAAAGACTACTTCATATCACTAATCCGGAGCAATTCTGGAGCCTAACCAACTTTCTCGTAATTCAGACCAACTGAATTTTATCGGTTCGCAAGAAGAGAGGGATAATGCTTGTGCATTATCCCTCTCTTTACCATTAATAGACATCATGCACATCATGCTTTGACATTATGCACAATATAATTGATGTGCATGATGTCAAGGCTTGATGTGCTTGATGTATGTGATTATTCCGACAGTTCGCGCTTGATCTCATCAAGACGATCCATTGCTTCCGATGCGGGCACCGATAATTGGCGCGTAGACGTGACGACAGCTCCGGGGATGACAGATTCAAGCAACGTCTCCGCTGATGGAGTCTCCTTCAACTGTGAATATTCCTCAAAGGTGTAGCGCGTAAATTGGTAGCCCTTCCCTATTCCCTGACGATCGAGCCACCATCCGTCTACAAGCGGGACCGGTGCGGAACTCAGGCTTATATCCCCCGGGGCGGGATAATATGACAGCCTGCCATCCTTGCCAACCCTTACGGCAACATTATTGCTATAGTCGCCACTCATCTTGAATGCCGTAGCCTTTAGAACGAACGCCTGTGTGCCTCCACCTTTTACCTTAACGGTTTTCTCTATGGTATCAACACTTGCCGACGACATATCTCCTCCATCTTTTTTTATATTTTTATGGGAGCATCCTCCAATCATAAGAAGAATAAAAGCCCAAAATCCTACTTTTTTCATAGTTATTTCTTAAATTTTGTAAATTTTAATCCAATACAACCCCATTAACTTAAAATTATGTTAAAATTTAAAATATTTTTATGTTATATAGCATTGTTTTGAAAAATATTTTATAATTTTGCAGTGAGTTTTTCATGGTATTAGATTTTAAGGTTAACTGAAGATTGGTTGTCGTGAGACAATCAATTATTTTTTTATACCTACCCATACCATTTTCCCACATCACAATTTCACATAAACCCGCTTTTTCCACAACGGATAGCCGATAAGGAAGTTCATTGCCACATAGAGCAACGCATAGCATAATGAGACGAACTCTTTCATCGGGATGATGGAGCTGATGGTGTTGTAGAAAAATTCGCTCAATCCTATTCGTCCGAAGATTATCGCCATCAATTCGCTGCTGACATACAACAGCAATGCATTGCTACCGAACACCTTGAATATACGGCTGAACACTCCGTCGTAATGGTCTTTATCCACAAATTTCATTGTCAGTGCGAGAAGGAGTGCACAACTGCCCGACGTAACCAATGCGAAACTGGGGCTCCAGATATGCTTGTTGTATGGGTGGAAGAAATTCAGAAGGAAACCACAGACAATAAGCAGACTGCCTAATGTGAACACGGATACGATCTTATCGGATAATTCTTTCTCTCTACTGAATAATTTGGCACAATAGAAACCTAACAACGTGTTGACAAGTGCGCTTATGGTGCTCAGTAATCCTTCGGGGTCCACCGCCGACTTATGATACAGATGTGCATCTCCAAAAAGCGACTCATCCACTCGATACAGGATATTGTCAGACGACACTTCGCTATATCCGTTGCCCAACACCAATATGACGGTATAGATTACAAGCAGCAATACCGAGAGTGGCAACGTAAGTCCGGGACGTCCGCAAAGGGAGAAGAGAGCTACGAGGAAATAGCATAACGCGATTCTTTGCAATACCGCCCAGAAACGTAATTCCCATATCGACAGCCCATCCCCCCAGATTGCCATATCAAACCAGTTGATCGCAACGCCGATCAGAAGCAGAATAACCGACCTCTTGACAATCTTGCCGAATGTCTGCCCAGTGAACTTAAAACCTCTTTTCCCCAAGGAGAGATAGAGCGACACGCCCATTATGAAGAGGAAAAAGGGAAATACAAAATCGCTTACCGACAAGCCGTTCCATGAAGCATGCTGCAACATTGGGAATGATCCGCCATAACCGTTGTTGACCAATATCATGCCTGCCACGGTCAACCCTCTGACAATATCAAGGGATTGTAGTCTTGCTGTTTTCATTTCGATTTAATTAAATAGTCTATCACTTCTTTTGAGATCTCTATCGCATCCCCTTCCGGCGACGCGCTGTATTCATTCTTGCGTAAGGTCCACGGCTCCTCCATGGCATACCAATCAATCTGCGGACCCGTGGGGAGAGCCATCGCAAACAATTCCGTCGAGGTCTTGTTGCTGTTCGGACCCTCACCGAGTCCGGAGGCATCCGGACGGGAGTTGCGCTCCATCTGCTCCGCAAGCGCATTGAAATAATGCTCCCATCGGGGATAATAGAAGTCACGCAGGAGCCCGTTCCATTCCTTATTGGCATAATCTCTCAGACCACCGGCATCCGCACATTCCCGATTGCCCCACGTGGTGACCTGCACCCGCGCATTCCATTCATACAGATCCTTCTCCTCCTCGCTCTCACCTCTCGAACGTGCCTGTTCGGTCCAATTGCCGAGCCGGAATTCCTTACGGCTTCCCAATACTCTGTCTTGCAGGAGCAGCATCTCAAGAAATCTGTCGGCATTCTTCCGGAAATCATTTTTTGAGAATGAATTATAGTCGGCTATCGTGGCAAGATATTGGCGGCGTCCCTGATCGGCGAGTGCCTGACGCACGATATCGACAAGATCATACTCAAAATTATTGTTACCGCGATATTTGTCGGCAACCGACACCATCTTCACCGCAGCCTCCAAAGTAGACGCCGGGTCATAATAATTGCGCATCTTCGACCAGCTCTTCACCTGAAAGTTGTTGAGCGACGGACGACCGCAGAATATGCTCTCGTGAGGTCCCTGCTGATTGTTGCCGGCTGGACAATTATATATGGTGCTACCGAGAAGTTGCCACACATCTATCAGCACCGGATCTGACGTGCCGTAGCGTGCCTTCACGTAATCCTTCAGCCAGTCCTCCTTCGTGATACGCTCATTGCGCCACGGAAGCTCACTCATCAGCTCAAACATAATCGGATTATTGCCCGATCCCTCCATTGTGAAGCCGAAGCCCTTCAGATTGCGTGCAAGGGGATTCCCCTTTGTCTGATAGAAATTATCTATAAGCTGATCCATGCGTCCGTGAAGACCGACATTCGCCCCGAAATTCTCCAGCATACAGAACACCCAGTCATGGTCGCCATAGCCATTCTCCCTTTTCCATACGGATGGTATGCCCCACATCGGACGACATTCTGAGAAGAGATCAAGTATAAGCAGGTCGCCGGGACGCAATGCGGCAAGCATCTCCGGACGCGGGTTCTCGGTCCAACCCTGCACCACCCATACGGCTTCCGGATTCTCCCTCTTCATAGCAGCCATGAGCCTACGTCCTGACTCAGCATAATCTATGCCGGCATCATCCTTGCTCTCATGGAAGGGATCAAGCGAATAATATTTTGACTTACCGTAAAGTCGGGTCAATTCCTTATAATACAGGTCGGCAATCTCATCAAACCTCGGATCGGTAGCCGACAGGTTGGACGGGCGCTGATAACCGTTCCATTTCCCGCCGTCGGTCACGTCAAGACCGAGACGCGAAGAGGCATCATGCGGCATCATACCGCAGTATCCGGGCAAGACAGGCGTCATGCCAAGCTCCTTCATTCTCGAAAGGATCTTGCGCTGAAGTTTCTCCTGTGCCTCATACCATGAGAGGGGCATAGGACCACCCCACCCTTCAAGGTTATTCATAGCCCACCATGCCACGAATGCCGGACCGGAAATAAACTCACCTATCTCCTTGTCGGTATATCCCAACTTCAGAAGCATGTTGCGCCATACGCTCTCCATTCCCACTATCGCCAACGGCATGTTGACGCCATGCAGTGCCATCCAGTCGATTTCACGCTCCCACTGCTCCCAATCCCAGAACGGCATTGAATAGGAGAACGTGCAATAGTTGAAGTCATATCTTTGCGTAAGATCAGTCTCACGTCGTTCGGGTAACGCGAGCTGCGGAAGTTTCTCCGGCAAACGAGCCGACATTCCGTTCCACGACAGATGTACGCCGGCATGATGTTTCAGATACCAGTTGACACCCACCGCGATATTAACCCAACTGTTGCCCCTGACAATCACCTTTCCGTTGCGGCTGTCAAGCTCAAAGAAATCCTTGTCAGACTTCACCAGTTCGGTCTTAAACTTTTTTGATGCACCCTTGTCGATTCGCTCCAACAGCTGATCCACCGGATTGGCAAATACCGGCATGACCAGCAACATGAGCAATGCAGATAAAATTATTCGTTTCATGGTTAAACTTATTACTTCATGGTTGACATTTATCAGTTGGTTTATTTGGAGTGTAACGTCTATGAAAAAAGTATGGACCTTCTCATTTTATGACTATTTTCCTGACGCTGCTCCCCTCTCTTATTATATACAGACCGGGAACGGATGATATATCCTTCATCTGCCATCGTCTGCCGGAAAGGTCGTAGACCTCAACCTCAGCCGTACCCGTCTCCATATCATGGTCATCAGCATCAATTGACGTTATTCCTGATGATTCCGATATTTCTGCGCTGAAGCGCACGATACCATCCTCTATCCGGATTCCGGAAAGCTCGACTCCGAGCGATGCTCCGTCCCACTGACGTAATGACGGGATTGTGGCATAGCCGAAGCTGACGGTATTACTTGAACCGGGGAAGGGGAAACCTTTCAGGTATTGCAGCGTATTGTGGCGTCCATCTGTCGCGCCATTTGCCTTGACAAGCTCCACGTGCTGATGCTGCTTGTCGTTGTTTACCTTATTGCCGGAAAATACCAACGGGACATAATCCACGTGCCACGCAAGCATTCCGGCAGCCGGAAGAGCCTTATCCCACCCTTTTAGCTGACGGTTCTCCAGAAGATAATATTCCGAATCCTTTGATGTGCGGAGTATTATCGCTCTGTTGCTCTCTTCAATATTCTCAATCTCATTCTCACCCTCTTCAATCTCGGAAGGCACAAGCCAATCGAGCGCGTAGCGTTCGTAGGCGGAATAATTCGGAGGGGTCAATCCGTTGTCGTTATATGATCCGTAATCCATCACGGAGTATTCCCACGGAGTCAATGGCGTATCCCTCTTTGATGAGTATGTTGCAGTCGGATAAAGGTCGGGTAGTCCGAGCACATGACTGAACTCATGCACAAATGTGCCTATTCCATCCGGACGCCGCAGATCGTCATACGTCTCATTAGAATATGCAAAACGGTCAATACGGACTCCATCAAGCGTAAAGGGTCGCTTACCTGCCTGTGTAAGAGTCCAGTTGCAAGGCCATAGGCTGTCGCTTTCATTTGAATCCGCCTCTCCGAGACCGGCATAGAAGATATAGACGTTATCAACGTACCCATCGCCATCCCTGTCATATTCAGAGAAATCTATCTCTGCGTCAAGCTTCTTGCACGCCTCTATGACCATGTCGGCACCACGCCTATCCATTCCGGCGGCGTTGTTGCTTCCATAATATTCCATCGTATTGGAAAGTTCTATCGGTCCGAAAACGTCAAACGTGGGGATAAATATACCTCCGGAATTTTCCACGAACCAGTCACGTGCCGAGCCGTTGGAGCCAAACATATCGAAGCCAGGCTTATTGAGCATATCGTGGAAATATGAATATGTATCGACTTTGGAATCTTCACGGGTTTTTGAATTGAACTTCACATCCTGAAACTCCGCAAGTATCACAAGCCCTTTCTGTTCCCCCTTTCTTGGAAACGCATCGGAATAGAGTCCCATGCCACGGGTAGCACCACTTACCGTCAGTCCCCTCTCATATTCCTGATATTTATACGCCAATGCCTCCGATATTGCATCCGCGTCATACCCTTTCAGGTATTCCATCTCATCTACTTTCCGACAATGCGCATCATGCGCCACGACTCCGGAAGCGGTCAGAGAAGCATCCCTATCCACTTCGGCATATACGTACCCCAATGTCTCGTCATATTGAAGCAGGTAGCCATCCTCGGTAAACACGTCATTACAATGCGCGTTGCCTGTACGCACAACGCACAACGTGCTCCCGTCCGGCTGCGACACGACAACCGACCGCCGCAAAGCCGGCTTCCCCCCGATCGGAATAGACAGAACCATCCCTATCCACAATATCACTATACAGAAAATAATCCTCATGAAATAAGTTTAGACAACTTAATTATCAAAAATTTACAAATACTCTACAAAATTAGGAAAAATAATGGAAGTTATGAAATATTAAAAAATATCAAACTAAAATGCCTCTGAATTATTGAAATTATCTAAATCTCATTTTCAAGCATCCATTTCCATGCCGGCAATATCTCAATTACCTTTCCAGACTCAAACGCAACGGTTTGCTCCTCATCATGAGTGACTATCACCATACGGCGCACCGGAACACGCTCCGCCAACTTTACAAGAACTTTCGTCTCCCTGTCAAAGGTATTCAAATCCCCCTGTACGGAATATGCCACTTGCACGGCATATCCCTCCTCCGGTATAATGAAATCCACTTCTATATTCTTATTGTAATAGAACAACCTATTACGGTAAATCCTATACAAATAAATAGCACATAGATTTTCCAACAACGCACCACGTCCCTTATTTTCAAATATACTCAAAAATCCATTATCTATAAAATAATGCTTTTTAATCGTTTCCCTCTCTGAAAATTTAGATGCGAAATTATCTAATGAGAACATTGCACAAGCATCCTGAGCATATCTTACGTATTCGCTCACAGTTGACACAGCAATCGACTCTCTTATACAGCATATAAGACTTACCTGCCTGACGGACTCCGACAAGCACATATCTACCTTTTGGTTCAAAATCAAACGGACGGTCATACATCTCTACCCCTTCTATGATTTCCTGACCCTCCTTTATGAGAATACAAAACAACTCCTTACTTGCCGACATGGTTTCTGACATTTATGTTAACATCGCAAAATTATAATCATTTATTCGCCATCAGCAAACAAATCACATCATTTTTATTCGCTACTAGCAAACAAATCGCACCATTTTTATTCGCTACTAGCAAACAAATCGCACCATTTTTATTCGCTACTAGCAAACAAATCGCACCATTTTTATTCGCTACTAGCAAACAAATCGCACCAATTTTTTATATAAAAAATTACCCTTCCATATATTTTTATCAGCAAAGTTTGTCTCAAACCACTCATAATTCCTATCCACAATACTTAATATTATCGCTAATTCTACACTTTTTCTTGGATATGCGACGATAATAAGCGGATAACGTCGCAAAATTTGCGACGTTATCCGCAATACAATGTAGCATCAACATATCATCGCATGTATATACACATACGAGACAAGCTCAACCTATATCATCATTTATGATAATGGAGAGCAACTAATTCTTCTTATTAAGGATTTTTTTATCCGTAATAATTGCAATTAATGATGAAAAAATTCCTAATTTTGCACATATAATACAACAATTATGGCCATTCAAAGTGAGGCTGCATTGGAAAAAGGGCTTATTGAGACTCTCCAGAAGATGAACTATGAGTATGTTCAGATTAAAGGAGAGAACGACCTTAAATCTAATTTCAAGAAGCAGCTTGAAATACATAATAAGAAAGTTCTTGCTGAAATCGGACGTGAACATCTTACTGACAGTGAATTTGAGAAAGTCTTGATTTACCTTGAAGGTGGTACACGTTTTGAGAAAGCAAAGAGACTGCGCGACATCTTCCATCTGGAAACAGATGATGGACAGCGTGTGTGGCTCCAATTCCTTAATAAGAAGAATTGGTGTCAAAATGAATTCCAAGTATCTAATCAAATTACGGTTGAAGACAAACGGAAAAACCGCTATGATGTGACAATCCTAATAAATGGTCTGCCATTGGTACAGATTGAGTTGAAACGTCGTGGTGTTGAACTGAAACAGGCTTACAATCAGATTCAACGGTATCATAAGACATCATTTCATGGTCTATTCGACTACATCCAGATATTTGTGATTTCCAACGGTGTTAACACTCGTTACTTCGCCAACAACCCCAATCAAGGTTTCAAATTCACATTCAATTGGACAGATAAATCCAATAATCCGTTCAATGAATTGAGTCTATTTGCCACTGACTTTCTTGACAAGTGCACTCTTGGAAAGATGATCAGTAAATACGTTGTGATGCACGAAGGCGACAAGTCGCTCATGGTGCTTCGTCCATATCAATATTATGCCGTAGAAGAGATTATCGACAAGGTACAGAACACCAACCGCAACGGTTATATCTGGCATACCACAGGTGCCGGAAAGACCCTGACCTCTTTCAAGACCGCGCAACTCGTTGAGGAACTTGACGGAATTGACAAGGTTATGTTCGTAGTTGACCGCCACGATCTCGACACGCAGACACAATCTGAATACGATGCCTTTGAACCGGGGGCAGTTGACAGCACTTCTGATACAAGAGAACTCATACACCGTCTCCAAAGCGATTCAAAAATCATCATTACCACTATACAAAAGCTCAACGCTGCCGTATCCCGACCATGGTACAACAGTAAGATTCAAAAACTTAAGGATAGCCGTGTGGTGATGATATTTGACGAATGTCATCGCAGTCACTTTGGCGACAGTCACCGAAATATCGTCAATTTCTTCAATAATCTTCAAATTTTCGGATTCACCGGGACTCCGATATTTGCCGAAAATTCCTCTGATAAACATACCACCAAGGAAATCTTTGGAGAGTGTCTGCATAAGTATCTTATCAAGGATGCCATTGCCGACGAAAATGTGCTTGGATTCCTTGTGGAATACTATCACGGCAACACAGATGTGAACAATAGCAACGAGAACCGTATGCGCGAGATTGCCCAGTTCATTCTCAACAATTTTAATAAATCCACATACGATGGTGAGTTTGATGCGTTATTTGCCGTACAATCCGTTCCGATGCTCATTCAATATTACAAGATATTCAAGGAACTGAATCCCAAAATACGTATCGGAGCTATTTTCACTTACGCCTCAAATGAAAGTCAGGATGACGCAACCACCGGAATGTCGAGCGGCTCGTTTGTAAGCGACCGAGTAGACGGAGCAGACGATATGGAAGAGATTATCAACGACTATAACAAGATGTATGGCACATCCTTTTCGTTGCAGAACTTCCGGGCATATTATGATGACGTAAACCTGCGATTGAAAAAGAAAAAGCCGGATATGGAGTCACTTGACCTGTGTCTTGTTGTCGGAATGTTCCTAACTGGCTTCGACTCAAAGAAACTCAACACCCTATATCTTGATAAAAATATGGAATACCATGGTTTGTTGCAGGCCTTCAGCCGCACAAACCGTGTGCTCAACGAGCGCAAACGTTTTGGTAAAATCGTGTGCTTCCGCGACCTGAAGTCAAATGTCGATGCTGCAATAAAACTATTCAGCGAAGGTGGCGACGAAAATGTGCTACATGAGCCATTTGAAAATGTAAAGAAAGATTACATTGATCTGACCAAAGAGTTCCTGACCCATTATCCGGATTCGCGAGTAGTGGATTATCTACAAAGTGAGGAGGATAAACGTAATTTCATTCTGGCGTTCCGCGACATCATCCGCAAACATGCAGAGATTCAGATATACGAGGATTTCAATGAGGATGACTGCGATTTCCCAATGGACGAACAGCTTTACATGGATTTCCGAAGCAAATATCTTGACATTCATGATACATTCATGGATTCAAAGACAGTAAAGGACTCAACGCCATCGGATGACAATAGCGCCGAGACAACTCTTGACGATATTGATTTCTGTCTTGAATTGCTCCATAGCGACATTATTAATGTTGCCTACATCCTGAGTCTGATTGCCAATCTTAATCCAAATGCCGAAGACTATCCGGAGAAACGACAGGAAATCCTTAACACTATGATTAAGGATGCAGAATTACGTAGTAAAGCCCAACTTATCGACGGCTTTATTCTCCAGACCGTTGACAATGACAAGGAGGGTTTCATCAATAAGAAAGCAGATGGCAGCAACGATCTCGAAGAACGTCTTAACCAATACATTCGTCAGGAGAAAGGACGCGCCATTGAGAGTATCGCAATGGAAGAGGAAATACCTCTTGAGATTATCAAAAAGTATGTGTCGGAATACGACTATGTGAATAAGGAACAGACCGAAATTATTCAGGATGCTTTGAAAGGGAAAAAACTCGGATTAATAGAACGCCGTCGCACCCTCAAAAGAATAGTTGACCGACTCCGCAACATTATAAAAACTTTTAGCTGGAACTAATATGGAAATTCAACAAAAACTTCGCGCTCAGCTTTGGGCAGTTGCAAATAACTTGCGTGGTAATATGTCAGCCAACGAATTCATGTATTTCTCGCTTGGCTTCATTTTCTATAAATATCTCTCCGAAAAAATTGAAAAATATGTAGACCAAGCACTTGAAAATGACGGAATCACTTTCAAGCAGCTATGGGATAGCCAAGAGGAAGAGACTATTGAACTTCAGAATGAGGTAAAGAACCAATGTCTTGAAGATATCGGTTATTTCGTTGAGCCTCAATTCCTATTCTCTTCAATTATTGAAAGGATAAACCGTAAGGAGAATATTCTTCCGCAGTTGGAACGTTCGCTGAAACGAATTGAGGATTCCACTCTCGGACAGGAGAGTGAAGAGGATTTTGGTGGACTTTTCTCTGACATTGACCTTGCATCTCCCAAACTTGGTAAGACTTCCGATGATAAGAACAATCTTATCAGCAGCGTGCTTATCGCCCTTAATGGTATTGATTTCGGAGCTGATGAGGCTACCCAGATTGACATTCTTGGGGATGCCTACGAATATATGATTTCACAATTCGCTGCCGGAGCAGGTAAGAAAGCCGGTGAATTTTATACCCCACAGGAGGTCAGCCGGATATTGGCTGAAATTGTAACTCTCGGACATCCTCGTCTGCGCAACGTATATGACCCAACTTGCGGTTCCGGATCCCTGTTGATACGTGCTGCAAAAATAGGTCATGCTGTTGAAATTTTCGGTCAGGAGAAGAACCCGACAACATACAATCTCGCCCGCATGAACATGCTGCTACACGGTATAAAGTTCAGCAATTTCAAAATAGAGAATGGCGACACTCTTGAAGCTGACGCTTTCGGTGAACGTCAGTTTGATGCAGTGGTAGCAAACCCTCCCTTCTCTGCCGAATGGAGTGCTGCCGAGAAATTCAATAATGATGACCGCTTCAGCAAAGCCGGTCGCCTTGCACCTCGGAAGACTGCGGACTATGCCTTTATCCTTCACATGATATATCATCTCAATGACGGAGGCACAATGGCATGTGTAGCTCCTCATGGAGTGCTGTTCAGAGGTAATGCCGAGGGTGCAATACGTCGCTATCTTATAGAGAACAAGAACTATATAGATGCAATCATCGGACTGCCTGCCAATATCTTCTATGGCACATCTATCCCAACTTGCATCATGGTGATGAAGAAATGCCGCAAAGATGATGACAATATCCTTTTCATCGACGCAAGTAAGGAGTTTGAGAAGGTCAAGACCCAAAACAAACTCCGTGAAGAACATATCCGCAAGATTGTAGAGACATACCGCGACCGCAAGGAGATTGAGAAATACAGTCATTGTGCTACTCTTCAGGAGATTGCCGACAATGACTATAATCTCAACATACCCCGTTATGTTGACACTTTTGAGGAAGAGGAGCCAATCGACATAAAGGCAGTAATGGCAGAAATCAAGGAGTTGGAAGCCAAACGCGCAGAACTTGACAAAGAGATTGAGGGCTACCTCCGCGAACTTGGCATAGTTGAATAATTTTTTGCCTTCTATCAATCTCTAATCACATAACTTAAAAATCAGAAATAATTATGGCAAACAATAACCAACATACCAAACCCAATGTGCCCCCTTTGCGCTTCCCCGGCTTCTCCGATGAATGGGAAACCTATTCTATTAATGAAATTTCAAATATTGTTAAAGGAAGTGGTATTTCCAAAGAACAACTTTCCAAAGAGGGAGAAGAGTGCATACTTTATGGAGAACTATATACCAAATATAAATCTGAGATTATAGATGAAGTTTTTAGCAAAACCGATATTAACTCAACAAAACTAACTCGCAGTCAACACAATGATGTTATCATCCCATGTTCAGGAGAAAGTGCTGAAGATATTGCAACTGCCAGATGTGTTACAAGGGATGGAATATTATTAGGTGGAGACTTAAATATTATCCGTTTTAATGGGCAAAATGGAGCTTTTATGAGTTACCAATTAAATGGGAAACGGAAATATGATATAGCAAGAGTTACACAGGGTGTTTCAGTAGTACATCTCTATCCTGACCATTTAAAATCTGTCAAAGTAAGTACACCATCATTGAAAGAACAAAATAGAATTGTAAAATTACTTTCACTCATAGATAAACGAATTTCTACTCAGAACAAAATAATTGAGAAATTGCAATCCTTAATCAAGGGACTCAGAACCTTTATCTTTTCCGGTTTATTTGAATCTTATGCCAAACTTGGAGAAATTGCTAAACTATATCAACCACAGACAATATCTACGTCTGAATTACAATCAGAAGGCTATATTGTATATGGTGCAAACGGAATTATAGGACATTATCATTCATATAACCATGCACGCCCTCAGATATGCATCACTTGTAGAGGTAATACTTGTGGGCAAGTATCACTTACATCTCCATTCTCATGGATAACAGGAAATGCTATGGTTGTTAATATTGAAAATAAAGTTGAAATAAATCAGATATACTTATTCCATTTTCTTAAAAATTACAATTTTAATTCCATAATAACAGGATCTGGGCAACCTCAAATCGTAAGGACTCCTTTGGAACGGATTAAAGTACCAATCACAAACTTAACAGAACAGAAAAGAATTGCCAATACTCTTGATACAAACAATAAGAATCTAATAATTGAGTGTAATCTTAAAGAGTTATATGTCAGGCAGAAGCAATTTCTTTTACAAAAGTTGTTTATATGAACAGCTTTTGTAACAAGAATTTCTTTTGCATTACTAAAGACGTGTGAATTGATTTTTCTGTTTGAATTTTCTGGTTTATTGCTGAAAGTGTATTGGATATTGTGCGTATTTCTTTGATATCAACAGGGATTGGAATCTTATTTCCAAGAAATCGTTGATTTGAAATATTGATAGTATTTTTTGCGCCTTTCTGGATGAGTGGCGAAAGATAGTTATTTGTATTTAATGGATTTAAAAAATAATAGTGGAGATAGTTGCCAATTTCAAACGATAATGGTTTATATACTCCATATAGAGGAGACACTGCTACCGGTTCTTGACAATGACTTTGCTTAACTATACCATAAGGTTGATTTCCAGTTGGCGATTTTGTGTAAATAATATCTCCATACCTAACGACATGATAGCGAGATGTATCATTGGCAGCAAATGAGCGTCCCAAATATTCTACTTGATTGATGACTCCAGCCGTTACAGATACAGAATGTACCGGATAGGATTCTTTATTCTGCTCACATCTTTCAATAAGAATATTAGATAGAATAACCTTATGCCAAGAACTATTTGAAATACCTTCTTTAGTCAGCTTTTGTATAAGTCCCTTGATTAAGGAGAGGGAATGTTTAATTTTATTCAAAACTTGCCGATATCGGCAAGTTTTGCTGTATTTGTAGAGAAAAATTATTAAAACTTGCCGATAAAAAATTCCGAATACCATTCAAAGGTTGATTCTGATATTAAGGATTTTGAATCCATATTGTCCGCAATTGGTCGAATCATTTTTTGTAAAGCAACTTTGATTAAGATTCAAAATCTTTGTGAGGTTATAATGGGACAATCTCCGGCATCCTCAAGTTACAATAATAATAATGATGGGCTTCCTCTGATTCAAGGTAATTTGGATATATTTGATGGGGCAACGATTTCGCGTATATATACAAATGAACCAATTAAAATTTCTTTGCCAAATGATTTAATTCTCACTGTCAGGGCACCTGTTGGAATTGTTGCAGAGAATAAAATGAAAGTATGTATTGGACGAGGAGTATGTGCACTCAGAAATAAATCTACAATACCTACAATGTATATTTACTATGCTTTAGACTATTTCAGTTACAAATGGAAACAGATTGAGCAAGGAAGCACATTCACTTCTATCAATGGTGATGATGTAAAAAAATTCGCTATACCATTAGTTAACAATGCTGAATACCTATGCGCTTTCCTTTCAAAGATTGATATGCTTATAAAGTGTTCAATCAACCTGCATTCAAATTATATAAAGCAAAAACAGTATTTGCTTTCGCAGATGTTCATATAAACATCTGCGAAAGTAAATATTGACATTGTTTTTGAAATAAAGTCAAAATCTGATTTTCAAACTCTATTTTATCAGAAATTTTTGTTATGGAATATGCGATTTTGTCTTGTTTGTCTTTGCTTGGTAATTTAATTTGTAAACTTAAAAAATCCTTTTCTTTTAATCTTTTTGAACCAGATCCTGTTGTGAATGCCTCAACTGGTTCATAGAATGAAGGATGTTGTAATTGATATAGTAAATATGTTGGATTACAAATATTTGAATTTATATCAAATGAAGGGATGTCTTTAGAAGTTAGTCCCTTGTCTAAAGTATCAGGAATTAGACCAATAGCACCATTATGGAAATTCTGTTTGCCATAAATTAATTGACCGCTATTCCTAATATAATATTGTGTTGCACCCAATTCTAAATTTTCAGCTGTACTCCTACATACCCCTTTAGCATGTAGCCTAACTGTTATTATTCTCTCGTATGTTGGTTTTTCCTCTTTAATTTGTTTTGCTTCATTACATATATTAGACAACTGTATTATGTCTGCTTCTGTATTATGCAATATCTCTGTTTCAATAATTGCGGACTTTAATTTTTTCAAGTCCTCAATTATTTTGTTTTGAGTCGCGATGCGTCTGTCTATTGCATATAGCAAGGCGAATATCTTTTCTTGTTCTCGTTTTGATGGTATGCCCAAATATATCTCATCCATGTTCTTTGAACTGATAGAATATATCTTTGTACCTTGGGCAATTCGTCGAATCTGATTGTGATATGCCTTTGAACTAAAGAGATAACCCTTAAATCCATCAACAGTAATATCTGTCTTATCACGCCCGTGAATAGTATGGAGACCACAAACTATATCCCTATCAATATTTATAAATTCAATTGCTTTTCCAACATCATTCGTATCTTCAGACGCATCAGCAAATGCAACATCTCCACTTTCACAAATGGTATAATTCTTAGGAATCTTATCGTTGTTTATGAAGGGCAGATTCGCGTCCTTCATATTAACAATAGTTGGAAGATCTTTGTGAATAAGTCCATAGTGTAGATTCAGAATCTTCCCATTCTCATAATTTAGCATATCCCATGAAAGGGAATTAGTTGAGAAGAAATCCAATAAGTCTGAGACTTTAACTCTTTCCCACTCAACGGAGAAGCCGGGGAAGCGCAAAGGGGGCACATCAATATCTTATATAATTGAAATTGTTTAAGATAGGCATTTATTCCCATTGATTTTTTAATTGCATCATTATTTTTCTCTAATTTTCAGAACAACCAATAATATTAACATTATGACACATCTGACTATCAGAGAAATCGCGGACGCTTGGAAAAATGAGAAGCGTCCTTACGTCAAGCAGTCCACTTTTGCAGCTTATATGCTGACGCTTGAAAACCATCTGTTGCCATACTTCGGTGACATGACTGACCTGAGTGAACAAACTGTACAATCCTTCGTGCTTGGGAAGCTCAATGGCGGGTTGAGCATCAAGACCATCAAGGACATCCTCATCGTGCTGAAGATGATTATGAAGCACGGTGTAAAAAACAAGTGGATGGAACACGCTGAATGGGACATCAAATATCCCACAACGGCAAACCCGACCGACATAGAAGTGTTGACCGTTGCCAACCACAAGAAGATTCTTGACCATATCAAGGCCAACTTCTCATTCAAGGCTCTGGGCATATATCTTTGCCTAACCACTGGACTGCGAATAGGTGAGATATGCGCCTTGCGCTGGGAGGACATCAACACACAGACCGGGACACTCCAAGTGAAACGCACTATCGAGCGCATCTACATTATCGAAGGTGATAAGAAGCATACAGAAGTCGTAATCAACGACCCCAAGACACCCAACTCCATCCGAGAGATACCACTGAGTGCAGAAGCTCTTTCGCTCATCAAGCCGTTGATGAAGATAGTAAACACCGGCTTTTATGTCATATCCAATGACGCCAAGCCGATAGAGCCTCGCACTTATCGCAGCTACTACAAAAGGTTGATGAAATCGCTCGACATTCCGGCGATCAAGTTCCACGGCCTCCGTCACTCTTTCGCTACCCGCTGCATCGAGAGCAACTGCGACTACAAGACTGTCAGTGTTCTTCTCGGTCACTCCGACATATCCACCACGCTCAACCTCTACGTTCACCCCAATATGGAACAGAAGAAACGATGTATCTCCAAAATGTTTAAATCTCTTGGTAAATAGGTTATATAATTTGCAATACCTGTCTTTCTTTTGAATCGTTCGTATTTGGGAGCCGATGCTTCTGTATCCGGGAGTGGGATACAGAAGCTTCGGTCGTTGATCACGAAATATAAATCCGAAAAGAGCCACATCACACTTTCAAAGACTTCAAAATCCTCTGAAAACTCTAAAATTCCCATCTTTGAAATAAATAAGACCACTTCACATTGTTATTGTAATATATTTGATGTATATTTGCACTATAAAAGATTAGAATATGGATATAGCATTAAAACGAAATCAAAGTTTTCGTCTGCCGGTGGACCTGATTGAAAGACTGAAACTATTAGCAAAACGACAGAACCGTAGCCTTAACAACTATGTGGAGACACTATTGCTTGATGCTGCATATCTTGAACCAAATGCCGAGACAATTGAGGCAATGAAAGAAGCTGAAAGCGGAGCACTCCGACATGACCCCCCCCTTGATCTCTCATCCATAGAGGCAATGGAGAAATCCATGGGTCTATGAAAAATTAAAACCCTCCACGAATACAAAAAGGACTATAAACGCTTTCGAAACAATCCCAAGAAGGTGCAGAAATTGTTTAAAGTGCTTTCTATGCTTCAAAATGAGATACCAATTCCACAAGAGTACAATCCACACATGCTCACAGTGAATTATGCCAGACACATGGAATGTCATATTGATGGAGACTTCCTACTTATATGGTTTGATCCGGATACAGACGAAATTGATTTGGTAAGACTTGGCTCTCATTCTGACCTATTCGGCTAACTACACTTTTTTTCAACATAACACACCGATTGTATACGAAAGGAGTTTGTATCGGTTGTTTCACCCCGAAACAACCGATACAACCGATACAAGTGATACAAGCGATACAACGGATATTGGGTCGGATGGTGGCGAGGAGGGTTGGTGGGGATAAGGTCAGTTTTGGTAGAGGGCTTTGATGGGGTTTTCGGAGGCGGAACGGTGGGCGCGGATGATGACGCAGATGAAAACTATGAGGTAGATCACCAACATGCTGAGGATTGTCAGCGGCACGCTCTGCGATATGTGCTGCGGATAGTTGGAGAGCCAACTTTCAGTGCTGATCCAGCCAAGAATAGCCCCACATGACATCGAGGGTAATGCTATCATTGTTATCTTCCTGATTAGCATCTTCATTATGTCGCTTGTGTCGGCACCGTTGACCTTGCGTATCGCTATCTCACGACGGCGGCTGTTGAGCATGTCGCTTACGTAGCCTATCAATCCGGCAAGCGTGATGACGAGCGCGATGATGCAACATGCCACGAGAGAATCCCGCAGGTTGCGGTCGCTTGTGTATGACTGGTTGACGAGAAGACGGTATGATTCCGCCATCAACTCTGCATCAGGCACCACCTTACGTATCGCCTGATTGACTGCTGCTATATTTTCAGATGAAATTTCACCAAGCCTGACAACAACATTACCCGGCAGCCATAACTCATTATTGGGATTGTCATGGAATATCACCTGCGGACGCTCATCAAATCCCTGAGCCGTACCAACCTTCATATCTTCAAAGACGCCTACCACCTTGAATCGATCGCTCTCGTTTTTGCTATGTTCGCTGAAAATAAATTCCCAGCCTATCGGCGAATCCTCAAGCGATGCAACAGCTCTCATCTTATCCACAAACGACCTACTCACCATTACGTTGCGTTCATTTGATTCTCCGGGATGGAAGCCGTTACCCTCTATCACCGGCACTCCCATCGTCTCAAACCATCCGTCGGTCACGAAATATAGATCCGTATAATTAAACAGTTCCTTATAATCTCCGGGGAGGGAAACATTATTGCCAGATTGCATACTTATCGGTAGACTGCACGCCATTGCTACCCCCTCCACCTGCGGCAGACGCGAGATCTCCGAGACTATCGCCTCACGCTGACTCTTTTCAAGCGTGGAAAGATTGGCATAAAGTAGATTATCCACCTCATATCCGAGGTCATAATCCATCATGTAGTTATACTGACGGGTGATATTCATGAGCATCACCGCCACGTAGGCAGCTCCGGCAAATTCCACAAACAGAAGGCTCTTCTTCCAGATGCCACGCGATGACCTCAACCTGCGGAATGCCCCGGTCACAGGAATACGCATGAAGAAGAAGGAGGGGACGCATACCGTAATCAACAGTATCACGCCGATGATTCCCAGAAGTATAGCGAGCGAAGCGGGGGTGAATAGAGCCTCATAGCTCACCTCTAAAATCCCCTCCACCATATCCTTAAACGCGAACGCCATGACGACTCCGAGCAGAAGCGCGAGAATGAGGTTCACAAGAGATTCCTCCGCCACTATGCCTACTATCCCACGTCCGGATATGCCATAGCATTTGCGCACCGCTATCTCCTTGACTCTCACTCCCAATGATGAGAGCACTATCAATATATAGTTGAGCACGGCAATCACAATCATGACCGCTGCCACAAGAAGCATCATATTGTTAAGGTTTCTCACCTTGGCATCCTCACGGTGGAGTTCAGCCATACGCATAAGACCGTAGCTGAGATCTAACCCCGATTCCTCAAGCTGACTCAAATCCACATGTTTCTCCTGCACCTTGCGCATCTTCGGCACCACCTCTGACGGGACGACATTCTCACGCAGTTTCACGAAACCCATGTAGCGGTCATTGCCAAGCCAGTTTTCCAACGACCATTTCGGGAAAGCATAGATAGACGTCAGAGCATCATAACGCAATGTGCTGTTCTCCGGACAATCCTCATACACACCCTCCACCGTAAGTTTCCAATCATCATACCCTTCAGGCACTATTGTCTTACCTATGGCAGACTCCACGCCTCCGAGTTTCTCCGCTACCGAGCGCGATACCATCAATCCCAATGGCTTACCAAGCACCTGACGCGGATCGCCAATAAGCACTTTCGTACTGAACACGTCAAACCAGAGTGAATCGGCAAGAATGAGATTCATTTTGATTTTATCCTCATCTCCAATCTTAAATTTCGTCTCCGGATCAAACATCAGCGTCATGCGCGTAGCTGCCTCCACTTCAGGAATCTCAGCCATCATGCCGGGGGCGACACCGCCACTTATCTGACCATACTCCTTATCCTCTCCGTCGGTAGTGCGCGTCACGTAGGTGCGCAACTGGTAGACGCGTTCATTATCCGGGAAGTAGGTATCATACGATGATTCAAAATGCACTTTCGCTATCAGCATCAAGCCCGCAGTGATGCCGAATGCGAGGCATATTATCTTCAGCAGATTGCTTCGTCCCTTACGGAACAGATTTCGGAATGGATTCATAATGTCTTTATTTTCGTTATTCGTTTCTATTTTCTGTCAAACTACCGTAGGCAGGCGATGCCCTCCTCATGAATACGTCTCTCTCCGAATCCATGAGGAGGATACATCCGCACATTTATTACGATAAGAGTTGTTTTCACACAAATGTTTCACAATTGACGTGCCAACTTCGCAATCATCTGTATATCAACATCAACAATCACACCACACATTTCTCAATGTCAAATAATCATACACTCCACCGTAAAAAATTCACACATATCACCATCAGCCTACACCAAGACGACATACCATAACTACGCCTTATAATAAGACTTCTTCTCATAAAAATGGTAGTGGAAATATTGTGATGTATCATATTTTTATCTAACTTTGTAATCGTCAGAAGGCTTACATCATGAAGCCGGAGAAACTTCCATGAAAGCCTCCTAATTACCCAAAACCTTCTATTTATGAACCGAATTCTAAAAACAGCACTCATGTCTGCAATGACCGGAATGGTGGTGGCTTCTTGCTCCAGCAACGCGAAACTGGAGTATCCGGAGGCTCCGACCGACAAGACCGTATCCGACAATTATTTCGGAACCACTGTCAACGATCCCTACCGCCCCCTTGAAAATGACACAGCGCCCGCCACTCTTGAATGGGTGAAAGCTGAGAACGCTCTTACAGAGTCTTATCTCTCAAAGATACCTTATCGCGAGCAAATACGCGCACGTCTCTCGGAACTCAACAACTACAAGAAGACCGGTCTCCCCTCCAAACATAAGGATGGGAAATACTACTTCTATGAGAACGACGGATTGCAGAACCAAAGCGTGCTGTATCGCACCGATTCCCTTAACGGAAAACCGGAGGTATTTCTCGATCCAAACACCCTGTCGGAAGATGGCACTGTCGCACTTCAAGGTCTGAGTTTCTCAAACGACGGAAAATATGCCGCCTACATAATCTCCCGAAGTGGATCAGACTGGAATGAGATTTTCGTGATGGACGCAAAGACTCTCCAGCCTCTCAACGACCATATCGAATGGGCAAAATTCACCGATGCCTCATGGGACGGCGACGGATTCTACTACAGCTCCTACCCGCGTCCGGAAAAAGGCAAGGAGTTCTCCAATGCCAATGAGAACCATCAGGTGTATTACCATAAAATAGGCACGCCGCAGAGTGAGGATCGTCTTGTGTATGAAGACAAGGCTAATCCACTGTATTTCCATTCCGTCTACGTGCCGGAGGATGAGAACTGGATGTTCCTGACCGCATCCGGTCAAGGTCTCGGCAACGCGCTGAAAGTGAAGAATCTGAAGAAAGGTGGCGACTGGAAAGTGATGGAGCCTTCGCAGGATTATGAGATGACCGTGATGGACGTGATGGGCGATAATGCCTATATACTGACCAACTGGAATGCCCCGAAGAACCGTCTCATGCTTGCTGACCTCAACAATCCGGCTAAGGAGAACTGGAAGGAGATCATTCCGGAACAGAAGGGAGTGATGAAAGGTATGCAGTTTGCCGGCGACAAGATGATCTTAACTATGGAGGAGGATGCTGCGGAACACGCCTATATATATAAGCCGTCGGGCGAACTCATCAGGGAGATGCAGTTCCCGACCTTCGGCACCGTGGGTATTTCCTCCGACAAGGATCACAATGAGGTGTACTACGCACTCACCTCTTTCGCCTACCCGTCATCCCGCTATTCCTACGATATGACCACGGGGGAAAGTAAATTCATCGGTGCTCCGGAGATAAAGGATTTCAATATGGATGATTACGTGACCGAACAGGTGTTCTACCCGTCGGCAGACGGCACAAAGATACCTATGTTCCTCACATATAAGAAAGGTCTGGAGAAGAACGGCAAGAACCCGGTATATCTCTATGGATATGGCGGCTTCAACGTATCGCTTACCCCCGGATTCTCCGCCAACCGACTGCTTTGGCTTGAAAACGGCGGTATCTACGCACAGGCAAACCTACGTGGCGGTTCTGAATATGGTGAGGAATGGCACCTTGCCGGCACAAAGATGAACAAGATGAACGTATTCAACGACTTCATCGGTGCGGCTGAATATCTCATCCAAGAAGGCTGGACCTCTCCGGAGGATATAGCCATTGTCGGCGGCAGCAACGGCGGTCTGCTCGTAGGTGCTACAGTCAACCTGCGTCCCGATCTCTTCAAGGTGGCAATTCCGGAAGTGGGCGTTATGGATATGATGCGCTATCATCTCTTCACGATCGGTTGGAACTGGGCTTCCGACTACGGCACGAGTGCTGACTCCAAGGAGATGGCGGATTATCTTCTCTCCTACTCCCCGCTGCACACTATAAAGAACGATGGCACACCCTACCCCGCCATACTCGTGACTACCGCTGACCATGACGACCGTGTGGTTCCGGCTCACTCATTCAAGTATGCAGCCACCCTTCAGGCTTCCGACACCGGGGATGCCCCTAAACTCATCCGCATCGACAGCAAGGCGGGTCACGGCGGTGGAAAACCGATGTCAAAAGTGATCGACGAATATACCGACGTGTATTCCTTCATATTCAACAATATCGGCATGACACCGAAAAAATGACACCGAAAAAAATTTCTTAGAATAATTTCAGGTCATAACGTGGAGTCTTCCGTCCAACAGGGCGGGAGACTCTTTGTTTAGTGAGCAATTTGTCGTTCAAAATAACTCTTTACCACATAGATTAACGCATATTTTATGTATTTCCGCCACTTTTAACGCATATTTTCCGTTTTCTTCATCAATTATAATGGTTTATAAATGATTTTTATTAATTTTGCAAAAAATTTTCTACAGGTATTTTCAACAGTGTCTTATCCGACACTTTAGATACGTCCGTTTATTCGATCTTTATTATGAAGGTAATGAAATTTGGTGGCACTTCAGTAGGAAGCGCACAAAGAATGAAGAACATGGTGGCTCTCGTCGCCGCAGAAGGGAATGTATTGGTGGTGCTCAGCGCAATGTCAGGCACGACCAATAGCCTTATAAGTATATCACAAAGCATCCACGATTCAGAGTTTGGCAATGCCCGAAAACAGATCGATGACCTTGAGACAAAATATAAGAACACCGCAGCTGAACTATTGTCGGATCCGGAACTTCTCGGCAAGGCGGATGCTTACATCAACAAGGTATTCTCTGACCTTCGCTCCTACGTAGACCGTCCGTTCTCTATCAAGGAGGAGAAAGAGGTGGTTGCATTCGGCGAGAAGCTCTCCACTAATCTTGTCGCGCTCTACATGAAGCAGCAGGGTCTTGACTCCGTGCTACTCGATGCCACTGAATTCATACGTATTGACCGTGACGGCGAGCCGGATCAGGCTTACATCAAGGAGAAGGCTAACGCTGTCATTGCAGCCGATCCCGACCATAAAATCTATCTGACACAAGGATTTATCTGCCGCAATATGGATGGCGAGATCGACAACCTCCAGCGTGGCGGAAGCGACTACTCCGCATCCTTGCTCGGTGCGGCTCTCAATGCAGAGGAGATACAGATCTGGACCGACATAGACGGAATGCACAACAACGACCCCCGTTTCGTAGAGGGCACAAGCCCTGTAAGTGAGCTTCATTTCGAGGAGGCTGCCGAGCTGGCATATTTCGGTGCGAAAATCCTTCACCCTACATGTGTGCAACCTGCCAAATTTGCAAATATTCCGGTAAGACTGCTCAACACCATGGAGCCGGAAGCTCCCGGAACAACCATATATAATGCTGCCCCGACCCACACCATAAAGGCTGTGGCGGCTAAAGATAACATCACTGCAATCAAAATCAAGAGTAGCCACATGCTTCTCGCCTACGGATTCCTCTGTAAGGTGTTTGAGATTTTCGAGAAGTATCACACTCCGATCGACATGATCACCACTTCAGAGGTAGGCGTCTCCGTCACTATCGACAACGAACGCTACATCAAGGAGATCGAGAAAGAACTTGCCATGTTTGGCGACGTCACTGTAGATCATGACATGGTGATCGTCTGCGTCGTGGGCGACCTCGAATGGCAGAACCGTGGTTTTGAGGCTGCTGTGGTCAATGCCCTTAAAGACATACCCGTCAGAATGATATCCTACGGCGGTAGCAACTACAATATCTCTCTGCTGATCAGGAAAGAGGATAAGATCAATGCCCTCAAACTGCTCAGCGAGAACCTATTCTGATTATAACTATTAATATTTTGAAGACATACTTCCCATTGGACAGGCTTCGCGCCGAGTCCACGCCATTTTATTACTATGATATGCAACTTCTTGATGAGACAATCAACTGCATCAAGAAATCGGCTGCATATCCCGGTTTCTACGTGCATTATGCCGTGAAGGCTAACGCAAATCCGGAAATACTGAAACGAATCGCCGCTGCCGGCATGGGTGCCGATACTGTGAGCATCGGCGAGATAAAGGCTGCTATCGATGCCGGATTCCCGGCTCCCAAAATCGTGTTCGCCGGAGTGGGCAAGACCGATGAGGAGATTGCCATCTCTCTTGAATATGGCATCGGTTGCTTCAATGCCGAATCCGAACCGGAAATCGATGCTATTGAGGAGATCGCCAAATCGCAAGGGAGAATCGCACCCGTGGCGTTGCGCGTGAACCCGGAAATCGACGCGCATACCCATCACTACATCACTACTGGGCTTGCTGAAAACAAATTCGGTATAGCTCTCTCGATGTTGGGCAGACTTATAGAGCGTTGCATCAATTCGGAATATATAGATTTCAAGGGATTGCATTTCCATATCGGTTCACAAATCACCGATCTCACCCCGTTCAAGATTCTTTGCGAGAGGATAAACGCCCTACAGGATGAATATGCCGACGTAGTGATACCCACAATCAACGTGGGGGGCGGATTAGGTATCGATTATGATGATCCGGATGGGAACCCGATTCCGGATTTCAAGCAATATTTCGACATTTTCCACGAGAATCTGAAACTCCGTCCGGGGCAACAGGTGCATTTCGAGTTGGGAAGATCCGTGGTGGCTCAATGTGGCTCACTCATTACCCGCGTGACATACGTCAAGGAGGGTGTCGGCAAGAAATTCGTGATTGTTGACGGCGGCATGACGGCACTCATACGTCCCGCACTCTATCAGGCACACCACAAGATCGAAAACATCACCTCAACGTCTCCGGAGATGGAACGCTACGACGTGGTTGGTCCGATATGCGAGTCATCCGACACGTTCGGTACAGACGAACTCCTCCCCACCACCCATCGTGGCGACCTCATAGCCCTACGTTCGGCAGGTGCATACGGCGAGATAATGGCATCCGGCTACAATTGCCGTCCGCTCCCCTCCTCCCTCTTCAGCCGATAACCCTTCCCTAAATCTTTAAAATTAAGCATTAACAAAAGTAGGCATTTTATAAGTTGTCGTTTGGAATAATTTGTTATAGTCTAATATTACAACAATCTTCAACCTATAAAAAGAACTTTTGTTAATGCTTATTTCTTATCAAGAGAAATTAACTTCTATTGTTATATTTCTCTATACTCATATTTTTTAATATCGATGAAATTGAATTTGCAATTTCAATTGCGTCCTGTTCAGAGTTTTCCCTTCCTAAAGTAATTCTAATTGTTCCTTTTGCAACATCATCATCTAAACCAATAGCCTTTAATACATGAGAAATCTGAGTATTATTACTATCACAAGCAGATCCCGTAGAAACAATTATTTTCTTTAAATCTAATCGGTGAAGAATCTGTTCACCACTAAATCCAGGAAATGACAAGCTGAGAAATCCAGGCAAATGATTAATTCCATTTCTTATAAAATTAACACCTTTTTTTAAAAGGCTATCCAATAAAATACACTCTATTTTTTTTAATTTTATCTGTGTATTCAAAAGATTGTCAACATTTTCTTTCAATGCAATAGCCATCCCAACAACAGCAGGAACATTTTCTGTCCCGGCTCTATTTCCTAATTCTTGACCTCCTCCATTTAATAGAGGATAAAGACTTACTGATCTTTTCTTATATAAAAAACCAACTCCTTTTGGTCCATTAAATTTGTGAGCAGATGCTGATAATAAATCTATATCCAAAGTTTTAACATCAATATGAGTATGCCCTACAGCTTGAACTGCATCAGTATGAAATATCAAGTTATTATCGTGTGCAAATTTTATTAAACTTTCAATTGGTTGTAAAGTACCAATTTCATTATTAACCATCATAATTGACATTATCCCATGCATATTTTGAATTTTATTCAAAATATTTGAAACATCAACAATTCCATTTTTATCAACATTAAGGAAATGTACACTCCCACCTAAAGATTTAACTTGTTCACATGGCTTTAAAATTGCATTATGCTCAATCATTGAAGTAACTACATCCCAATTTTGAAATATTGCATTTTTAATTACAAAATTATCACTTTCTGTTCCACCAGAAGTAAAAATAATTTCCTCCGTCTTTGCTCCAATACATTCTGCAATAATTTCCCTTGATACATTAACTGCTTTTTTTGCTTCTCTTGAAAAAGAATATAATTGAGATGGATTTGCATATATATCTTTATAGAAAGGAAGCATAGCATCCAATGCTGCCTCACTTAATTTTGAAGTTGCAGCATTATCAGCATATATATATTTTTTTACCATCACGAAAAAAATTTACAACCGGACTCCTTAAACTCTTCTATTTTATCCTGAATATCAGATATGGAGCATTCAAGATAAATAGCCAAACATTCCAAACAAAAGAATGTATCAATATTTTCACCTAACAACTTTTTATTTATTCCAATAGTATCTTTATCCAAAGACTTCTTTCCGCACATTATGCAGTTAACCTTTCTACTCATAGTCATTTCTAATTAAAAATTTCGGCAAACTCTTTCCCTTATATTGCGAATCAATCATACCTAATTGTTTAACAATAATCTCTCTCATTTTCACTGCTGGTCTCAGACAATATTTCATAAAATCTCGATGACTAATATCTCTTACGCTTCTTACATTTGGGAATAGAAGTTTCATATAAGCCGTTGTTATTCTTTTTATTGCCTCAGTATCCCTAGTATCAGCACCATTCATTTCATATTCCAATAACTCATCCACAATAACCCTATAAGAGGTATCATTTCTAAGCAAATGCATAATTGTAGTGAAATATTCTGAATTTAATGCCCACCCACATATTTTAAGACCTTCGTTCATTCTTGGTATTTCCCAACCCTTAATAAAACCATGAATACGATCAATCAATGCACTTTCTCTAAATACTTCAGGAAGAGATTCAAACATACAGGAATATTCATCCATATTTTCTTGAGGTATATTACCAAGCATAATAAAACCAGCATCAGCAACATCATTTTTATCCCCAATTTTAATGGTTCCTTGCTCCATATACCCTTGTAAAGTTAAAGTCATTTCTTTTGGATTATCAAATTCTATTTTCTGCACTTCGTCAAAGGCAATAAAATCATGATAAAACACCAGACCTTCTTCCCTTCGAGCAATGTCATAAAATAACTTTGCTCTTGTTGTTTTACCTGCTGATAAATACCCATATCTACTTAGATTTCCAAATAGATAAGACTTTCCTGTACCTTTAGGTGCCAGTTCTATAAGATTCAATCTTTTTTCAACAAATGTAAGAAGACGTTTTATCATTGCTAATTTTTGCTCTTCATTGTCATAACCTTTAGCATTATAATCAATTGCACCCAATAATAAATCAATCCATTCATGAACATTAAATTCATTACGAACATCCTTGAAAAATTCCAAGTCAATATCATACGGACAAAAATTTTTAAAACTAACAAGCTTAATTTTTCCTGGTATTTTATCTTCCGGATATCTATAACCCAATTCCACGACACCCCAAGATTCTTTGGCTTTTACTAAATCATCTTTGTATCGATTCCAGATAAAATCTTCTATCAATGTATCTTTTGTTGTAATGCCAAAATCTGGCAATGCAAAGTTTACTTCTTGATTTTTTATACTAATATCTATTGATATTCTTGTTAGCAATTTAACTTTTTCTCCTTCAAGAATAATTCTGTTTTTTATATTAATCCACTCATTCTTTGAAGGTATATACTCATGAATAAACTGAGTTAGCTCATCCATATCAAAATTACCATCCTCGTCCTCAAACATTTTAAGGAGCCAATCACGAAGGAATGATGGCAAACTTAAATCTTTAAAGAAATTACATTTCTGTAAATCTTTATAGACTACCATATCATCAAAATATTCTCTAATTTTAGATTCCATACTATTTTAATTCAAATTAAGCGAATAAATTTCTTTCATTAGAACCCTCTTTTTTTACTATAAACGATAATCCGCAAACTACAATATTATCGCCATCATATAGATCAAAAAGATAATTCCCTGATTTTTTTATATCTGGGATTACAAAATCATAATGATATTTCACATCAGATAATTTTGCAGAATAAAATTTACCATTGATTAAAATACGATACTGTTCAGACAAAGTAGAAATAAAAAGTTTTATCTCTGCTTTTTTCTTAAAACTAATAAATATAGTCTCATAGCCATCCAGTATATTACATTCAATTTTTTTATTTTTCTTAGTTACTTCTATTATTGGAATTGCCACTTCTTCTAATGTGGCACCTCCATGAACTTCTACACAAGCTTTCCTACCTCCTTTAAATCTGTCATAATTAGCAAGACACCAATAACCATTTTCGGATGTTGCAAATTTAGGGATTTCATCTGAATCTGTCATTAAACAACATCTACCCGAATGTATTCCTTTTTCTACCATTTCAATTGTATTTTCACTCTCATTTATTACAGCAAGCCGACTAGAACCATGATCCGAAATTAAAAACACTCTTTCAATATTCGGATTACTCAGATAAACAACAACTTGTTTAAGCATATTTTCAATTAAATCCAATTCAGATATCAAATGTATTGGAAGTTTATTTTTTGTATAATCAAATCTATTAACACCTCCATGTTTTAGTTCATCGAGATCCTTAATATCCAATACATCAACACCATGTTGCTTAAAAATTTCTTTAAAATCTTTATTGAAACATGTCAATGAAGGCAGTTCGCATCTTGCAACATTAATTTTTAAATTTAATCCCAATTGTGCGCATTTTACTTGAATAAAACTCAAGTATTCTACACCCATTGCATCAACAAAAAAAGTAATTGCTTTTGAAAAATTTAATGAATTAACAAAAAAAGAACGTGGGTTCAAGCAAGCATTATAATCTCGTTCAATTGCTTGTTTGTCAACGATATTCTTATGAGATTCACTAATCAAATTAATTATTTTCAAATACTTATAATTTAAAAAATATTCATCTAACAAACAATTATTAAAATTATATTTCTGCATATATGCTTTTAAATCCGGATAAATCAAATTTAAAATATCAATCAATCTTTCTCTTGATAAGACTCTTGAGTTTATGGCAATATGCTCAAATATATATTCCTTTTCAATCATGCTATTATCCGTAAGATAGAATAATGCATTATCCTTTTTAGAATATAATCTTTTACAAAAATCCACAATTTCCTCTGTATAATTAGAAAAATTCTTCAATATGGACTTACGTTGACAATACAAATTATTAAATAACATTCTATCCTTAATATCAAAATCAAGAATAGCATTAAATATTAACTTTGTAAAATCCTCTACACTTTTGGACTTCTCCACAACATATGATAAATAATCATTGGACGAAATACCAAAAGTTTTTATCGCTAGAAAAAATACCCATTTCTCATATTTTTCAGCATTTGCAAAATCTCTAACCCACAGGTGTAAATTCTGTTTACCTCCAAATTTCATATTAATAATATCATCCCATCCTCTTTCTGAAATATCTTCAAGAATATTTCCCCAAAATGCATCATTTTCTTCATCAATCCGTAATGTCGCAAAACGTGAATCTAATTTTACAACTCCTTCATAAGCAGAATTTCGTTCATGAATTTCAAAAATACTATCAGGAAATTCATGTCGCTTGTGTTTTGTTTCAATTAAAATTTCATTTAATCCAATCAGTTCAATCAATTTAGATATTTGATTTATTCCATAAGTATTAGTTTCATAAAACTTAGCTAAAGACTTATTAATTAATGTCAATTTTATCGGTTTGCAATCATCACACATCGCAATATAAGCTCCCCGATCAACAATCCGAGGATCTTGCAACTTAATATATTGATCACATGCAACCAAAATAATTATTACTTTATTTTGTGGTACGATTTCCAATATATTTCGCAACATCAAATTCATAATGTCACTTCCTAATAATTTCAGAAACGTAGATATTCCATATAAAAAAGTAATATCTTTATTTTTGGAAATTGAATTAAGTAATTTATCAAATAATGGCATAGAATCCACTGACGCAAAATCTCCCATATCAATAAATTTTATATTCCCAATTTCAAAATAATTTTTAAGTTCAACAAGATCGTCTGCCTTTGAAACATTAACAATACGCGGCATAATATCTGTAGAATTAAGATATTTTTCAATCTTTATTTTAACTTGTTCTAAAGTCATAACCAATTTATATAAATATGAATTACCTAACCCTATTTCATGTATTAAAATTTCATTTTTTTGAGAATTTTGCAATTATCTAAATTTTAATACCTCAATTGACATCTGCAAAACATTCAAAAACGACTTGTTAAAGTTTATCAAACAACGTTTTCCTCTGTATATTTTAATGCTTTTGGAGCAAGGAATTAGCAGTATAACAAGTACACTTCCTTTTCCTAACTCCAAAATCATTCATTATAGATATATGATAAACATCAACAATTTATTTTGCTGATAATAAAACTAAAAATTTCACTATCACTAACAATCAGCTGTTGATTATTTCAATTCCTACAGTCATATTATTTTTAATCATATCTTTCAAATATGATTTAACTTCATCTGCATTCATTTCGTCAATTTTAGAGAAAGCCTTTTGATAACCTCCTTCAGAGTATTTTTTCTCTGCCAAGCTATTAAGTTTTTGCTTAATAATCGTAATACTTGTCATCCAATCATAAGGAGAAGCAGATATATATTTTCTTAAATATGTCTTCACTTCTTCAATATTAGAAAGTATAGTAACCAATTGTCCAATAATATGTACTCGGAAAGCATTATTACGCTCATTGGAATCTGCAAGTATATTAAAAAATGTCGCATTTTCCAACTTAGTTATAGCTTCTTCAACCGATCTCATATCTGTTGGACGGTTCACCGTGGCAAATACTTTAATATATTCTCTCAATTGTGATTCAGACAGCATACATAAGATTGGCATACTATACCTTTCTGACCAATCTTTAGGAGAATCTGTGCCAGTTTTATCTTGCCATAATTGTCTCAACTTTTGTGATCCAAGTTGCTTTTTCAAATCCTCAATTATAGAAAACAACTGATTTAGATACAAAATTTTATCAAGTTTAAAACTTCCTATTGGCAACTTAGAGAAAATCTCATCAACTTCTATATCAGAGAAATCTGATAATTCAATTGCATATATTTCTCTAAAAAATTTACGTTGATTGTCACAAAAAGCAATAAAACTATCTCCATACTTTTTAATATACGAAAGAAATAATTGAAGTTTATCTGTATGCAAACTACCATTATTCATCAAATCAAGCAACATGGACAGGAACTGCTGCAATTCTCCCACTTCATTTTTGACAGCTGCAAATGGAAAGCGAAGTCTTTTACATTTTTCAATCCAATGTTCAAAAGTTTCTGATAATTTTTTTGTTTTACCGATATAAGGAGTTGAAGCAAGAATCACTTCATATTCCAATATCACTTCCGTAATTTTAGAATCAACAGTTTCTTTTTTCCAAACCCAAGCAGCGGCATCCGCATCAAATTTCTGGCGAACAACATTAATATATTGACCACCGTCTTCTATTTTTTCAGCTAACTCAGGAAGACGACCTTGTGCAAAAACTGATAAATATTCAATCATTCCTTTTTTGCAATTATCAATTGAAAATAATATTGCAAGGTCTGAATGAAGTTTCGGTTTTTCCATACATAATCTACCTATTTCAATAGCTATTTCATTATCTGACTTAACAGAATTTATATTATTAGCAAGGTCACAATATAATTTTATTACATGTGAAACAAAATCTTCTTCTGTATTTATATTAACAGAATCCAAAATCCTATCTAATGTCCATATTGGAAAAATCAAGTGTTTCATTTTAGATCTTATGTTATCACGTGCTTGTTCAATTGTAGAACACATTGATTTTGGGATATGGAAAGCTGAAGATGTGGCATCAACAAATGCCTTCTCTTCCTTGCTCATCGTAACAATATATTTATCCCTATACCTTGGAATTGGAGTAATATCATTTTTTATCACCTCCTCAATCATCTCTTGCATTTTAGAGACACTTAGCTCATCTCTATTTAAGCTATCACTCCAACTATATTTTCCATTCACATACTCTTTGAGGATAAACCCCATTATAAATGCAGTTAAGTTACATGGTAAAAACGCAAATGGAGAAGCCTGTAACAATTCATAAATACGCATAATTGATATTCTACCATCTTCATTCAACGTTCTCTCAATTAACTCTTTTACTTCTATTTTTATTTGAGAAATAAGTGTGCTTGGATTTTTTATCCAATAATTCTCATTTTTCCACGCACCTGCTAAAGCCACTTCAAGTTTAGTGTTATTACTTGGGGAATTATACAGATTTCTTGTTTTTTCATTAACACCACATTCAACACCAAGTTTTAACGAAGTCGACAACCACAAACTTGAAGTCACATTCATGTGTTCCAAACCCAAACGATATCGCTTAAGACAAATATGACGTAATTCCTCTATTAAGGAATCCAGATTAGCTAAAGTTGCACCATTTGGATTCTCTACATCGCAAATAACAATTCTGCCTTTTCCTATATTTGTCTTCCAATCAGAAATAATCTTATTAGCATAATTTTGATATGTAGTTGCCATGCTTTTATCTTTTCCCTGATAATATGCAGCTTGAGCAGAATTATCTACCCATTCATCAAATTTATTATCGGAAAATAAAGTTCGACTACAATCAATCACTATAACATTTGAATCAATGTTACGATTATACAAATCTATAATTTTTCGAGATATTGTGGTAGCCTCACTAGGATTTTTAGCAAATGTCGCAATTGCATAAATATGCCTATTATCAGATTCTGCCTTCGACTGAATTTGATTAAATTTTAAATCCAAATTAAATGCGGTTGCATTATCAATACGATAACGTAATTTCAGCATATTTGGAATTTCCAGAACATCATTAAATTGTTCTAATTCAATAATATCAGTTGTTCGTTTATTCAAAAACAACTTCTTCTTTTCATCAATCTGAGAAGAATCAAATTCGCCATTTAGGACAGCAAATATTTCATTATCACGTCCAATTTTCTTCTTAAATAATACCCTATCCCTCACAAGTTTTTCAGCACAACGGGCAGCCTCTCCATTTTCAAGATCAGATCCTTCAAATACCATATTGATATTTTCTTCATTAGGCAATAGAATCTCAACTGCATAATTTGTCTTAACCGCTAATGCTTGCAATAACAATACAGCTTTAAGAATCCTTTTTTCGGTATTATCAAGAGTGCCAGCCAATCTTGAATAATTATCCAAGATTAATCTAATATTAGGAGTCAAAGCATCCCTATCACTTTCATAAAAATAACTCCACAAAAAATCCACTGAAAGAAATGGATTTTCTGATTCTGGTCCAACATTATCAATAAACCATTGAAATGTCTTAATATCAGAATCTTCAATTCTATTTTTAATAAAATTAAACATACTTCTTTGATTAGAATTAAAAGATGCCGATATATGCTTAAGGATATATGCAGAATAAGGATGTATTGGTAATATTCCCCTCAATTCATTATCCTTAATTCCCACTTTATTCTTTATTTTTCTTCTTGAATCGCATGTACGAAATTGTAAATCTTCTACTATTTCATTCCATTCATCTTCCAATATCTCTTTTTTCTTAAGTGCAGCACCCATCAGTTGAAATGCTGTATTTTCCGGCAATTCAATCTGATTCGTAGGCTTAATGAACCTACCCATTGTTTTATTTCGTATAGACTCTTCAAGCAGACCTTCACTTTTATGAGTGACTGGAATAAAACAAAATTTATCAGTTTGACTTAATTCTATTATTTCTTGGAATCCCGTAAGTCTATTGCGATTGTTAATCAAATACTCAGTAAATTCATCCCAAATAAAAATTAATCCGGACAAGTTATTTTCTTCAATAACATGATGAATCCAATTACAGAGACCTTTGGGATCAAGAGAAAATGCCCTAATCTGTTTTTCATTTGCAACCTTGAAAATTTTCCTCATTAGTTCCTGTAGTGCAATTCCCTCAAAATCTTGAAGATTATTTATTATGGCATCCACATCACAACCAAAAAGGTCTGCATAACTTCCTTTGACATAAATTTCAAAACTTGCTTTATTTTCTGGATCAGAAAGGTATCTTATAACAGATGTTTTTAATGCATCTATACCTACATTATTTATACCTTCATCTTTCAATGCAGATTCAATACTTTCTTGGATAGCTAAGATTAAGTCATTGTCACTATTTATAGACGAAGAACCATATCTATGGACAACAATAATTTTTCCATTCTGCTTTGCAAGAATAAATTTCTTTTTCAAATCAGAATTCAGTGTGGCATATTCGTCAAAATATGCTTCTGTTTCCTCTAAATTCGCTTCCAATAGTTTCTTTAGAGTAATTACTGCATGTGACTTACCTGTCCCATAAGACCCCTCAACCCAAATATTTAATTTACTTGAACGGTTTAAGACATTTACTACATTTGTTATTAGCTTCACAAAAGAATCATGCGGAAAGAATTTTTTCCACAAATCTGGTTCTTTTTTAATTATATCACTATTAACCGCAGGAAAATAATCTGGGTCAATATCAAAATATTCACTATATTTATTCATGATTAAAATAGATTAAGAATATCATCTGACGACTTATCTTCACGAAGATTGATATTATCAAGATCAAGTGTAAAAGATACAGAAATAAATTCGGAATAATTGATTGAGAGTCCATTCAAAATATTTATCATTTCATCTCTTTTTAGTCCAAAAATTCTTGTTGGACTAATACCATCTCTATCTATTGAGTCATTAAGCAAATCAGTTAAAGTAAACTGATAATATCTATCACACGCTTCAGCAAATTTGTATAATCCATACAGAATAACCCTAGAATCAGGATCATTCCAAGCTATTCGTCGTATTGAATTCAGATGTCTCTTGTCATTTTTTAGATTCCAATCACATAGACCGAGTCCTAATTCTTTCCCTAAAATTTTGTTTGAAATGAAAATATTTTTAAATGCAGATACTACATGGGTTTGTACATTTTTTGTTTCATTTTCAAGCATACTCTTAATCATTTCTGGAGTATAGTCTATATCAAAAGATACAGATTTAACCCACCAATTAAACTGAGCTGAATATACCAAATTTTCAACAATCAGTCCCCATGCTACAGCATTGTCACATCCCAATTTGGCAATTAATTTTCCAAAAGGAGTTATTGATTTCTTTTCTACAATCTACCCATTGAGACAGCACTCTTGGAAGCTCCTATAGCCATACGGTCGTTGTGGGCATATATAAGATTGGTATGCGGATAGATTCTCAGCAGGGAATCCACAATATGGGCAGCCTCCGATTCTTTCCAGTTGCCTGATATCGACGTCAATACCTTTACGTTGGGATAAGATGAGAGAGTCTGCTGAAATCCTTCGTGACGCTTCTTTGTAGGTGTCATCGTTCTGACCCCCTCTATCTCTATCACGTTGATATTATCTTTCAGAATAGACCGGGCATATTCCGCTGCTGATTTCCCCAGCACATAATTGTCTACCTCCATGTGGGCCGTTACATCCAGATTGTCAATACCACGGTCATACGTCACAACCGGGATTCCCCGCTGCATAGCCTCCTTCACTATCGGGGCTATTGAATCACCCTCAGTAGGAGAAACCAGTATTATATCAAAATCATTATCAATGAAGTATCTCAAATCCGCCACCTGTTTTTGCGGACTGTCATCTGCCGAAAGAATCTCCATCTCCACATCATCATACATCAATGCCTCCCGACGTAGTTCGCCGTTCATCTTCATACGCCAGTCATCGTTGCTGCATTGCGACACGCCTATCTTATACTCTGCCTCACTCTTCTTTCCACAACCTGTGAGGAATAAGAATAGAATCAAAAATACAAGATACAATTTTCGCTGAATTAAGATTTCTTTCAATAAGTTATACATGATACGATTTATTGTTGATCTCCAATGCCACAAAGATAATGATTTTATATTATTTAAAGTAATTAGTTATTTACTTTTTGACAAAAACAGTCAAAAAAACGTGCCCACAGATTGTGGACACGTCGGATAATATACATTTCGTAAATAAGGACTTAGAATTATTTTGCTTTTTTACCTGTCAGTTTCAATATCTTCTTCGGCAGATCGGTGTTGTCGTTGAAGTTGGAGAAGTTGTTCGCACCGTAGCCGATAACGTAGAGAGGCACGGGATGACCTGTGTGGCTGCCTGTGGTCCAACCGAAACCGCTCTTCGTGTTGATCACCCCGCACACTGCCGCGCCAAACCTCCAAGCATCCTTGTTCATCATTGATATGGCATATTCCTCCTTCAACGCCTGAATCTCCTTGTCGCTCAATTTGATAACTGTGTCGAATCCGAATTTATCTTTCAGATATTCATACATGTTATCCCATGCCGGTATGTTGCCGGATGCGATGATCTCCTCGCAGTATTCCACGAATTTCTCCTTCGAGATCTTCTGACCGCGTGCCATCTCCGGACGTACACTGTAGCCTGTGGACTGACATCCAACCGACATGCCACCCGTCTCATGGTCTGCTGTGACAATTATAAGAGTCTCCTTGGGATGCTTCTTATAGAAATCGTATGCAATCTTTAATGCATTGTCAAAGTTCTTCACCTCTCTAACTGAAGAGCCGCCATCGTTGCTATGACCGTTGTGGTCGATGCTTCCACCCTCAACCATCATGAAGAAACGGTTGGGATTCGTGCGCATCAGATGGTTAAGACATGCCTGAGTCAATTCAGGAAGGGTCAAGGCATTTTCAAGGGAGTCTATCGCCATGCCTATCTCATTATTCATCTTCTCATGGAACGGACTCAACACAAGCTGACGTTTAGCGTTCTTGTCAATGCCATCCATACCGTAGCTCACTGCCACGTTATTCTTCTTGAAATGATCCATAAGGTCGTTCTCCTTACCATTCTTATCACGTCTGCCACGCAAGGATGCACCGGCTGCAAACTGGTAGCCGGAGGCTGCAAGATCCTTTCCGATCTCATAAAACATGCCGCGATTGGGCACGTGGGTATAGAATGCTGCCGGAGTGGCGTCGTCAATAGCCACTGTTGTCACGAGACCGACACCATAGCCGTTGTCAAAGAGTGTCTTGGCTATGGAAGTGACGGCTACTGTATCGGCGTTCATGCCGAGCATGCCGTTCTTTGTCTTATGACCGGTAGACAACGCTGTGCCTGCCGCTGCAGAGTCTGTCACGCCGGAGCTTGCCGAGTGGGTGGTGATCATCGACACCACAGGGAAAGTGGTCATCAGAAGCGGTGTCTCGCTCTTAAGCACATCCTTATTAAACCACTGTGCGTTAGTGACCTCAGCTACACCCATTCCATCTCCAATGAAATAGAATATATACTTCAAATCCGCCGCATAGCTTGCCGAGGCTGTCAGCAAAATAACCCCTGCCGCAGCAATTGCTTTCTTTACGTTATAAAAGAGTTTCATGATGGTTTGTTATTATCTTTTCACATTTGAAATGCAAATTTAAACATTATTTTTTCAACTATGAAAAAATTTGGCTTTCTCTCATAAAAAAAAATAAGTGTATGACAAAAGTTTTATTGTCCTTTTGTCACACACTTATAGGGTCGAGCATAAGATTAAATGCTCAACGAACCAACACTTTTCTATTATCTACCAAATATATCCCATTCTCCAGACCATCAATCGCATTTGAGTGCAACACACCTTTCCTTATTAATTGTCCGGATATTGAATACACATCCACAATTTTTGACGGATTATAGGAGTCTGCATCTGGTAGCGACACGCCTCCATGAATACTGCCGGATTTCAATACCCACGCATCGATGGAGGAGGCATGCACCTCTCCACCCTCAGAGAAAACCTCAACACCATCAGCATCAGCTTCAGTCGGGAATACCCTGACGGATGTTGCCCAACGGTCATTAATGAAGACGTCAACAATGGATCCATCAATAAATACATTCATCTTCATCTCTGACCCTTCCGCAAGTCGCTCCGGAAGCACTGCCCTGTAGATTCCGTCATACACCCCATTGTCATTGACAAGGCGACGCAATTGAGTGAAGTCAATCACAAGTTCATTGCTTGACGGCACATATTTTATTGTTGCTTCTCCGGTAGCCCCCTTGAAGAATTTAAATCCAAAAGCAGAAGCTCCTACCTGAAACTGTCCGAGCATCTCCACCCGTCTGCCTGATACACCATCAAGTGGCATGACATCCGAAATCTTACAATCCTTAAATGAAACATTTGCATCCGAACGCATATCTTTCAAGCCTTCGTATGGTTTCTGCACAAGCACTCCTTCCGAATTAAGGCTCCACTCGCGTGGCAACGAATAGCAGTGTGCCCATCCAAGTTTCCAATTAGTAGACGACGGCAATTTATCCGGCACAATTCCCAGAGCTATCACCTTTTCGTCATGCTTATATATGGTGGGTGAAAGCAATCCGAAACCATCCTTGGAAATCAACTCAACATTCTTCGGAGTGGCAGAATTTGATGACGGCACAAAATGACCCTCCCCGTCTATCGAGCCTGTCCAATATAGGGTATGTACTCCGGTCAAGGTTTCAAGCGGTGTTGCTGTAAACAGCCAATTGCCATCAGACATCTCCGTAATATTCGGCATCTCCCAGAATTTGCCATCCTGACCTACGGATGTACCGGTGAAGAATAGGTCTCCTGTATTCGACCAATTACCTCCCTGATATTTATGAAGAGTCGTGGTTCCGACCCCATTCTTTGATGATCCTACGATAATATATGCGTTATCACCGTTTCTGAAGAAATACGGATCGCGGAAATCATCCGACAATCCTTGCGGACGCCCGCTTATTATCGGATTGCGCGGTGACTTCGTCCATTCTATTAAATCTTCCGACTTGGGAGCAGCCTGAGCAATAGTAGCCTTGGCATAATCCACTGCCGTATAGAGTATGTTAGGTTCTCCTCCGGTAATCTCATCATCTGCAAACACACATCCGCTCCAACATCCCTTTATATCGTAGCTCTCTCCCGGCGCGATAGCAATAGGTTCTTCCTGCCATTCACATAGATTTTCGCTTGTGATATGCCCCCAATGCAGACGTGCCATATACGGACCATCCGCATTCTTCTGGAAGAAAAGATGATACTTGCCATCGGAATACCACATGCCATGACACTCGTTGGTCCATCCCGCTGCCGGCATCCCATGGAAATGAGGACGCAACAAGTCTTCTGAAAAGCGGGATGCAGGGATATCAAGATTGGCAAGATTCTCCGGACGTTCGGAAGCAAATGACTCCACAGGCAATGCCTCGTTCCATATCTTGACATCATCTATCAAGCCATTGAACGACATCAGTTCAAACGGACCACTCTTCCGGCTGGCTTTTGATTGCCCCATATAGAGATTGCCACCAGCGAAGCCGAACGAACCTGTACATTTTGAGGAACCGACCTCCTCACCGTTATTATACAACACAGCTTTCTTTGCAGCACAGTCCACGACTGCTACAAGATGATTCCACTGATACACCGGCAACGGACTATCCACCTGTATATCCACAGGCCATCCACCTATGTAGGAACGGAAGGAGTATTTCCCATCAAACCCCACATAGAATCCGAAGCCGGTCTTATTCTCCTCATCAAGACAGCTGACTATTGCCGTCTGTTCTTTTGTGTCGGTGTCAATCTGGATTATCGGATAACATGGGAGTGCCACCCACGCCGACATGGTGAGTTGTGTGCTTCCCGCAGGGAATAATTCTCCAAGAACCGCTGTCACCTTTGAAGTGTAGCCATCGAAACGTAATGCCTCCCCTACCGCACCAGGAAGATTCTCCGGCACGAAATTCCCTTCAACTGTAGATTTCTGTCCGCTGACGACATCAGTAATCTCGCCGTCTTTCACGTCCATAGGGAAATGTGCCACTATATCAGCAGATACAGTAACCCCTGACAATAGCAACGACGGCAATATGATCTGTCTTATTTTCATAATATGATTCCTTTATTTTAAATAACCCCGGAAGCCACGCCATCCATCCGATACGGATGATTTGCTTCCGAGGTTGCAAATTTATGTCTATAACGATGTTTTATTCCTGATTATTTCAGGTAGTTCAAGATATTTGAAGTGAGTTTCTCCACATTATGCTGATAAGGATTGGTTCCGGAATTCTGATTCCATTCATAAGCCGCAAAACCATTGGCGATACATCTGCCGTGGTTGGCATTTGAATAGAATTCCACCAGACCGGCGACACAGTGGTCGCGTACATGACCCCAAGTTGCAAGCACAAGCGAACCGGTAGTTGCCTCAAAATTGGCGATTACGTCAGGATAGCTTCCGCGTCCATAGATATTGCAATCCCACAGGCAGTTGTGGTCTTCGCGTTGACCGGGACCGATAAGTGGCAGATTCTCATAGCCGTAGCCGTTAGGATCCTCAAGGGTCAAGCCATCATAGATAGCGTGTGCAGTACGATCATAGAAGCCTTGGTCTGAACCGTTGCGGAAATCCCATCCGAGATAAGGGTTGATGACCCACACATCGTCGCCGGAACCGCCGTCGCCATTGCCATAAACTGTCGGAGCCATATTATCGGGCACGATTCCCAACGGCACTGTCAACTGAGTCGCCATATTGGAAAGATACAGACTACCGCCGTTTGCAGAATATTCACGCAATGCTGCGATAACCTCATCCGACACTATATTTTCCGGAAGATTCTGCCATCCCAAAGGAAGACCCACGCGGTCGATCTCAATCCAGATTACCGGATAAAGGTCCGGTTCAAGGGTTGCGATCTGCGACGGTTGGATAAACTCTGCATTATCCTGTGAAGCGAACCATGATGCAGCAGCACGCTCGTCATCATCGGGAAGATCTTGCCATGTATTCGTGGTAAGAAGGTATGCCATCTTAGGCGCGATATACGGAACTGTCGCCTTCACGGTAGAGGGCACCGAAGGATAATATTCATCATATATCAGTTCTACCGTATAAGTCATCTCCACGTCCATCGGCTGTGCCTTCATCTCATAAGAGGTGGCATTCGCCGGGAGAACCACAGCGGCACTAACGTCGCCATCGCGATATATACGCACTCCGGTAATTCCAGAAGCTGAGGGAAGTGCCCATGAAAGTGTGACCGTTCTGCCTGAAATTGTATTAGTGAGCGAAGTCACGCCTGCAAGCTGCTCTTCCGGCAATGTTGCAGTCACTGTCACACCCTCGGATACGTATTTATCTCCGTAGCATAGCTTTACTGTAAAGTAGCCCTCCACTCCGAGAGGCTGACCCTTTACATCGTATGATGTGGCGTTTGCCTCAAGCATTATCGGGTTTCGGGTGTCGGCATTCTTGATGAACTGCACGCCTGTGATATTCTTATCGGAAGGGAGTTGCCAGCTCACGTTCACCGTGTGTCCGCTGACGGTTGCCTTCATATCCCTAACAGTGGGAAGATCGGGAGTTGCCTCATACCCTGTCGGCTCAAAATCACCACAAGAGGTAAATGTCATTCCCATTGCTAAGGTCATCACACTGAGACCATATATTATTTTTGTTGCCATTTCTGTTTCCTTAGTTTAGATTACGGTTATCAATTATAGAGATCGCCTGCATTGTCCTTCTGATTCAACGGTATCGGGAAATAAAGTTCATCCTCCGATAAGTTTGCAGTTGAATAATACGGCTGGAACGCAGTCTCAAACTGATAATATTTGTTGACGACATCCACGACATTACCCCAACGCAAAAGGTCAAACCAACGTAAGCCTTCCATCGCAAGCTCCACACGGCGTTCGTGGCGAACCGCCTTGCGTGCATAATCCTGATTCCATGCAGTAGCGGAATATTGACCGACAGCATAATTCGCTATCATCGGGTTGCAGTCAATCGGAGTGTAGGAAGCATCAACCGAACGGGCTGCCTTAGCACGCACCTGATTGATGAGATCGCGGGCTTCATCAAGATTCTTATTCTGCTCAATCAAAGACTCTGCCTTCATCAGAAGCACATCGGCATAGCGTATGATGATGTAGTTGAGTGATGACGCACCCCAAGGCACGATACCCGGTTTCACGTAGGGTGAATCAGGAGAGGGATAAGGCTTCTTGCCTGAATACTGACCGTAGAGGTCAAGATTGCGGCACCATTTCTCATTATATTGGTAAGAACGCCATGGCATACCTATACGTCCGAGTGTGAAATCAAGGCGAGGGTCAACATTGCCGGCATAGTCGGCGGTAGTCACGCTCTCTGAGTTCTGTGTGCCGTCAAGATAAGGGAGACCGTTCTCATCTGTGCGGAATGCGTTGACAAGATCCTGTGATGCAAGATAGAAGTCGTCGCCATTTCCATAGAGATTTCCTTCCGACCATGTGCAGTTAAGACAGTTATTGAAGTTGAACTGGTCAGGAGAATTTGCCGACGAGAACTGCACCGCCATAACTGATTCAAAACTGTTGTTGAACTCAGGTTTCGACATATCGAGGAAGTTGGTATACAACTGATATTGACCCGAAGTAATCACATAGTTTGAATATTCCTCTGCCTCTGCCCAATCGGATGTGAAGAGATCCACTCTCGCAAGTATGGCAGCCGCTACATTCCTGTTGAAACGTCCCACCTCTTCCTGCTTTTCCGGGAGATTATGGTAAGCCTGTCGCAAGTCTTCCTTTATAAAGCCTACAATCTCCTCTCGTGTGTACTCATCGGCACGACATTCCGACGGATTAGCCACTGTCTCATCAAAATACGGGAATTTCGCAAAGAGACGATACATGTCGAAATAGTAATAAGCACGTAAAGTCTTCATTTCTGCCACGTAAGCTGTCTTCACATCATCTGCAAGATTCCCGGCTGACAATATAGCCTTGATCGCAGTGTTGCAACGGGAAATGGAGAAATAATTGTTGCGCCATTTGAAATTGATGACATCGTTGTCGCTCTGCACATTGCCGATTTCAAGCTGATGCATGTAGCCTTCCATTGTAACACCGTCGCCACCTTTTAGCGCATCATCCGAACGGAGGTCGATGACCCAGTTGTTGATCGGACCGGCAAACGACTCATTGTTTCCGAAATAGTGGCACAATAATGTGGCATACGCCGAAGTCATCATGTCGATAGCCTCATCCTCCCCTATCTGTGAGGATGTGAACGAACCCTGTGGCTTTGTGTCAAGCATGCTGTCGCATGATGTCGCACCGATACCCATTGTGATGGCAGCCACGCTATATGCTGTCGTTTTGAGTATTTTCTTTATTGTTTTCATGTTGATGTCAATTTAAAGTTAGAACTGTACGTTTACACCGATTGTGTATGTGCGTGGACGTGGATAGCTACCGTTGTCGGTCAGTGAGCCATAAGTGCCGGGGAGAATCTCCGGATCCAGTCCTTTGTATTTGGTAAGTGTGAACACATTCTCTACCTGTCCGTAGATGTCGATGCCTTGGCTACCGATAACCTTGTAGACTGACTCCGGCAAAGAGTATGACAGTTTCAGATATTTCATCTTCATATAAGAGCCATTCTCGATGAAATACGTTGAGAAACGTGACTCATTGTTGTCATCCGTAAGAGAGAGTGCCGGGATGTCGCTGCCGGTGTTCTGGGGAGTCCATGCATTGAGAACGTCAACGCTGCGGTTAGTAGTGAGGTTGCCATAGTTCATGAAGTAGAGCTGGCGTTTCATGTGGTTGATGATATCCTGTCCGAAGTCGCCTGCAAAGAACATATCCAATGACAATGACTTGTAGCGGAATCCGAGATTAAGACCGAGTGAGATCTCCGGGTTCGGGTTGCCTATGATGCAACGGTCGTTGTCGTCTATCACTCCGTTGCCGTCAAGGTCTCGGTAGATCAAACGACCTGGAGCAGCACCGTTCTGTGTCGCATGGTTTGCCACTTCTGCTGTATTCTGGAAGATTCCGTCGCACACATAACCATAGTAGACACCCATTGCCTGACCGGGGATAAGACGAACGTCACCACCTATAAATTTCTGAACCGAGTTCAGATTGACAAGCTTATTCTTGTATTGCGAGATATTGAGAGATCCATTCCATGAGAAATCGCCGTAAGATGGACTGGTATATCCGAGAGAAACTTCCCAACCGGTATTCTTCATGTCGCCTGTATTGAGCCATATAGCCGCATTCTCTCCTGCCACGTCAAGTGCCGGCGGAATGGTAAGCATGTCGGTGGTCTTCTTTATATAGTAATCAGCCGTAAGATTGATTGCTCCGCTGAGAAATTGAAGGTCCACACCGATGTTGTTCTGCGTTGTAGTTTCCCATTTCAGATCCGGATTGCCGGAGGCGGCAAGGGTGATGCCGGGACGGGTCTGTGAGTTGGTGCCGGTTATATCATACGCACCGTTGCCGGTATTATAGATATATGTGGAATATGTCGGATAGAGCGGCGGGATATTGGCATTACCGTTCTGACCCCAAGAATAACGGATCTTAAGATCGGTCAATACTGTGTTGGCAGGCCAGAATGATTCTGCCGTCGGACGCCATGCAAGTGACGCTGCGGGGAACACGCCTGAACGATGACCCTTTGCAAATCGGGAGTTCTCGTCACGACGGATTGTGAACGATGCCAGATAACGGTCAGCATAATTGTAGTCAATCTTTCCGAATAATGAGAATACACTCCACTGGGTCTTACCGCCGCCATTGTTACGTGTGCCGGAGCCGGAACCTATCTGCATGAAATCAGAATCCTCAAACATGTAATCCTCACGTGAAGCGGAGAGATCCTTAAATGTGTAGCCGATAGCCTCGCTACCGATGAGAGCTGTCAGATGATGATTCTCTCCAAAAGTCTTGTTATAGTTTGCAGTGTTGGTCCATGTCCAAGTGTCGCCCTGACCATATACAGAACTCATACTGTTGACATCACCCGGATTCACACGACGTCCGAGAGTATTGTTGAAATATTGGCTATGCTCGATACCGATATTTGATTTCAATACGAGTCCTTCAATCGGTTTCACCTCGATAAATGCGTTGCCGAGTATTCGCCAGCTCTGAAGGTCATTGTCTTCTGCATTATTGATCAGCTGCACCGGGTTGGCAAGGTCTGACCCTATCAACTCCATCGGACGTGCCCAATCTCCGTTAAGTCCTCTTACCGGGAGTGCGGGATGCTGGCTCATTGCGGTGAAGGGTATGCCGCGGTCGCCTGCCACATCTACACCACGGTTTTTCCAGTTGGCTATAACCACATTCTCTCCTACAGACACGTATTTGCCGAAATCGAACCGTGTGTTGAGACGTGCGGAGTAACGACGATAGAATGAAGAGACGATGTTACCTGTCTGGTTGATGTAGTTCATTGAGAAGAGCACTGACGATTTCTCCGTATTGTTGGATACTGATGCCGTCAGATTGTTTGTCCATGCCGTCTGATAGACCTGATCCTGCCAGTCGGTGTTGGTGGTCGGATAGTTTTTATCTCCGTTGATAAATTCCACCAGTTTAGGAGTCTCACCACTACCATAAAGAGGTATCGAGGGTGTCATCCCTGCATTGCGTGAAGCAATCCAGTAAGCCTGTCCCCACTGGTCGGCATTCATCATATCATATCGTTTGGCTATTGTCTGCGCACTCAGTGCATAGCTGACGTTAACCGACAGACGATCACCTTTGCCATGTTTCGTTGTGATGATGACTACGCCATTCGCCGCACGCGAACCATATATAGAGGCAGAGGCGGCATCTTTAAGCACCTGCATTGTCTCAATATCGTTAGGGTTAATGCAGTTGAGATTGTCGGTCGGTACTCCGTCTATCACGTAGAGAGGATCGTTGCTTGAGTTGGCAGTAGACATACCGCGCACGCGGATTGAGCCTGTGCCACCCGGAGCCGCATCCGGAACTACATTTACACCGGGCAACTTGCCTGCCATGGAGCTCATGATATTGCCGGAATTTTCACTTAATGGATCTTTCATATCCATCACCGATACGGCTCCGGTAAGATCTGCCTTGCGCACCGTCTGGTAGCCTACCACCACCAATTCATCAAGAAGCCCGGAATCTTCATCAAGATAGATTGTCAGTTCCGGCTCTGCCTTGACCTCTACTGTCTGATAACCCACGTATGAGACTTTCAATACCGATCCTTTCGGAACGCTCATACTGAACTTGCCCTCTATATCTGTGGCAACACCTTTTTTGTTGACTTCACAAATGACGGTAGCCCCAATCAGCGGCTCATCATCAACACGTGAAATTACTGTCCCTTGCACATTGATTTCCTGTGCGTGAATCATGACCGCCGTAAGGAAGAACATGATCGCTGTAAGGATTCCTTTTTTCATGTTATGTTAGTTTTGGTTAATGTTTCTGCCGCAAAATTAACAAGCTTTTATTTTTATAAATATAATTTATGTTGACACATATATCAAAATTAACAGGAATCCTGTTTTTTTATATAATAAGTAGTTTCTAAAAATTAATGTACATATGTTGGCACGGTTTTTGCAGTATGGT